>SVAN01000004.1 GCA_015059375.1 Bacillota bacterium | reverse complement strand
TTCTTTAGTCCAAAATTTATTTGTTCCTCCTTTGGGTCTTCCTCGCATTTTTATCATCTCCTTATTTTATTATAACAAAAAAGTGGACCACATCTTTTTATGTGTCCACTTTTATATTATCACTTCAGCGATGCCATCTTTTTTTAATTACCCCATTACCTGCCCACCGTTATTATGAATGACTTGCCCAGTCATAAAACTAGAGTCGTCAGATGCTAAAAAAACGAAGGTCGGTGCTAATTCATAAGGCATAGCACCTCTGCGCATTGCAGAATCAGAACCCAGTGATGGAATTTTATTAGCTTCCCAGCATGCAGGCTGTAACGGGGTCCAAAAGAATCCTGGTGCTATAGCATTTACTCTAATATTTTTTAATGCTAAATTTCTTGCTAAAGCTCTAGTAAATCCTACTATTGCACCTTTTGTCATAACATAATCGATTAATTGAGGGTCACCATAAAAAGTTGTCACTGAACTTAAATTAATTATTGAAGATCCGCTTTTTAAATACGGTAATACAGCTTTAGTTAAATAAAACATTCCGTATAAATTTACTTTCATTGTTTTATCAAATTGCTCATCACTAATATCCTCAAAATTATCTTGCTGATATTGAACTCCGGCATTATTAACTAAGATATCTATCTTGGAATATTTTTTAATTGTTTCATTAACAATAGTTTTACAAAAGTTTTTATCAGAAATATCACCAGGTAGCAATAGACACTCTCCACCCAAGCATTCAATATAATGTTTAGTATCTATTGCATCTTTATCTTCATTGTAGTAAGGGATTACCACTTTAGCTCCTTCTTTAACAAATGCTATTGCGGCTGCCCGGCCTAGGCCGCTATCACCACCTGTAATTATTGCTATTTTGTCCTGCAATTTACAACTTCCTTGATAATTAGGATTATCAAAAATTGGTTCTGGGGCCATTAAATATTCCATGCCCGGTTGGTTTTCTTGAGATTGAGCAGGCGCCATTATTTTATATTTTGTGCATTTCCATCCTTCATTTCCATAGTACTTATAAAAATCATTTCCAAAATTATAATCAAAATTCATTTTATCCTCCGTTTAAAAGATATGAAAATAAATTTATAAAATGAAAAAAGATGACTTTCGTCATCTTTGTTTAATTTTTTTATGCTTGTGGAGTTGTACTATTCATTGAACCAAATTGATCAATTAAACTATTAAGTTTGTTTTTAAATTCAGTTTCTTCCTCATCTACTAAACCTTTGAAAAAGATTTTTTCAATTTGACTATGGTCAAACATACACGTTTGATTAGATGCCATTAACCCTTCAGGATAGATGCATCCACTATAATCAAATATTTTTCCTTCTTTTTCTTTAGTCATCGCACAGAAGCCAATGATCATAACTCTCTTTTTACCACCTTTAAGTAGTACCACTGTACCAATTGGTAAAAATCTGTCTTCCATAATATCCTCCTTTTTATATTTATTTAATCCAAATTATTTTGGTTAAATTTCATCAATTCTTTCGTTGTTATCTTTTAATTCAGTTTTTACTTGTTCTTTTTCGACTTTATCTTTGTCTTCATTTCTTCGAGACGCTCCGTACATTGAAGCTGCTGCGGTTCCAAACGTTAGACCACCCATACCCAACATTGAAGTATCATATTCAGGTTGTCCTTGGGATAAGTCAGTTAAACTTGATACATCAATAGTTTCGATTGGTGTGCCTACCGACGTGGTTAGATTTTCGCTACCCAAAGGTTCCAATATAATTTCATCTAATTCAGGAAGTTCAAATGTTGGTTCCATACTCTCAAAAGTATATATTGGTTCTTCCTTATTTACATCGATTTCACCAGTTGTATGATCCATAAACTCAACACTTCCGCTACTACCAGAATTTGTTACTCCGCCACCGACGATGCCACTTCCAGCTCCAAAATTTGATCCGCTTGAAACACTAGGAGTTACATCTACCGTAGCTGGTCCTACATTTACAAACGTAATATTTGGATCTTTTCCTTCACTAGGTAAAATATCTTCTGGAGGAACCAAATCTTCAAGCGTTTCATCATCAGAATCTTCATTATTAGTAGGTTCATCTTCTTCTGGTGTGTCAACAAGTTCATCATCGGGTTCTATATCTTCATCACTAGGATTTTCATCTTTTGAGTCTTCGCCTTCAGTTGGCTTTTCATCAGTCGAATCATTTGGATTTTGATTTTCTGAACCAGAATTATCTGGAATCAAATTATCATCAGATGGTTGATTATTATCACTACCATTGTTATTGTTGTTATCACCATTTGAACCATTATTTGAATTATTGCCATTATCTGGATTTAATGTACCTGAATCATTTGGCACATCATCAGGTTCTGGTAAATTTTGAATTGGTTTATCACCATCATCTGGTGGTAACGGATCTAAACCTGATCCTGAGTCATCTGGATTATTACCAATATCTCCCGGATTACTATTTGGTTTATTTGGATTAGGATTATCATCCGGATTATTATCCGGTACGGTTATACCTGGGGTTCCAGTACTATTAGGAGTTCCCAAATCTACTATGGTTCCCTTGCTACCAAGCTCAGTCAAAGCCATTATAGTCGTTCCCGCCGCTGTTCCAGCCGCAATTTGCCCTAATGTAAGAATTCCTTGCGTTACACCAGGTAAAACGGAAGCGCTACCCAGGATTGGGCCAACAAGAGCTTGAGTACCAATAGGAACTAATGCAGTACTTGTGGCGCCTACTGATGGAACTATAGCAGCGCCGATTTTAGGATCAAATGGAACTAGCGCCGTAGAACCACCACTTTTGGCAGCTCCACCAAGAACATCATCTGCACTACCATACATAACTTTCCATGCTTGTTTCCAACCTGTTTTACCATTATGTGTAACCTTCAAAATATTACCAGATTGCATTTGAGTAATAAAATAACCATTTTTTGCAGCTATCATAAAACCATTTGTTACCTTACCTATTGCTCTACCTGTAAGCGCATCAAAAGTTCCTTTTAAGGCACCTATACCCATACCGGCCATATAACTTTTACCAGATGCATATGCTCCTTCGAGTCCGGAACCAAATCCCATAATACCTGCGGTTGCAGCTGTAATGGTCGTTCCCGATACACCAACAGAGCTTAGCGCTGGGACTAATGCGGCTGGAGTTCCTGCTCCAAACGTTAAGATTGATATTCCTATTATTCCTACCCACGTTCCGACACCTACGATTATATCTTCAGCAAGAGTACCATGAATAATACCATAATCACCAAGCCATTTACCAAAGCCAGTATTTTCATAAAACCAGTTTACACCACTACCGACCCAGTCTGTTCCAATCCAAGTCATCCAGTCAGATTTGATTTTAGCGACATCAAAGCTCGCTCCAAAAAGATTTAATAAAGAAGCGCCTCCAATTACTAAAAGACTTGTTAAACCCGCTACGGCATCAATTATTCCTTCAACAATTTTAGCAAGACCTTGTAATAAACTAGATAAAACTTCTACAACGGTTGCGACTATTGATTGAAGCACTTCGCCAAATCCTGTATCTCTAAAAAAATCTCCTACCGAATCCCACCATGTGGTTTTTTCATAATCACCAACAACTGATCCAGTCGAAGCAGCCACAACAGTATCACTTAATGCTGATGTATCAATACTTAAATTACCATAAATATTGCCACCAGTATCTTTTAAGTGTTTTTCTACTTCTTTAATAACATCTTTGCATAACTCCTCTAATCCATTAGCATTATTTCTTGCTACTTTAGTATTATCGGCTATTTGATTATATCTTGCATTAAATTCAGTTGTTCGATCTGTAAATTTAGATTTATCTATTCTTTGCTCATAAGATGCTAAAGATGATATTGACTTTTTGATTGCTGAATAAGCATCATCATAATAATCGGGAGCTTGTTTAAAAATATTAAGATTTATATTAATACTATTTCCTGCCATTTTCTAGTCTCCTTTTGTTTTTAAATAATTTTGATACTCATTATATTCGCTTTGATAAATTTTTTTTGCTCTTGCTAATACTTGAA
Organism: Bacillota bacterium; assembly: GCA_015059375.1. GTDB lineage: Bacteria > Bacillota_I > Bacilli_A > RF39 > UBA660 > UBA6448. The sequence continues at coordinate 71,640 of SVAN01000004.1, read as the reverse complement.
GTTTCAAATCTTGTACTTGAATTATTAAATTATCTAGTGTCACAAGCAAGTCATTTGCCTTTTGGGGTATTTTATTCCCACCATTATTTAAATCAAATACATCATTACTTGAATATGCCTTTGCAATTTTTGTCTTATCATATGCTATTTTCAAATAATTTGCTGCCTCATCCAAAAATTCAAGAGCGGCATAAACCTTTTCAATATCTAAAACTTGTGAAGCCTTTGTAATCGCCATCTTATCACTCCCTTATATTCAATACATAGTAAATAGAGAAAAGTCCTTCTCCATTTACTATGTATTGCATAAACATGCAATACATCTTGATTACATTTGTTGATCAAATGTAGAAACTTCTGTTGAAGTATAATCAATTTTTTGTTGAATAGTTCTAATATGATTAACAAAACTATTAAAACTATCTGCACAATTATTCCATTTATCTAAGAATTCACGAGCAGAAACACCTGACCATACGTTATTATTACCAACATTAGCTTCAACTTCTGCTAATAAGTTTTGTAAAGTTCTATTAATTGCATCAGCATTAGCTTCAACAATTCTTGCTTGTGCAGATGCTCTATCATAATCTAATCTTAAAGTTGTTGCCATTATTTATCCTCCTTTATTTTTTATTCCATTGCTGATTGGATATTATTAATCATTGTATCAGCTGTTGAAGCAGTATCACCAACTTTTGCTGACATTTGTCTTAAAATAGTATTTAATTCTTCAAGACTACTTAAATTACTATTGTAAGAAGCTAAGAATGTATCATATGTAGGTCCGCCCCATACAGATGATAAATTATTTACGATTGCAGTAGTGCTTTCAATTAGGTTAATGTAATCTTCTGCATGCTTACTAATAGTGTCTCCTAAATCTTGAACCTTGCCTGTATTCATATTGAATTCATTATTCATTAGTTTCACCTCCTCACATCAATATTATTTTTGATCCATTTAAAATTCTGTTTTCTTTAACCGTCTTGTTCGTATCATAAATAGATCCAGTAAATCCATCAACTAATGATAAGTCTTCGCTCATCGGAAAACTTCCTGAACTAAGCTCATTAATTGCCTTGTTTAATAAGAATATAATTTCAATAGTTCTCTTATTTACCGGAATAAACACATTGTATTGTTCTTCGAGAGCAGGAACAATTAAATCAACATTTACTTTGTTTTTCATCCCACACTCCTACAATACTTCGTCATCGGTATTATAACTTTCGATGTATTTGAACAATTGAGGCATACCTGAAACAATGTTATAGCCAAAGTTATCTGGAATATTATTAGAAATAGCTCTAGTGTTCACATATAACTTGAATATATTTTGTTCAGCTAGTCCATTTCCTATCCAAATACCCCTTGTACTATTTACAATATCCTTATACCATAAATCATACTCTAATTTCTTTAAGTTGTCAAACGTTTCAACCAAGATATAATTTACTTTGGTTAGCTTTTTTGATAGCATCATTGTTTGCCCTACAAGAGTATCAAATTCACTTCCTAAAATAGTTTTTAATTTTCCTATTCCTGTAATTACAAGAACAACATCGCTATAACCATTTAACGAGTCGCTATCATAGCCACTTTTTACATAAATATCATTTAATTTATCAATAATCTTTTTAAAACTATCAAACACTTTATCAAATCCAGAAGTATAACTTTTTACATTAGGAATGACTTCGTCTATTAATCTTTCAGCATCAATTAAATAAACACTGGTATTTTTAATTGTCGATAGTTCATAAATAAGCGTCTTTACAAATGTTTGCATATGAGTAATTCTTTGGGAAGAAATAAGTAACGACGGATGATTTTTGATATCAACCGAAAGAATATTTAAATCCTCTTTGCTTACTCCAATAGGAACCTTTATAAGGCCGCCAAATTCTGATGATACGAACGAAGTCGTTACTACATCTGGAAGTGTTGGAATAGCTTGAGCTTTCTTAGGCATCATTTCATTTAACCTATTTATAACCTCACTTACATAAGAAGTTAATTCGGCGGGATCAATTGGATAAGCTGTTTGAAATTCATATATGTTTTCTCTTTTAACTAAACCCCGACCAACAATTTTGGATGGAACCAATTCTGTTCTTCCTAATATTTGTCGATAATCAAATTCCTCATTCATTTGTAACATTAATTTTTCATTAAAGTTTTGTGATAGTTTCATACGAATATTATTTGTAGCACTAACCGTTAGAACAAATATAATACCGTACTTTTGACCTTCCCTAGTAAGTAATACCAATTCATCAGCAAATTCGGGGTACATTTCATTAAATGATTCAAATCCATTAATAAAAGTCACAATTGTAGGAACAGTATTTCCACTATTAGCGCAGTAATTATCGTAGCTACCGGTATAATCAGCAAACAATTTTTTTCTTTCATCAATTTTTTGGCGAAGCAATCTGAAAAGTGTAGTAACTTTGTCTTTTTCTTCCGAACCCACAACACCGCCAACTTGAGGAGCCTTAGAATATATTTTTAAAGCTTCAGAACCGAAGTCCAAAACATACATATTTAATTCTTCAACTGTATAAGTTGTCATCATTGAATAAATCATCGTAGAAATTAAGTTTTCTTTTCCACTACCAACCGCACCATAAATAATCAAGTTGCCGCCTTCAGTAAGCGGAACAGTTAAAATATTTTGAACTTGTTCTTTCGGTGCATCATACTCTCCTATTACAGGATTAATCACAAATGCCTTTTTTTGATAATTATATTTCTGCTTTAATTTATCAACATAAATCATTGCCGGAATTGCATCAAGCCATAATTGACGAACCTTAATATTTTCGTTTTCACCAATTTGTTGGATATACTTTAAAACATTTGATATTTCTTCCCCTTTGTGAACTCCACGAAGATTTTGCTTATCGTTATCCACGCTTTTAATTCTTCCTCCTGTGTTATCCACAAAATTCATGCTATTATCAATCATTTTCTTTCGTTTTTCTGACTCATAATAAGGCGCCCCACACCAAGCAGACTGACCTTTTGCAAAGTATTCATTATACCCGACCTGCAAATAAAACCTTCCCGTTTCTTTTAGATATGCCGCTTGAGGAGACCTAATCATATCATTACTATCAGATTTATCTTGAACTTTTAGACAAATCCTAAATTTAGAGTTTGACCAAATTTGTTCATCAACTACCCCACTTGGTTTTTGCGTTGCTAAAATTAAATGAACTCCTAACGAACGACCAATTCTAGCCGTTGAAATAAGTTCATCCATAAACTCTGGTTGTTGACTTTTAAGCTCTGCAAATTCATCAGATATAATTAGTAAATGAGCAATTGGCTCTTTTACTTTTCCTTCGCGGTATAATTTTTGATACTTATAAATATCTATTGTACTTTCGTTGCATGCATCTCTAGCTTCATTAAACATCCTTTGCCGACGTTTAAGTTCGCTTTGTAATGATGATAAACTTCGATTTATTTCTCCGACATCAAGATTGGTAATTGTTCCTGCTAAATGAGGAAGCTTAACTCCCGTTTCTTTATTTTCAAAAGCCCCGGCTAATCCACCGCCTTTATAATCGATAAGAACAAACTGCACTTCTTTAGGATCGTAATTCACAGCCATAGATAATATATAAGTAATGATAAACTCGGATTTACCAGAGCCGGTCATCCCCGCAATTAATCCATGTGGGCCATGAACCTTTTCATGCAAATCCAATTTAAATAATTCACCATTTTCATCAATTCCTACTGGGCAAGAAAGCGAAGTTGTTGGATCATTTTTTTGCCAACGATTAAAGGCATTTAATTGTTCTACCTTACCAGCATCATACATTTCTAAGAAAGAATATACAGTAGGTAATTCAAATAAAGCGCCGCCAACCTCAATTGGAATATTAGAAACAGCATATACATAAGAATCTATCGTTGTTGTCGTAAAATCCGGTTTAAACTCTTGTTTTTTATTAACAAGTTCATTTTCAAAAACGCCACCAATACTTGGATCAACACTTATAAACGATGAACACTCACTAGGAAGCGAATTAAGTTTATCTGTTAAATATAATAAGCTAAATCCATTTGCTTTACTTCCCTTTAAGATATGATGAACAATTCCTACTTTATTAGCCATATAAACGTCATCGGTAATAATTAAATAATGTGGTGCATAAATGATATCTTTTTTTTGCTCATCAGTAGTTTGATTACGATTTTGATATTCCTGTTCAAGTTCGGCAGATACTTTCGTAACATCATCTTGATTAGTTGCATAATATCTTACCGTTTTATCTAAATTCCAACAATATGGTAAGTTTTTAAATTTTTCCCAAAAAAACTGATTTTTTTGATTAGTCAAAATAACAATTTTCAATTCATCGTACGAATGATAAGTAATCATTTGTAAGATTAAACCATCAATGTACCTTCTTAAGATTTCATATTTACCAATTAAAGCCGTAATATTTTTTTCTCGAAAAGAATGTGTTACTGGAACTTCTTCGATTATTTGATTCTGATTAATTATTTCTCTTAATTCTTGTTCCAAATTATCTTCTTCGAGGGTAAAATGTTCTTTTTGATAATTAATTTTAATCTTTGGAGATACACTACCTATTCCTAAACGAAGTTCTAAGAAATCTTTATGATTTACTTTTCTTTCCCATAAATTTCTCTTACGATATAAAATAATATCACCAGTGGCTTTCAAATCTACATTGTTTTCAATTAAAATTCTTCGCTGACGAGTTATTTCTTCTTTGATTTCATTATCTAATTTAGTCAAATACTCTTTGTATTTTTCTTGTCTTTTAGATTCCTTTTTCTTATTACGATTTTTTTGATACATTTTATTGGCCATGGGAAAAACCAACATAGCTGTAATCATACATACGGCTGTCAATATCGAAGAAAAACTATCTTTAAATGTTGCTTCACCATTAAGAACGCGAATTAACGCAGTAACCCCAGTAATTGATGCACTCATTCCCATGACAACCATCGGCCCTAAAGTCAAAAACATCGGAATCGATTCAGTTGTTTGTTTATTCGGCGGGCCATCAACCGCAAATTCTTTAAGTTCAATAATTTCGCTAAATCGCGGAGGCCGAATAAAGTAATCATTCTTGTTATACATTTCTAAATTTTGATCCACAATTTTATCCACAAGTGAATAATCTAACTGTGGCTTTTGATATGGAACGAATTTATTTGTAACATATTTTACTTTCGTATCAATCGTTCCTAACATTAAAATGTTACCAATAACAGAAAATGTCAGTCCCTCTAAAAAGATAACATCGCCATTTCTAATATAGCATTCTGTTGTAAGATAATTGTTTACATAGACAGATACATCTGGATACAAATTTCGAAGACGATATATATTGTTATTACGAGTAATTTCTAATTGATTATAGTGAATATTTGGATTTTCATAAGAAATATAATTAGGATTTCCGCCTTCACTTGATGATGAATTCCCAATTGTGAATGTCATATTACCACTATCAACAAATTGCAAAAGCAATTTATGACTATCAAAGGTTTCGCCAACAAAAACCCGATATTTTTCACCAGTTGTAACGTCAAAAAAATGATAAAAATGATTTTCGATCAACTCACAAGCTTCAATATAATGATTATCTTGTGTAATTTTAATATCAGAATTACTCTTAACAATCCATTTATTATCAATTGCTTCAATATTAATTAAATTTTCTTTATTCTCGCTAGTTATCCAATAATTACCATAAACTCTTTGGGGTAACGTTAAACTAACGATTTGGGTTTTACCAATTAATTTGACCTTCACACTTCCACCCTATTCTAATAAAAATTATATAATAAAATAGATAATAAGACAAGAAAAAAGGCACCATTTGGCACCTAAATCGAACAAGAATATTTCTTGGTATTTCGATAATAACTATTTATATCGTTATAAGCTTTAGGAAGTTCACTTCCATACTCACTACCTAGTACTTCATTTGATAATATACTGACTATTTTAAGTTGCATATTAACATTGTCAATTAACGCATAGCCTTCATTGCCATTAATAATCAGCCGTCCCCCATTTATAGCATTTTTCATCGTTTCATACTCAGTATCTAGACTAAAAGAATAACTATGGGTACGTATCGAAATCCCTAAGTTTTCTTTACTATCATCAAATGCTATTTTATCGGTTATTACAAAATCATAACCTCCTGCTGTTTGCATATTACTATTACAAGTTAAATATAAATTTACATCTTCACTAATCACATATAATAAAGCACTTACAATCGTTTCTTCACTTTTTTCATTCACTACTTTTAAATCAATAACATATGGTCCGCCGATTGTTAAAAGATTGTTTTGAACATCATCAGGATTAACAAAAGATACCTGATAATTATCCCCCTCAGCTTTAATAAATTCTGAAGGTTCTACCTCATCACCCACTGTTTTATAAACAAACTTAGATTCAATTGCAAAAACTTGCTTTTCTTTAACAATTATTTTAGCGCTTGCTGATGATTTACCACATGTAATTACATAAACATACTCGCCCGGCTGATTTACATTAACATTCTTTGTGTTCAACGAACATTCAGATACATCAATCGTACTAAAATCACCATAATCAATAACACTTGTCGGGAGAATTCCTCCGATAAAAATAACCTTATCCTCTAAAGTAAATTTAGCCGTAGGTCTCTTAGTACCCAAACTTAGGTAATAATATACCCCAAAGGACACGCCAGCCATTAATGCTAAAATCACAATTGTAAAAAGAATCTTTTTTAGCAAGTCACCAGGTTTTTTATCCGGATTAGGAGTCTTTGATCTACCTTTGTTCTTTGGTTTATTTGGGATTTCTTCTTTAGGCAAAACATCTAAAGTTTCAATCACAGAAACCATTGTGGGATCAATGCCAATTCCGTCGTCATTAGCTTGGAAGTAATTTTGTTCATTCAATTTAATCAGCCCCTTATAATAATTAAATTATATCTTTTTTAAAACTTTTATGCAATAAAAAAGCAGTATTAAATTATTTTAATACCGCCTTAATTCTTCGAACCCCTGCTGATGAACTTTCTTCCTTTTGAATAACAAATTCGCCAAGTTCCGAAGTATTTTTTACATGTGGTCCCCCGCATATTTCTTTAGATAAGTTACCAATAGTATAAACTTTTACAACTTCTCCGTACTTATTTTCAAAGCTTCCTAAAGCTCCAGCTTTTTTTGCTTCTTCATAAGTCATATTTTCGCAAACAACCTCAGTATTACTTCGAATCATTTCATTAACTCTATTAGTTAATGTTGCTTTTTCTTCATCAGTCATTTTATGGTCCAAATTAAAATCAAATCGTAATCTTTCTGACGTTATATTTGAGCCTTTTTGATAAATTTCTGAACCGAACATTTCTCTTAATGAGGCTAACATTAAATGCGCTAGCGTATGATATTTAGTTGTTTCATATGACTGGTCCGCAAGCCCGCCTTTAAAAACCCCGGCATCTAACGTTCTTGATTTATCTTGATGTTCTTTAAATTTTTCATAAAAGCCTTTTTCATCGACTGAAAGATCATTTTCTTTAGCAAGTTCTAAAGTCATTTCCAAAGGAAAACCAAATGTGTCAAACAATTTAAAAGCATCAGTTCCACTAATAACCTTACCTTCTAAATGTTTAATTGTTTTATAAAATAGTCTTTCGCCATCTTTTAAAGTTTTACTAAATTTATTTTCCTCTTTAGCTATTTCGTCTAAAATAAAATTTTCGTTTCGTTTAAGTTCAGGATATACTTTTGAATAATCACTAATAACAATTTTTGCCAGTTCACATAAAGATGCTGTTATTTCTAATTTTTTCATCTCTCGAATCATTCTTCTTAAAATTCTTCTTAAGACATAACCGGCGCCAACATTCGAAGGTACTATACCATGATCATCGCCCAAAATAAAAGTTGCTGTCCTCACATGGTCCATAATGATTCTAAAGCTTTTTTTGTTATCTTCATATCTTTTTCCTGATAACGCTTCTAGTTTGGCCCTAGTTCCTGCGAATAGTTCGCTTTCATATACAGATTCCAAACCATTTAAGACACAGATTACTCTTTCTAAACCCATTCCGGTATCAACATTATGATGAGCAAGCTTAGTAAGCTTACCATCTTCACCTTTGTAAAATTCCATAAAAACGTCATTCCAAATTTCAAGATACTTACCACAACTACAAGCTGGGTTACATTCATCACAACACTTTTCTTTTCCAGTATCATAAAACATTTCTGTATCTGGCCCGCATGGACCTACACCACTTCCTAAAATCCAAAAGTTGTTTTCTTTAGGTAAAAAGAAAATGTGAGACGGATCAACGCCGGCTTCTAACCAAGCATTATAACTTTCTTCATCTTTCGGAGCTGTTTCATCGCCAGCAAAACACGAAAAATATAATTTTTCTTTAGGAATTGCTAAGTATTCTTCGCTAGTTAAAAATTCAAAACTCATAGCAATTGCTTCTTTTTTAAAATAATCCCCCAAAGACCAATTGCCTAACATCTCAAAAAATGTTAAATGGGAATTATCACCAACGTCATCAATATCACCCGTTCTAATGCATTTTTGAACATCAGTTAATCGCTTTCCTGCTGGATGCGATTCACCTAGTAAATAAGGAACTAAAGGATGCATGCCCGCTGTTGTAAACAAAACTGTTGGATCATTTTCTGGAATTAACGAAGCTGATGCAATTCGTTTATGTCCTTTACTTTCAAAAAAAGATTGATACAATTCTCTAAGTTCATTTGCGCTAATTTTTTTCATTTATTCTAAACCCTCCAAATATTTAAATATTTTCTCTTTTAACGTTGCCAAAGAATCATTGGCAATTGTATAATCAAATTCGTCATATCCTTCTAAAGCCGTCTCTGTAATATGCGATTGTTCTTGAATCGAAAGTTTACTTGAACCAAATTGATTTACAACATAAATTGCATAAACTTCATCATAGTTTTCTTTTATTTCTTCAATTTCATTTGGCATTCTAACGTCTGATATAATCAAATTATGAACATAATCAGAATACACTTCAATATCTCTAATCATATTACCAGTAAAATAATTAGGATCTTTTTGACGGATTTTATCACCAATTTCTTGCATAAAACTTCGAGGCTTATTGCCATCAGTTCCATCCCAATCAGTTAATTCCAAAGCGAAGTTTTTAATATATTTACTATAGTGAGTTATTGCACTTTGCTGATGCTTATAAATGTAAAACTCCTTAATTAATTTGGCAACTTCATTTTTACCACTTCCAGCTTTTCCTGCAACTAAAAATATTCTCATAATTATCCTTTCTTTCCAAATAAAAAAGAATAATACCAAGGAGTGCATCTCGCACGGTACCATCCTTTATTTAACTTTATAAACTTTAACGATTTTCACCGATTAATCTTAGAAAGTAGCAGTTATACTTATTCATTTGTTCTTTTCCACCAAGCAAGAACTCTCTATAAAAATACTAAAATATACATTCTTTCCTCATTGATTACATTTTTAATATATCATAAATGTTTTTTTTTGCCAACCAATTATTGAGCTAAAATTGCATATTTCTTAATAATTAAAAAGAAAGGAACAATCCTTTCTTTTAGATATTACTTTCAAATATCGTTAGCTCCAAATGCTAGATTGATATTTGAAAAATGATTATGCTATTTAAGTAATATCTGTAATAGCCATTACTATTATAGTTTAATCTACTGTTTTTATTACGCCAGTTTTTTCCAATTCATCGTTTTCTTTTTGATAATTAAGACTCATGCCAATTACAAAGAAATAAGCTAAAAAATAAAACCACATCATTAGTACACAAACGCTTGTAAGTCCGCCATAAAACGCAGAATAGTCCGCTAAATTATTAATATAAAACGAATACAAACTTGTCATTAATATCCATGCAATGGTGGTAAATATTGCCCCATAATTAGCATTATGAGCTATAATTTTACGATCTGGAGCTAATATATAAATAATTTTAATTAGTAAAAAAAGGAATATCCACATTACTGGTCCTTTTATAAGTGTAAAAATTTGAACAATTACATTTGTTATCTGTGTATTTAAATTAACATTTTTAATAAGTGCTATTATTTGTTCGCCAAAGACAGGCACGATTAACAAAACAGTTAAAAGCAATACAAAAATAAGTGACATGATGATAGCTTTAAATCTGCGAGTCAACCATGATCCATTTTTTACTCCATAAATTGTGTTCGAAGTTACAATAACTGAGGCAGCTCCATTACTAGCTAAATAATAACTAACTCCAATTACTACAGTTAACTTAAGACCAATATTCGTTGCATCAGAAGTACTAAGCATTAAATTAGCAATATCTACAGAAAAAGCTTTAGCCAAAAAATCGTAAAGAAAGTCAATTGATAAATTTAAGATTGATGCTCCATATGTAATTACTGTCATTGTTGGAATGATTGCCAAAACCAGAAAAAAAGCAAGTTGCCCAGGCAATAATATCATGTCTGGGCGATTAATTACTTTCTTTATTCTTTGAAAAAATTCTTTAGTTTTTATTTTCATTTAATTCCTTTTGCTTCTTTAGCGCTTTTACAGCTTCATTAAGTGCATCTTCGATTGTTTTAATGTCATCTAAGATCATGGAATAACCAAATTCAGCACCATAATCATAAGGTAATTTCTTAAACTCTTTATTTAACTTGTGAATATAATTTGTTACTTGTTTTTGAGAATAACCAACCATATACACCACAAATTCATTTCCGTCAGTTCGTATAATGTCTGAATTATCTAATTGAGTCTTCATTAATGCATTGGCAGCTGCTTTAATTTGTTTATCTCCTTCATCATAACCCTCAATATCATTAATATGTTGCAAATGATTTAAATCAATAACTAATATAGCCTGAGGATAAATAGTGTTATTACTCCATTCTTTAATATTCTCTGATAAATAATTACGATTCTTTAATAGCGTCAATTGGTCAATAAAACGTAATTTATCATCTTTTTTTATTTTTTTAGCAATAGTAATCTTTCTTGTTTTATGAATAACTATTATTGCAATTACCACAAAAGCCACTAAAAAATAAATGAAATATTTTGCTAATAAACTAAGCACCATACCAGAACTTACGGTTTGTTTATGATTATATATTCCTTCATTTAATACTCGATGAGGATCTGTAACTAACATATAATTATTTAATAATTTATACATCGCGCTACTATTTTTTACATTAAATCCATAAACATAATTCATATCTGCTTGATATCTTAATGTATAGTTTTCTAATCCATGCGATTGATAATACTCAAAAATTTTACTATCAATAAAAATAATTTTATCTTTACGATTTAGCTTTAAAAGTTCTTTAGTATTATCATATGTATTAATATTGATTCCGTTGATATTTTTTAAATACGTATATAAAATTGAATTTTTATCAACATAAACCTCTTTACCAACTAAAGAATTTACAGAATTAATAACAATATCATTTTTACTATTAGCAATAACTGAATATTCGACATTAATTCCTCCTAAAGTCTTAGAAAAATCATTAATCATATTGTAATAGCCAAAATACAAATCAACATTTCCTTTATTAAGAGCTTTATTAAATTTATTAAAATTTCGATACTTTGTAAAATTAAATTCAATATCTGCAAAATCCATAAATCCGCTCAAATAAACTGCTGCGATACCGCCATAGTTACCACCAGATATAACCTCATAAGGTGAATTATTTAAATATCCATATTCATAGGTTACACTTTGCATTGCATCGATTTCTGTTTCGGTAATACCAAGATTACTTACCATCAAATCAAATAAATTATCACTGTAACATTCACTAAAATCTTCTTGCCAATCGATATAATATTTATTTAAAATACCACTCAATGTATCATCAGTTAATGTCATCGTATAATACATATTGATATCACTAAAATGATATATAATGTTATAGCTATTTTGTAAAATGTTTCCTAAATATAAATGTAATGGTAAAATAGCATATTCATTTTCATCAGACATTGATGTAAATAAATCATCAGCCGAATCATAACTTCTAAAACTAATATTACTACTATTAATGTAGTTAGAAATATAAGATAAATCGCGACTTAAAACGGCAATTTTTTTATTTACTAACTCATCAATTTCTCCAATAATTTCATAATCTTTACCAATTAAAACATAATGGTCAGTAAAAAAGACAACATCATTTTCAGTAAGATTGGTTTTCGCGCCAAAAACAACCCCGTTATTTACACTGCCATAATTAAAAGTAATTTCATTAATATTTAAATTATAACGTCCTTTAAAATCGGAAATAAAGTCATAAAAAATACCACTTCCGGTATTACCAAAAACATAAGCATCATTAATTACATTAATATTAATAACTTGTGATGTTGAACGATTAGAATCAATCCAATTCTTTTCAGAAATGGTTAAATGGTTGGAATTTAAATAAAAATAAACGCCACCACTTACGGCTATGATTAATAATAGAATTACAACCCCTATTATTATGTACTTCTTATTTTTCATCAGTTTCTTCCTCTACTACTTCCCGATTATTATTCCACGATACGTAATCTACTATTGCATTTTTTGAGCCAATAATAGTAAAATTTTCGCTTTCTAAGACAAATTGAAAATCATAATATGAAAGAATATCTTCACTAAATAAATTAACTGAATTATTTACAATAGCTTTGGCATCTTCAACAGATATTTCTGCATCAAAATCAATATGAATGTATATAACTCTTTTTTGTAGATTAAATGAAACTTTAGTAACATTTTCATTTTCTAACATAGTCTCTTTATAAGTATTCTTATCTTCGGATGTAATTGGATGATTTTCAATTCCTTCCAGTCTTGGACCATAACTACTAACATCTTTTGAATAAAAGAATGTTAAAGCAACCGATACAATGGCCATAAAACAAATAAATAAAATTATCCAAAGGATAAATAAAACTCTATTTTCCTTCCACAATTTTTTCATTACTCACCTCTTAAGCACCAACATTATACTACATAATATTTATTTATTCAAATTCCATAACTTTTTTGATTTTCTGTTCATCATAAATCATAATATTTAAATCTAAAGCTTTTTGATATTTGCTTCCAGGATTAGCACCAACAATTACAACATCGGTTTTTTTAGATACAGATTCACTAATTGTTCCATTATTTTGTTCAATAAAAGCTTTAATATCATCACGTGTTAAGCCTTCAATTGTACCCGTTATCACAAATTTCTTGCCAGATATAAATTCGTTATAAGTAAGAGCTTCTCCTAAATATTTAGTATTTATACCTAATTCTTTTATTTTAAAAATTAACTCACGATTATCGTTAAAAAATTTAACAATGCTACTTGCTAAAATCTCACCAATATCGCGAATAACCTTTAATTCATCATAAGTAGCATAACTAAGAGCATCAATATTTTGGAAATTCTGAGCTAGTATTTTAGCATTTTTAGCACCAATTCCTGGAATACCTAATGCAAACAATAATTTTTCTAAGCTATTATTTTTACTATTTTCAACCGAATCAATAATTCTTTTGATTTTTTTGGGACCTAGACCTTCAATTTGCTCAAGTTCATTCGTTAAATCTTTTAATTTATAAAAATCTAAAATTGTTTTAAGAATTCCATTTTCATATAAGTCCTCAATAATCTGTTCTCCCAAACCATCCATATTCATCGCACCACGCGAAGCAAAATGAATTAGACCTTCAACTTTTCGAGCAGGACACATATCATTCGAGCAAAAATAATCAGTAAGCCCCTCTTTTTTTATAAGTGGTGAAGCACATATGGGACAATTGCTAATCATTGTAAAATCAACTTCTTCGCCCGTCCTACGTTCCACAATTGGTCTAATAACCTCCGGAATAACATCTCCTGCTTTATGAATTGCTACAATATCACCAATTTTTAAATCCAAATTTCGAATAAACTCTTCGTTATGAAGCGTAGCTCTAGAAATTGTCGAGCCCATTACAATCACTGGCTCTAAAACTGCATTTGGGGTAATTTGACCGGTTCTTCCCACTGTAAAAATAATGTCCTTTAATTTGGTTAAAACCTCCTCAGATGGAAATTTATAAGCTGTTGCCCATTTAGGATACTTCGCTGTATAGCCGATTTCTTCTTGAATGTCTAATTCATTTACTTTAATTACAACTCCATCAATATCATATGGTAATTTTTCTCTTTTTTGAGCTAAATGATTGATAAATTTAATAATCTCTTGGTGATTATGAGCAAGCACACAAGTATCACTAACTTTAAAGCCTAACGATTTCATAAATTCTAATGATTCATAATGGGTCTTTAAACCATAATCTCTTGGATTGGGTAAATGATAAATAAAACTATCCAGATTCCTTTTCGCAGCCTCTTTCGAATCTAATTGTCTTACTGAACCCGCTGCCGCATTCCGGCAATTTTGAAAAAGTGGTAGACCATCTTGCATCCGTTTCTTGTTTAATTTTTCTAAAGTTTCTTTATTCATGATGATTTCGCCGCGAACTTCAATGTCTATTTGCTCATTTAACACTAAAGGAATACTTTTAATTGTTTTAACATTATGCGTTATATCTTCACCAATTACCCCATCTCCACGTGTCGCACCGCTTACTAAACGGCCTTTTTTATATACAAGAGAAACTGATAAACCATCAAATTTTTGCTCACAAACATAAGTTGGTTGCCAGTTTGTTTCCTCGATTTTCTGAGTAAAATTTTTAATTTCTTCCTCATTAAAAACATTTGGTAAAGAAAGCATTGGTAGAGCATGACGAATTTTTTCAAATTTATCAACTACTTCCCCTCCTACTTTAGAAGTAGGTGAATCTAATCTTTTTAAATTTGGATATTGTGTTTCAAGATTAATTAATTCTCTTAAATACTTATCATATTCTTGATCAGTAATTGTAGGATTATCTAAAACATAATAATTATAGTTAGCTTCCTTTAAAATTCTAATTAATTCATCTACTCTTTCTTTCATTATTCCTCCCAAAGATTTTCAGCATAATTACCGATTTCAATTTCCTTTTGAATACCTTTTTTTAAATCCTCTAAATCTTCTTTATATGTCATTCCCAAATATTTGCTATCTGTTGTAATAACTTTTATAGGTTCTTTTTCAATTATAGAACTCTCAAAAACAATATTAGGTAACAAATATTCACAAGAATTCAAATCATTTTTTTCATCTTGGAAAAAAGATTTGATATTGTCACAAATATAAGTTAATAATTTTGGCGTCAAACAAAACAAATTCATTGATACTGGTTGTTCTAAACTGGTAAAGAATGTTTCACTACCATCAAGCGGGGTTGCTTTTGCTAAACCATTTTCTTCTTCAATACTACTTTCAACAATTCGATGCAAATTACCATTATTTTCAAAAACTACCCCTCGTTTCACCGCTCCATTATTAGTTAGGGTATTCCCCACTTTATAAGCAATCATGCCATACTCATTAGATTTACATTCTTCTAAAAACTTTGCTGCTTTCAGGTAAGCATCTCGCCCATAAAAATCATCAGCATTAATGGTAGCAAAGTTTTCTTTAACAATATCTCTGACAGCATATAATGCATGACCAGTTCCTAGCGGTTTAACGCGATCATTAGGAATAACCACCCCAGATGGGATATCATCATTTTTTTGAAATGCATATTCCACTTTTATTTTGTCTTCAATTCTTTTGCCAATTGTTTCTTTAAAAATCCCATAATTTTCTTCTTTAATAACAAAGACAACTTTATCAAATCCAGCCATAATGGCATCTTTAATAGAATAATCAATAATAAATTCTCCGTTTGGCCCTACAGGTTCTATTTGCTTAAGTCCCCCAAAGCGTGATCCCATTCCTGCCGCCAATACAACTAAAGTTTTTTTCATACTATACCTTCCTTATCCCTTTATAATTTTTGAGTAGCTTTTTAACACCAAAACGATGACTAAACGCAATGGTAATAAATTTATCATCTACACCAGTTACAACCCCTCTACCAAATGTTATATGCATTACTACATCGCCAGCTTTATAATCAACTGCATCGGTATCCGAAGACGGTTCATCATATAACAATGTTCGACGAAGTAATGATTTATTTTCAGCTTTTTCCTCTTCTAAAAGATTTTCACTTATTTCCGAAATGAAACGACTCGGCATATTAGCTGTTAGTTTACCATAAAGCATTCGTTTTTGTGCATTTAACAAATACAATCTTTCTTTAGCTCTCGTGATAGCAACATACATCAATCGTCGTTCTTCTTCAAGGCCACCCTCTTCATATATACTATTTGAATGAGGCAAAATATTTTCCTCGAGGCCAATAATAAAAACCACTTTAAACTCCAAACCTTTAGCGCTATGAATTGTCATCAAAGTTACTGCATCACTATCTTTTGTATATTCAGCTGCATCCGCTACTAAACTTACTTCTTCTAGAAAATCATTTAAATTGACACTACCCGTAACTTTTTCAAAATTTTCAGTAACAGATTTAAATTCCATTAAGTTTTCAATTCTCAAATCACTTTCTAATGTCTTTTCTTTTTCATAAAGTTCTTTAATCTTAGTTAATTCTAAAATTTTATCAATCAACTCAGTTAATGATAACTCTTCACTTAACCTTGTAAGTTCTAATATTAAATTTTTAAATTCTAGTTCCTTTCCAGAATCAATCACGTCAAATATGGAACAATTACTTACGTTTGCTAAATTTTCTAGATTCTCAATTGTTTTTTCACCAATTTTTCTTTTGGGCTCATTAATTACTCTTTTTAAAGAAATATCATCATCATGATTAGCAATTAATTTTAAGTACGCAAGCAAATCTTTAATTTCTTTTCTTTTATAGAAATAATAACTTCCATATACTTTGTAAGGGATATTTTCCTTAACCATTTTATCTTCGATACCACGTGATTGAGCATTTGTTCTATAAAATACTGCAATATCCTTTTTTTGATATCCATGATTAATTAAATCTTGAATTTCGCTTGCTACTCGCGAAACTTCTGCTTCATCATTAAACGAACGAACATATTTAATTTTAACACCTTGGCCCAATTCACTAAATAAATCAATATCTTTTCTTTGCGAGTTATGTTTAATAACGTCATTTGCAGCACTTAATATTGTTTGTGTACTCCGGTAATTTTGTGGCAACTTTATAACTTTACAATCCGCATAATCTTTTTCGAAATTTAAAATATTTTGAAAATTAGCTCCTCGAAAAGCATAAATCGATTGGGATGGATCTCCTACCACAAACAAATTATGATACTTTTTAGATAGGAGTTTAACCATTTTATATTGCACTTCATTAGTATCTTGATACTCATCAATTAAAATATACGGATATTTCTCTTGATAATGTTCTAAAATATCACTATGATGCGTAAATAATTCAACTGGCTTTTTTAATAAATCATCAAAATCAATTGTATTATTCCGCTTTAAGATTTTTTCATATTCCCAATAGACTTTTGCTGCGACTTTCTCCGCTGGCATTGTTAAAAATTTTTCAATCTCAGCATCAGATAACATGTTGTTTTTGATAAACGAAATTTTGTTACGAATAAATGCCGGAGAATAATCCTTAGGATCTAATGCCATATCTTTCAAGATTTTTTTGATAATGCTTGAAACATCTTCCGTATCAATTATTGTAAAATTTTTAGAAAGATTTAAGATATCATAGTTTTCTTTAATAATCCTTAATCCAAACGAATGGAAAGTCCCTACAAAAGCATAGTGAGTTCCAATTAAATTCTCAACTCTTTGGCGCATCTCATTAGCAGCTTTATTTGTAAAAGTAATTGCTAAAATATTACTAGACTTTATTCCACTTGAAATTAAATTAGCAATTCTTGTTGTTAACACTTTTGTCTTACCAGACCCTGCTCCGGCAATAACTAAACATGGTCCATTTATGTGCGTTGCAGCCTGATATTGATCTTTATTTAAACCTTCTAAGTAATCCATTTTTTACACCTACATTTCTTGATAGTATTATACCAAAGATAAATTATGAACAAAAGAATTTTTACATCCTTTGGTCAATTGAATAATTGATAAAAATATGTTATCTTTACATAGAGGTGTAGATATGAAAAAAGCTTTCACATTATTTTTAATTTTAGTTGCTTTGGGAGGAATTGGATACGGAATAAAAAAAGTTATTGACCAAAAACAAGAAGAAAAACGAATTGAAGAAGTAAAAAAAGGATGGCACGTTGAAATTCTTACTGAGTATATTAATGTCCGTGAGAAAGCAGATCGTTATTCTCGAACAATGTCAAAAGTTAACAAAGGTGAAGTATACGGTGTTATCAAAAATGATTTGTCTGACCCTAACCTTTATTGGTATCAAATAGAATTTAAAGATGGATCAACTGGCTGGATTGCCAATAACACAAGTGGAACTTATTTGAAAGATAATAACAATCCAAACGATGTGGCTATTCCAATTATTAAATTTGATAATGAAGAATACCATGTAGTAAGTATAGATGATATTAATTATGATCATTTAAAAGTTTGGGATGACCGAGATGATTACAAAATTACCCATATTGTATATCACGAAGTAAATAAAGCAAAAAAAATCGACCAATACTGGATTAAATACACAATTACTGATAAATCTGGGAAACATTCAAGCAAAACCCAAAGAATTATTTTTGAAATTACGCCTGACGAAGAAGATGTAACTGACTTTCTTCTTTATACACGTAATTAGTTGTGATATACTGCTAGCCATGCTATACTACTAATAAGGGAGTAACGTTATGAGTAAGCCGTATGAACACTATACCGAAGATTTCAAAAAAAAGGTTGTCCAATTAGTTGAATCTGGAAAACGCCGCAGTGAAGTTGCAAGAGCCTACGGAATAAGTGCACCAAACATTCGAGTATGGCAACAAAAATACGGTTCACTTGCAACGCAAACTAACAAAGAAAATAATGATGACAAAACAATTACAAGTAAGTAGTTGTTTTTTTATCGCACAAAAAATCAAGGCGCTTAACCTTGACCTTTCGCTAAATGATTAGCAAACACAATCAACATAGGTATCAGATAAACATCTAATACTACATAAGCAACTACAATCCATTGTAAAGAAAGAATTTGTTGCAACATATGGATTTAATGAAGTTTCGTCCGGATTGGAAGCAAGTACTCTAAAGGTACAGCAATTGCCCTCAACTTTTTCAACTCTAAAGACAGTTGAACAAGTATTTTCTAAAGGTTCACCACTACAATTTGTCATGTTATCTTTACTCGTCGGCATACTCCATGGAACACCATTTCCGCAGCAAGTATAAAGCATTACTGGCCTAGTGTTACAAATTAAACAGTTTGCTCCGCCTCCTAGCATTGGTCTATCGCATGTATCTAAGCAGTTATCTGGGCAAGCGTTTTCTTGAAGAACTAGGATAACTGATAAAATTTCATTAATGCAGTTACCGGATCCGTTTGTGTTATTGTTCATTTTATTCACCCTTTCTTGTGCTCATTATAATTTATGATTGTTAATTAAATTTGTGAATAAACAAAAATAACTATTTTGAAAATTCTTTCAGATAAAAAAAGTGTAATTATTTATTAAATTATAGTATAATATTTACAGGTGATAAAAATGGAAACTGCATTAACTTATATTGTAATAGCAATTGTTTTAACAATTATTGTTCTAGTTGTATTAAAGCTTAATCGAAAAGATTTTAATATTGAGGCTAACAAGTTAATAACTTATCTCGGAGGAAAAGATAATATCATTAATGCCGAGTGCAATATGAGCAGATTTAAAGTTATTTTAAAAGATGTATCAATTGTTGATAAAGATGGCATTCAAAAACTTGGAGCCAAAGGAATTGTCGAAATTGATAATCAACTAAAAATAATTTTTGGAAAAGATGCCAGAGTATTAAAAAAATACATTAGTCAAATTGTCTAATGTATTTTTATTTGTTTAATAAGTATTATTTAATCACTTTTAAACTTTTAAGATAATAATTTTCTTCTTTTTTTTCATATTCTAATGCAAATGTAGCAGTTGTATTATTATATAGATAGTATAATTTTCCTTCAACAATATTATCATGCAATTGCAAATCATAATATACGACATCTTCACTATCTATATATGGAGGTCCAGCATAAAATGGTTTCATAGTGTAATATATACAGTTTGTTAAACTGTTGATATCACATTTATTGTATCCCCCATTAATAACAAACCCCCTTCCAGTGCCAAATCTTGTTTCTGATAAATCAATATCTGTTCCAAAAATAGACTTGTACTTTTCATTAAACTTATCATAACTAATATAAGATCCGCCTTGCTCTCCCGTATTAGGATTATAAGATTCCCAATAACCAGCCATAGCAGCCTCAACAACCTGAATCTTATGATTTATTGTATCAATTCCACTATAATAAGCTACATATAGTTTAAATCAATCTTCGAATTATTCCATCACTTTATATGCCTTTAAATCGCCATTATCTATTTTGTTTAAAACAAAAGAATCAATTGTATCTCCCGTAGTTGTTTGATTATCTTTAAAATATCTCATTTCAAAAGTAGCCACTTTATTATTTGGCACACATTTAGGACCTTCATTACAAGATAAAATATTACCAACTATTAAATTATCTTCTTCTAAAACAATTTTGAAATCATATGCACTTGATGGCGTAAACGTATTATTCCAAATAAAACGCATTTCTTTTGTATCTTCCATTTGACTAAAATTACCATATACTCCACAATTATATGATTGATGTTCAAGAACATATTCATTAATGTCTATTTTTTTAGAAAATAGTCCATTATGTAATTCTTCATATGTTGATAGTGGTAATGTGGTCGTATCTTGACCCCCATCATAATTAGTATATACTACTTTTTCTTGATTTTAAGCCGCTATAGTAATAATAATAGATTTATTACATACATCTTCCAAAATATTTTGATTATTCTCAAGAGAAGAAAAAGATCGTTGAAACAGACCTTCTAATTCTTTTTCAAACTTTTCTAATATTGTTTTACTATCATCTTCTTCTAAATTAATTTTAGCAGCTATAAAATTTGAACCTATAAATATACCTAGTAGAATACATAATAATACACAAAATATTACTATTATCAGCAAAATTTTATTATTTTAATCTTTTTTCATAATTAGCACCATCATTTCTCAACATTATCATTTATTTGCATAATGATTGTTCTTCTTTTTTTTGTATTCTACTTTTCAACAGGACTCCCCAAGGAATTACTATCAATAGTACATTAATTATTATTAAATATATATTAAGCTGTTTATCATTATCAACAGAAATCTTATCATCTTTATTAGGCGATTCTTCTATATCAGTATTGCCATCTTCTTCTGTTATAATAATCGGCTTTTCTATTTCATAAAGAGAAAAAATTTTTTCACAATTTTCTACAGGGATTTTTTTGCCAAAAACAGGGTATACTTGAGTCCATAAAATCTGATTACTCCTATTAAAATATTGTACAGCTGTGGGTTCTATTAAATCTCCAGGGCATTCCAAAACAACTGAAAATTTTGGAATACATTCATTTATTTTGTATTCAAAATACTGATACTCTGTAATATCAGTAATATCCATTAATAACTTATTGTCCTTTATTATAACATTTTTTAATTTATCATAAGACACGGACTTCACTTTACACGAATTTGGGATATCATCAGCTAAAGGATAATGCGCATTACCATTAATCATTTCTACTTCTGAAATTATAACATCGGTATCACAAACATTTGGAAATTCATAATTAATTGGAATTATAACAGTACCCGTTTCTTCACTTTTGGTTATACAAAAAGGTTCAGCCACATTATAAGAAAAATACGTACTTGCATTTCCGGCGCTTATATTCATAAAAAACAAAACTAAAATAAATAATATTTTTTTCATATCACACTCCCCTACTATATATAGTATATCATATACATAAAAAAATAAATTATATTATTTATGTATTTTATTATAACGATAATCTATCACTATATACTAGGTTTTATTAACATCTAATATCCGCTTTTTTAGTCAAATTGTCTAATGTATTTTTTTATTTATTTAATAGATGAGAAACTGCTATCATGAGGGCCAATCTTCCATACTCGTAAGTTAAAGCGCCTTGCTGATAAGCAATAAAAGGTTCTCTAAGCGGGCCATCACAAGATATCTCAATACTCGAACCTTGTGTAAAGGAACCAGATGCCATAATAATTTCATCATCGTACCCAGGCATCGCAGTTGGAACGGGAATGGCGTTATTATCAATTGCCGATGCACTTTGAATGCCTTGGCAATACTTTATTAAATTATCACGACTACCAAAGAAAATATTTTGGACAATATCTGCTCTTTCATCATTATATTTTGGTTCAACTTCATACCCCACTTCTTCGAGAACTTTACTAGTTAGAATTGCGGTTTTCAAACTTGATGCCACAACTGATGGCGCGTGATAAAGTCCCATTAAGATGTTACGATTTTGTCCAAGCGACGGACCAACCTCTTTACCTTCGCCCGGTACATTTAATCTTTCAGATGCTAGATTAACTAAATCTTTTCTCCCAGCAATGTATCCACCATTTTGAGCTATACCACCACCTAGATTTTTAATAAGTGAACCAACAATAATATCAGCACCTACTTCTAAAGGGGACTTTGTTTCAACAAATTCACAATAACAATTATCAATCATAATGATTGTTTCTGGAGATGTTTCTTTAATTAGTTTAATAACTTTTTCTAATTTAGAAATAGTTATACTTTTCCTTGTAGAATAACCTTTACTTCTTTGAATTTCAATTAACTTAATTGGATTTTTCAAAAGAAAATCTTTAATTTTTTCATAATCAAAATCATCATTTATTAAATCAATCTGTTCATAATTAATGTTATATGATTTTAAACTACTTGCATTTTCTTTAATGCCTATTACTTCATGCAAAGTGTCATAAGGAAGGCCCGTAATACTTAAAAGTGTATCATTTGGTCTTAAAAAAGCAAATAAAGCAACCGTTAAAGCATGAGTTCCTGATATAATTTGGCTACGAACTAAAGCATCTTCAGCACCTAAAATATTAGCAAAAACACTTTCTATTTTTTCTCTGCCTAAATCATTATAACCATACCCAGTAGTACTAACAAAAACACTTTCAGAAATATTTTCCTTTTTGAAAGCATCAATAATTTTCATACTATTTATAAAAGCTAACTCATCAATTTCTTTATATTGATTTTTAAGTTTTTCTTCAGCTTTAATGACTTTTTCATAAACCTCGGGATTAATTTTTAACTCATTTAATAAACTATTCATACTTACCATCCATTCTTACAATATCGCCACTAACATAATCGTCATTATTAATAATCATTTCGATTATTTTTAAGGCAACATTTTCCTTTTTTAATAACTTTTCTTGATTATGCTTAGTCATTTGTTCTTTTAAATAATTGGGATCCATTTCTAATACCGTCTGAGTATCTACCCAAGCAGGAGCTAATGCACAAATCTTAATTTTGGGAAACCGCAAAGCTAAATTTTTGGTCAAATTTTCAAGGCCGGCTTTGCTCGCCGCATAATCCATCGAAATAGGATCAAAGGTCTCTTGTGCATCTAATGATGACAAATTAATAATAACTCCCCGATTCATATACTGCGCAGCATACTTACTTAATAAAAAAGGCGCCACAAGGTTAACAGTCAAAACGTCTAAAAATTCTTTGCCACTTTTTTCTTCAATATCTTTATCAATACTTAACGCTGCACAATTAACAACAACATCGATTCGCCCATATTGCTCATTAACATAATTAACTAATTTAACAATTTCTTTTTCACTACTTAAATTGCATTTATAAGTATCATATTTAGCATTCTCAATTTTAGTATGATTGTATACTCCGATTACTTTAGCATTATACTTGCATAAAATATTAGCTAAACACTGTCCAATTCCTTTGCTTGCTCCGGTAATTAATATTACTACATTTTCAAAATTCATACGACTTCCTTTTCTGTTTGTTTATAGCATATCTTAAAATTTAAATTCTTTCAATATCCACAATATCAGTTATTCTAATCTTTTCACCAGTAAGTGTCAAAAGGTCTGTACTAGTTTTGCCAACAATCGTTCTTTCTTCAATATCATTTTTATACTTAATTCTTACTCTACTCTTATAAACATGATTATTCGAAGCAAATATTTGATTAATTTTACTTATTACATTAATTGGTTTAGCCAAAATAATGTTATCTTCGCTTCCATAAAAACGTTCTTGAGAATTATCTAATTTTTTTTCAATTGGAAAAGCACTTACCCTCGGTAAATCTTTCATATTATCACCCAAAATAGTATATGATAATTATGCCTAATTTGAGCATACTAGGAATATGAAAAAGTATGAAAATGTTTTATTATGGTTATCAGTTACCCTTCTATTTTTCATAAGCATTATTAATTTATATAATGCCAAATTTTTAAATTCATTTTATAACAATTATTATCTAAAACAATGTATATGGTATTTTTTAGGTTTTTTAATAATTATCATTTCCTCTAAAATGAATTTTAAAGCTATATTTAAATATAGTAATATTATCTATTTAATTAATGTATTATTTTTGTTATTAGTATTGTTTATTGGTGATGAAATAAACGGAACAAAAGCTTGGATTGATTTTAAGATTTTCACTTTACAGCCAAGTGAATTTATGAAAATAAGTTTAACTTTATATCTAATAGAAATATCGCAGAAAAAGCTAAATAAATTTGCCAAATTTTCTTACTTAACAATTATTACATTGATTCCCTGTATTTTAGTTTTCTTAGAACCTGATACTGGAGCTATTATCTTTTATTTAATCATTTATTTTTATCTTTTAACAACATTAAAAATTAAATGGTTCTATTATTTATTTCTGATATTTTTTCTTTTAGGATTAGGTTTATTATTTATATTTCTTTATCAAAATCAGCAAGATTTATTAATTAAACTTATTGGTACATCTTTTTTTTATCGAGTAGAAAGAATTATTAACTTTAAAAGCAATTATCAGTTAGAACTTTCTTTACTATCTATATTTGGAAGCCCTTTTATTCGTAATGGCTTTAATGGAATTTTACTTTATATTCCCGAAGGAGCTACTGATTTTATTTTTGCCTTTTCAATTGGGAATTTTGGATTTTTTATGTGTCCTTTAATTCTTTGGACTTATTTAATGCTGCTAATAACTATTAGCTTTAAAATAAATAATAAGTATAATAAAAAAACTAACTACTTAGTAATTAGCTTTCTTTTAATTTTACTCTGTCAAATTCTCATTAATATTATGATGAACATTGGAATAATCCCAATTGTAGGAATCACCTTACCATTTTTATCTTATGGCGGTAGTAGTATCATTGTTTGTTTCTTATTCCTTGCCTTAATTATCAATTTGACTAATATGGATAACCATTTCCATAAGGTACATAGTAAGAATAAGAATAACTTCCCATTGGACGATATGGATTAAATGGTGGATAACCGCCTTGACCATATGGAGCAACGTTATATATTGGTCTTGGCCTTGTAAGTCCTACAGCAGCGCCACCAGCAAGTCCTCCTAAAAGAAATGGAACGATAAAACGATCCTGCCCAGGATTTCCCATAGGCCTTGGAGGAATATTTTTATTTGGATAAATTAACATACTTCTCACCTTTCAATTTAATGTATGCTATGTCAATTTATCTCTTTAGGTTTTTACCTAATTTTTATTAATTATTCTTTTTACTTTTACATCTAAAGATTCCAAATAATCATCAATTAATTTACTTTGTGCTTTTGTTTCTGCGTACGCTGTAATTGCAATACTTTTCTTCCAATCTTTTGTATATCCATCAGTAGCTAAGTTAGTAATTTTATTTTCTTTGAGAAAGTTCCGCAAATTTTTCATAACTTTTTTATCATCACATAGTAAAACATTAATATACATTCTATCTTTAGAAAAATGATTACTTAAGCCGACAGCTAAAATTGTGCCTATTCCACTAGCTACTGAAACAACATACATTGTTAAGTCGCCACTCGTTGATACAGCGTCAATTAATTCATAAAAAATAATTTGGCTAATAACAACTGAAATTCCCGCTAAAAATGCTTTATTTTTTTGAATTAAAATTGTTTTACTAGTAGAAAGCAAATTATCTAAAACTTTCACAATAAAAATAACGACTAAATTAATTATAAATATCCAAGTTGCAGACATCAATATCTCCCCTTTCTTATGTGCAAGGCCATAATCATATCATAATAAAATATTTACTGCAACAAAAAAATGCCCTACGGCATTTTATTCAAGAATTCCTAAAAAATAACTCTTTTTACCTTTTTTAAGAAGCATTACTTTATTATCAATAAAATCACTTTCGACAATTGTTTTTTCTAAATCAGCAACTTTATCACCATTGATGCTAATCGCGTTTCCGGAAATCATTTCTCTGGCTTCTCTTTTGGAAACACACACTTGACCATTAACTAAAATATCTAATAATTTATCCCCTTTTTTTACAGAAATCTTGTTAACATCTTTAAATTCATTTAATATAAATTCACTACTTAAATCTTTAACACTACCACTAAATAAAGCTTGTGCTTGTTTAACTGCATTTTCATATTCTTCAGTTCCATGCAAATCTGTAATAATTTCTTTAGCTAATGCTTTTTGAGCAAGACGTTGTTCAGGGTTTAATAAATGTTCTGCTTCAATCTTTTCAATTTCTTCAGGGGTTAAAAAAGTTAACATTTTCAAATAACTAATAATCATTGCATCTTCAAGATTAATTAAGTATTGATATAATTCATAGCTACTCGTTTTATTTTTATCAAGCCATAAAGCATTTCCTTCGGTTTTACCAAATTTTTTACCTTGCGAATCAGTAACCAAAGGCATAACCATGCCATAGGCTTCTTTATCAAGTTTTTTTCTTATTAACTCAATGCCTGAAGTTATATTTCCCCATTGGTCAGAACCTGCAACTTGCAATGTACAGCCCCGATTTTCATATAAGTATAAAAAATCTAAAGCTTGCAAAATCATATAAGAAAATTCCGCATAAGTAATTCCGGTTTCCAATCGTGATTTTACTTTATCTTTCGCAAGCATATAGTTGACATTAAAATATTTCCCATAATCTCTTAAAAAGTCAATTACATTAATATCCTTAGTCCAATCAAAATTATTAACTACTTCAAAGCCAAAAATCGATTCAGCTTGTTTAGTTAAGCCTTGAATATTTTTTTCAACCTCTTCTTTAGTAATCATCGGTCTTTCAGCTGTCGGTTTTGGATCGCCAATAAGTCCAGTTGCTCCACCTACTAATAACAAGGGATGATGTCCAGCTTTTGCTAACCTTTTAGAAATTAAAAACGATGAATAATGACCAATGTGCATCGAATCAGCAGTAGGATCCGTTCCAATATAAAACGTAAGTCCTCCGGCATTTAATTTTTCAATAAGTTCGGGACTGCTAATGTCTTGAATAAGCCCCCTCCATTTTAATTCTTCATATAATGTCATATTTTCCTCCTAAAAATAAAAAATCTCATAAAATATAAGGACGAGAGTTCCCGCGGTACCACCTTATTTTATGAGATTATCATACTCTTTTATGTTAACGCCATCTACGATTTGAAATGGAAAGTTGTAAATTTTCCTTCGCTTCAACAAACTAATTATAACAAATTTAATATAGTTTGCAAATAATAATTATCACAAAAAGAAAAAGAGCATTATGCTCTTCCTGAATATTTACCATCGCTTGTTGTAACGATGATTTTTTCTCCTTGATTAATAAATAAAGGTACTCTTACTACATAACCAGTTTCAATTTTGGCATCTTTACTAGCATTAGTGGCAGTATTTCCTTTTACCGCAGGTTCAGTCTCAATAATTTCATATTCAACTTTTTCTGGAAGGGTAATACCAATAATTTCACCTTCATAAAAATCAATTGTAATATCTAAACCTTCTTTAATGAAATCAATATTATCCCCTAAAGTTTTTGCAGGAACCTCTATTTGTTCATAAGTTTCATTGTTCATGAAAGTATAAACATCTCCTGCTGAATACAAGTATTGAACATTGATTTTTTCGATATGAGCCTTTTGGATTTTGATATTTGTATTAAAAGTATCTTCAGTCGTAGAACCAGTTCTTAAATTTTTTAATTTTATTCTTACAAAAGCTGGGCCTTTACCCGGTTTAACATGTTGAAATTCTTGAATAACATAAAGGTTGCCATCCATTACAACAGTCATTCCATTTTTAATATCATTTATATTAATGTTCATAAACTACTTTCCTTCCTACTTCTTTTCTTTTGCTACTACATGTTTACGGCAATTAGAACAATATCTTTTAAGTTCTAAACGTTCTGGATTATTTTTCTTATTTTTGCAAATTGGACGAAGTTCTTTTCCACATTCACTACATTTATTAATAACATGTTGTCTATTTTCGTTTTTAGCCATGATTCTGCCTCCTTTTTCAAACCTAATTTATTATATCAAGGAATTACTATATTTTCAAACATAAAATCGGTTATTTCGCGGCTTATTCGGCTTGTTAGATAATAAATATAATCTTTAGAACCATTATTGTGCGATGCATTTGGACAAATTACTACCATACTATACTCTGGATTATTATATGGAAAAAAGCCCGCTAAAGTTAAAGTAAGCGTTTTCGTATCAATAATTCCATCATTATCGGTATCCCAAAAAGACTCACTTGTTCCAGTTTTACCGGCGGGTACTAATTTGCGATTCATAAATCCTAATCCGGTTCCGCGATTCATAACATAATATAAACCTTCATGAATCAGCTTCATATTTTCTTGCGTTATATCAACATTATCGATAACCGTGTAATCATTTTCATAAAGCACATCGTTATTAGTCCCAATTATTTTAGATACTAAACTCGGACTTCTTCGTTTTCCGTAAGAGGCTAATGTATTAATATAAGTTAATAGTTCAATTGGGGTATATGTATCATACTGACCAATTGCTAAATTTAAAAGTAAATCTGAGGATATTTTACTACCTATTAACCCAATCTTTTCGTTAGGCAAATCAATCCCAGTTTTAATACCTAAACCATAAGAAGCTAACATTTCTCGGTAAACAGTAAACTCTTTTTCAGTTACTTTTAAATCCATATTTGGAACATATTTTTGACCAGTAAGACCTATTGCAATTAAAAATTGATAATAGTTTGAGCTTTGTTCTAAAGCTGTTATCGCGTTTAAATATCCAAGTTTTTTCCAAGAACATTTAGCGGTTTGATTTTTTAATTTAACGCATAAATCTAAGATTTTCTTTTCAGGAGTAATTAAGTTATTTTGGTATCCCACACTTATAGTAGCGCCCTTAACTACCGACCCCATTGTAAAAGATGAAGAAATATTATTAATAACAACATCATTAAATTCCTGATTCTTAAGATATCTTTTTCCTGCAATTGCTCTAATTTCACCAGTTTTGGGATTAGAAATAATTACATATGAATCACTAAGATATTCCGTATTAGGATATTTTTTTGCTTGAACAAGGTTTCTTTCAATTATTTCTTCAACCTTAAGTTGTAAATTAATATCAATCGAAAGGTATAAATCATTACCAGGTACTTCTGCCCTAAACAACTTTAAAGAATAATCGTCATTAACTTCATAGATTGCGGGTTTTCCCTGCAAATACTCATCATAATATTTTTCTAAATAACTAAGACCCACCTTATCATTTAAATCGTAACCTAAGGATAAATATTCAGATTTATTATCTTCCGTAATATTACCAACTGTTCCAAAAATATTTTTTAATATTTTACCATATGGATAATATCTTTCGTATGCTTTTTCAATAGTTATCCCCAAAGGAAGATTATTTATAATCATTGCAATTTGCTCATCTGTCAAATCTTCAACAATTATTTTGGGACTATATAAATACCCATCATTTAATAGGTAATATGCCATTGCACATTGTTTTTCATAATCAGTTAAAACAGAAATTATTTGTTTTATTTTATTGTTAATGGTTTCATCTTTATCTATTTTTCTTTCTTGAATGAGTTTTTTTTCATCTTTTGTAAGTAAATTGTTAACGTTATTTTTTGCTTTATAATAATTAATTAATGCTTTTTCAGATGGTTCAGGAAAATTAAAGTAATGCACTAAATTTTCTGCAACTTCTAATGTATCAATTCCTTTAACATAGTGAAACACTAGGTTATTAATCGTCTTATTATCAACTAAAACATTACCGTTGACGTCAAAGATTCTCCCTCTCGGAGCTGATGGCCCCTCAATAAATAATTCGGTTTTAGTTAATAATTCTTCTTGATAAAATTTAGCATTATTTACATAATAAAGACAAATATACGACCCCAACAACAAAAAAATACAAATTAAAAAGATAATTTTTTTTATACAAATCACCCTACAATTAGTATTCATTTAAAAAAATAAATCATACAATGTATTAAGGTGATACAATGTTTAATATAGTCGATAGATATATGAAAAATTTATCCATTAATGATGTTGATACTTTTGCTAAAAAGAAAAGTGTTAATCTATCTAATGAAGAATTAGAGTTTACATATACTTTTATTAAAAAAAATTATAAAGAAATCCTACAAAATCCGAAACTTTTTAACATTGACCGTTATAAAAGTAAATATAGTCCCGAAAATTTTGATAAAGTAAAAAAAGTATTCACCGAATACTTTTCTAAATATCAAAGATTTTTGTAATAATCCTCAACACGTTTAAATAAATTATCATCAAATTCTTTATTTTTGATTGCTTCAATTTCAAATTTATAAGGTGGATAATTATTAATATAAGGTGTTTCTAATATTTTAGGAACATCTTTTAATTTTTCATTATATATTACAGATAACAAATTATTAAATCCTATTTTTCCATAGCCTAAATTAGCATGACGATCTTTATGAGATCCTAACTGATTTAAACTATCGTTAATATGAATACATTTTATTTTGTGAATCCCTATTAATTCATGAAACTTCTCTAAATATTCATCAAAAGTAGTTAAATCAATTCCTGAATCATGTAAATGACAAGTATCAAGACAAACACCTATCTTATCTTTAAAAATAATATTATCTAAAATGTTTTTAATTTCTTCTACGTTTCTGCCACATTCGGTACCTTTACCGGCCATTGTTTCGAGCAAAATCATAACTTTTGTATCAACATTAATAATGTCATTCAGGGCATCACAAATATTCTCCAAAGCCTCTTCCTTCGTATGTGATACAGCGCTTCCAGGATGAAGAACAATGTATTTAATACCAAGAGCTTCACATCTTTTTAACTCTTGTTTTAAAAAACTAACACTAAATTCCCACGCTTCCGGTTTACTTTTGTTAGCGAGATTAATAATATACGGAGCATGACATATAATATTTTCTGGATTTATTCCATTTTCTTGCATATATTCATGTGCTTTTCGGACTGACTCTTCATCAATGGGCTTTCTCAGTGTATTTTGCGGTGCCCCAGTGTAACACATAAAGGTATTTGCCCCATAACTAACAGCTTCAGTTGCACTACCAAGTAAGCCTTTCCCACCAAAACTAACATGTGATCCTATTATCATTTTTCATTACCTCTATCTAAATTTTACCACAAAAAAACCGATATTTCTATCGGTTTAATTCAATACTATGCACACGCACTAGTGCCAGAACATTTAACAACACTTGTAGCTCCGCCACAGTTATTCATTGTTAAACCAGTTCCATTATCACGAACGGTTGTATTGTTTACTTCAGAATATCCACCATTTGCTTCAGCTTCTACTAACCAATAAGTACTATTAGTTAACCAATATTTATAAGAATATTTTCCGCCTGAATATGTAACTAATACAGAACCTTCATATCCATCACCACTAGCACCAGAACCTTTTTCAAAATATTGTTCGTTGTATAACCAAGCTAAATCAAAACATACTGATGAAGTTGCTTTAATTGCAGAAGTTCCTGATAATTGTTCAGCTTGATATGCAGTTTTTGCTGCATCAATAACTTTAATTCCTTCTGTGCCTAATGCACTAATTCTTGACCTTGTCATCATTGGTCCAACAGCCGTAACAGCAATAAGCATAACAACCGCTAAAATAACGATAACTGCTAGTAATTCTACTAATGTGAAACCATCTTTGTTTCTTAACATATCCACTCACCTCTATGATTTAATATTATCATATTATATTAGGTAATTTCAAGAGATTTTCACTTAGTTGCGTCAATTAACGACGAAAGCATTTCAATTCCATCTATTGCACTATTTATTTTATCCGTAGACCTTTCTTTATATAAGATTTTCATTTGTTTATTAAAGTCTTTCCAACTATCTAAGTGACGATTTAATTGCTTTATCCAATATGATTGTTCCATAAAATGGCTAAGCAATCTAGGATTTTCTAAAAGTTGTCTACTAATTATCTGCTTCATTAATCCTCAAAAAACTTATTTAATGGTCGCGGAGATACTACGGATGATGAACTATTACTTACCGATTTTCCTGTTAATTCTTGTACAAAATCAAGAGCTTTTTGTGCTGTATTAATGTGTTCTTTAATTGAATTAATATCAACACTTTTAAATAAATCATTAAGCGTATTTTTAGCACTAGCATTATTTTCTTTACGATTGTAACTATCCCAAACCGAAGATGACTCCCCATATAAATCATAAAGCTCATAAAAATTTTGCCAAGACATTTTTCCACTTTCAACGTAACTAGCTAAATAAGGTTTATTAGCTACGAAACTTTTAAATGATTCCTTTTTATCCAATCATATCACCATTTAATTATATGAAAAAAAGCAGAAATTAATCTGCTTAAATTTTAAAATCATTAATAAAATCATCGAAAGACAATTGCCCAGATTCTTTAGGTTCTACTGGAATATTCTCATTTATTGATTCTTGGATTTCCTCTTGGAATGTAAAAATATCATTCTTTGGTTTTACTTCTTCTACCTTTTGTTTAGTAAATAAACTTCCTGTACTAGCTAAATCCATAATTGGAATTTCAGCATTCTTAATCTCCGTTATTTCACTATCACACTTCATTATATTAATTGTTCTAGCTTCACTTACATAACCAAAATTAACACAATAATCTTTAGTTTTTGGTTTTTTCATTATTAAATTACCTTTTTTAGCTCGTGACAAAGTAACCAAATCCGTTAGTTTTACTCTCTTAGCAGTATTATTATTGGTAAAAATATTCAAATACTCGCTTTCAGTTAAAACTTGATCAGAACAAACTAAATAATCGTCTTTTAAATTAATTGCTTTAACGCCAGCGGCTTTAGTTCCGATAATTGGGATTTCTGTTGTCAAATATTTTAGATAATACCCGACTGAAGTTACTAACAAAATTTCTTTACCTGTAATTTTTACAGATAAAACTTCATCATCTTCTTTTAATTTCATTGCCATAATTGGCTTTGAATATCTGGTTACTTCGAAGTCAGCAATCTTAACCCTCTTAACCATTCCTAGCTTTGTTGTAATCGTAACATCTTTATCTTTATCATCAAAGACAATACTATCAATTACTTTTTCATCGGAACTCATCATAACTATATTATTAATATGTTTACCTAGCTCTTTCCATTTGCTTTCTGGGATTACATGAACGGGAATATAGAGATAATTTCCTAAATTTGTAAATAATATAATTGTATTTTGTGTATTTACATTATAAATATTTCGAATATAATCTCCTGGTTTTAGTGTCATTTGATCTTCTGCTGATGCAAAGGATTTTGGAGAAATTCGTTTAATATATCCTTCGTTTGTAACTATAACAACTGTTTTTTCCTTTGGAATCATATCTTTCATGTCTAGTTTTATATCTGTAACTTCATCACGAATTTCCGTTCTTCTTGGCGAACTATAAGCTTTTTTAACCTCATTTAATTCCTGTTTCATTTGTTTTTTCAATATTTCTTCATCATTTAAAATAAGATTTAAGAATTCAATCATTCTTTCAAGATCATTTTTTTCATTTGTTAATTCAGTAATATCAGTATTAGATAACCGATATAATTGCATTGTTACAATTGCTGTTGCTTGTTCCTCAGTAAAGGAAAATTCCTTTATTAAGTTGGCAATTGAATCAGCTTTATTTTTCGATGCTCTTATCGTTTTAATAATTTCATCAAGAATATCAACCGCTTTTAAAAGGCCTTCAACAATATGTAATCTAGCTTTAGCATGTTCTAAATCAAATCGTGTTCTTCTTAAAATTACATCTTTTTGATGTGCAATGAAAGCATCTAAAATTGCTAAAATACCTAATTGTTTTGGTCGACGATTGACAATAGCAACCATATTAAAACTATAATTAATTTGTAATTCCGTATTTTTTAATAAATAATTTAAAATAAACTCTGAATTGGCATCTTTTTTTAAATCAATAATAATCTTTGCCATATTCTCTTTATCTGATTCATCGCGAACTTCTAAAATACCTTCGACCTTTTTGTCTATTTTAATATCCTCGATCTTTTTACGAAGATTTTCTTTTAAAACATCATAAGGTATCTCATGAATAATAATTTGGTGAGTTCCTTTTTCCTTAACAATCTCAGTTCTAGCTTTAAGAACTACTCTACCGCGCCCAGTTTCATAGGCTTGGATAAGTCCACTTTTTCCTTCGAGAACTCCACCCGTTGGAAAATCGGGCCCCTTAACAATCTCCATAATTGTTTCTAAACGACAATTGGGATTATTAATTCGGTGAATTGTTGCATCTACGATTTCGCCGAGATTATGGGGAGGAATATTTGTTGCATAACCAGCAGAAATACCAGTTGACCCATTTACTAAAAGATTAGGAAAATTTGCGGGAAGCACAGTGGGTTCTAATTCCTCATCGCTATAATTCAAAGTCATCTCAACAGCATTGCGATTAATATCTTTTAGCATTACTTGAGCAATTTTTGTTAATCTTGTTTCTGTATAACGATAAGCCGCAGGTCCATCACCATCAATTGAACCATTATTTCCGTGAATATCAATAAAAATCTCACGCATTTTCCATGCTTGCGACATATAAATCATTGCACCATATATTGATGAGTCACCATGAGGATGATATTTTCCCATTACATCCCCAACAGCTTTAGCGCATTTTCGATACGGACGATCAAAAGTGTTTTTATCTTCCCACATCGTATATAAAATGCGGCGTTGAACCGGTTTTAATCCATCGCGCACGTCAGGAAGCGCCCGATCTTGAATGATGCTTTTAGCATATCTTCCAAATCGTTCTCCCATTATATCTTCGAGAGTGTAATCATATATTTTTTCTACAATTGTTTTTTCTTCTAGTGTTTTTGCCACGATTACCTCCTAAAACTATCTTCCAATGTGAAATCCACATTTTCTTCAATCCATTCCTTACGTGGTTCAACTTTATCTCCCATTAACACCGAAACCCTTTTTTCAGCCAAAGCAGCATCAGTAATACTCACTTTAATTAAACTTCTAGTTTCGGGATTCATTGTTGTTTCAAATAGTTCGTCAGAATTCATTTCTCCTAAACCTTTAAACCGTTGAACTTTATAAGTTCCTTTTACTTCTCTTTTTCTTTCTTCCAATTCTTCATCGGTAGCTATATATTCTTTGTATTTACCAAAATCTAAGGCATATAAAGGCGGATTGGCAATATATAACATCCCCGCTTCAATCAAAGGCCGCATAAAACGATAAAAGAAAGTTAATAACAGAGTTTGAATGTGAGCGCCATCATCGTCAGCATCAGTCATAATAATTACTTTGCCATAATTACTATCTTTTGGATCAAAATCATTGCCAATTCCCGCCCCAATTGCATAAATTAATGTATTTAATTCTTCATTAGCATGAATGTCATTATTCGAAGCTTTTTCACAATTTAGAACTTTTCCTCGTAAAGGCAAAATTGCTTGTGTTTCTCTGTCTCTTCCTGTTTTTGCAGAGCCACCGGCAGAATCTCCTTCGACTAAAAACAATTCATTTTTACTAATATTTTTACCAGTAGCTTTAGCTAGCTTACCACTTAAAATTTTATCTTTCTTTTCTTTTCCTTTACCGTTGCGAACAAGTTCCCGCGCCTTTCGGGCTGCCGCTCTTGCTTCCATACTTTTGGTCGCCTTATCAATAATAGTTAAAGCTGCCTCTTTATTTTCTTCTAAAAAGAATTTTATTTGTTCATACGTAATACTTTCCGTAATACTTCTTGCTTCCGGAGTACCTAACTTAGATTTGGTTTGTCCCTCAAATTGCAATAAATTCTCAGGAATCTTTAAACTAATAACCGCAGATAAACCTTCCCTAACATCAGAACCTTCAAAAAGTGAATCTTTTCCTTTCACTAAATTATTATTTTTGGCATAATCATTAAATGCTTTAGTTATTCCGGTTTTAAAACCGACTTCATGACTTCCGCCGTCCGGAGTCTTAACATTATTAACAAAAGATAAAATATTTTCATTGTATGTATCAGTATATTGCAAAGCAACGCTTACCTCAATACCATTTTTACTACTATTAAAATTTAAAGTATTGCAAAGAGATGATTTGCCTTCATTAATATAATCAATAAAACTATTTAACCCGTTTTCATAGAAAAAAGTCTCGCTACGGCCATCTTCTTCATCAATTACTTCAATAGTAAGACCTGATATTAAAAAGGCACTTTCTTGCATTCTTTCACAAATTGTTGTATATGAAAATTTGCAATTTTTAAATATTTCTGGATTAGGGAAAAACGTTACTGTTGTTCCTGTTTTTTTAGTTTCTCCTACTTGTTTTAATGGAATTGCAACCTTTCCGCCATCCTCGAAACGAATGTTGGAGATTTTTCCTTCTTTGTATATTACAACATCCATGTAATTACTCAAAGCATTAACAACAGACGCACCTACACCATGAAGTCCTCCAGATACTTTATATCCGCCTTCTTCGAATTTACCACCTGCGTGTAAGATTGTATATATAACCTCTGGTGTACTTTTACCGCTTTCATGCATTCCGATTGGAACCCCACGACCGTTATCGCTAATTGTTACACTACCATTTTTATTTAAAATAACTTTTATATGATTGCCATATCCATTTATTACTTCATCAATGGAATTATCAACTATTTCCCATACTAAATGGTGAAGTCCTCTTTTATCTGTTGACCCAATATACATACCAGGTCTTTTTCTAACAGCTTCTAAACCTTCAAGAATTTTTATAGATGTTTCATCATATTTTGCCATACCATCACCATAACCATTATAAAGAAAAAAGAAGATTTTTGCAATCTTCTTGACGTTTTTTCTAGGTTTTAATTAGTATTTAGGCATTATCAAAGATTTTGAAACATAAATACCATACTCATTTTTGGTTAAAAGATCATCTGGATATAATTCATTATGAATGCTTACCGCTAATTCGATATAGGTTTCATATAATGATTCTCCATATGATAAGGTTGCATTTAAATTACCGAAGAGTGCAAACCAGCTATTGTATCCCATCCCTGATGGATTAAGCTGTGCTTGAATTAAATTTTCCAATTCAACAAGAAAACTATTTATACTTAAATCAGGATTTTGTAAAAGTGCTCGTTTAATCTTTTGAAATCCCAAATCCTCAGCATATTTCATTTCAAGACTTTCAAGTATTGTCATCGTACGCATGTCTTCATTTTCTTTTAAAAGATTATCACACGTATAAATACCATACTGAAATGAATGCTCCTTAGAGCAAGAAAATTCATGAATTCTTTGACTCAAAGCATAATAACTAGTAAAAGGATTAGCCATACAGCAAAGTGTTTTGTTTAATTTTCCTACTAATTTGTCAAACATTTCAGTACTGCAGCAAGTTGGATTTTGTGAATAGACTAATATATTATGAAGTTCTTCTTCAACATCAGCAACAGTTAATCCGTTTATTTTTAAAAGTTGATAAGCTGCCAACTCTTGTTTTTCAACAGAATACAAATAAGGTTCTAGCATAATTTGAAACGCATCATGTAATGGCGCTTGTGAATCAAGATATTTAAGATATGAGTCACAATCAGAAATTAATTTAGCATCATTAATACTTATATCAAAACTATAAGGTATTGGCGAAAGTTCCTCTTGAGGAGCATCCATTTCTAAGTTATCTATTGAGCTTGGAAAAAAGGATGAAGAATCAGAAATATATGCACCTGTATCCTGCATTTTATTAGCGCAACCAGTTAAAACGATTAGCGCCGATACAACCATTGCCGCATTTTTCACTGCTGTTAATTTTTTATTATTCATATATAATGTTATTGCCTCTTTTCAGTAAATTTAATTATACTACCAGCAACAAAATTGTCAATTAATTTTCAACATAAAAAAAGCAGAATTCTCTGCTTAACTCATACGATTATCATCGTTTTTTTGCGTATCTTTTAACCGAGGCAATTCAATTGCCATTGTGTCTTCGAAAAACGAAGGTTCCTCTTTTTTCGGTGCATAAACTGAACTAAATACACCAGTCATTACTTTAGTAGGATTAGGTTGTATCTCTTCCCTTTTTTCAGGAACATCAATTTTAATTGTCTCAGTTTCTATTGGTTCTAAAATAGGTTTTACGATATCTTGGTTGTCAACTACTGGAGACGTCATCACTGTGGTTATAACTGGAGTTGGATTTACATTTTCCATGCCGGAACTATAATTCATTACCGGCTCTGCTTGAGGAATATTTTCAACAATTGGTCTAGCTAACTCTTGTTGTTTTTCTAAAGCTGATAA
This sequence comes from Bacillota bacterium, assembly GCA_015059375.1. Lineage (GTDB taxonomy): Bacteria > Bacillota_I > Bacilli_A > RF39 > UBA660 > UBA6448. Next base: position 32,628 of record SVAN01000004.1, on the reverse strand, counting down.
TTCAGTTTCGATTGAAGCTGCCAAATTTCTAAAATTACTTAAATCTATTTCGGCAACATCCGGTTGAATATTATCATTTGAAATCACTGTTTGAGCATTATATGGGTTCTCGTTAATAGTCACTTCAGCAGTTGGCATAGGACTAACCTCCGGCTCATAAGTAACAGGTTGAATATTGACTTGTGGAATAGGTATTTGCATTGGTTCAGTTGGAACTACTTCAACATTAGCAGTATTTACTTGAGAATCCAAATCTCCTTGACTAGGTTCTGAAATTGGTGTTTGAGGGATTTGTGGAGGAATATTTACTGCAGAATTTTCAGCAGGAACAGCTTCCACTTTTACCGGAGGAGTTACTTCCTTAAAGGCATCTGCTTTAATTGTTTCTAATCGTTGCGTCATTTCAATTTTTTTCTTATCTTTTTTTCCTAAAAAGAAAACAATAAAAAACGCAATCAATAAAACTAATATTATTGCTCCTAAATAAATTGGAAAATTTTCATTTGCATATAACTCGACTATAAACTCTCTCACCTAAAACACCTCTTTATTCTATATACAATTTTAACATGATAAAAATCAAATTGCAAACATTATATCAGCATTATACTAGCTCGATAGACACCATTTTCTTTTTCATAAATAGCTATCTCTTTATTATCATATTCCAAAATTATTTTTTCATCACTAAAATTAAAGTTCATTTTATTCCCATTTTTCACTTTATAATATTCTTCGTCACTCAAAACATACACTTGATAATCTAATAAATCTTTAATTGTCAATAATTTGTAGTTGCCGTTTTGAACTTCCTGAATGTCAAAACTTTCAAGAACAGAAAATTTTCCTTGCATAGTTCTTTCTAATTCACACATTGTTCCAATAATATTTAAGCGATTACAAATTTCCTCAATTAAACTTCGAATATATGTTCCTTTACTAACAACGGTTTTAAAGGTAAAAGTATCACTAGTAACCTCGAGTAACTGGATATCATAAATTTCAACCTCATTTTTAGGGAGTTCAACATATTCTTTCTTTCGAGCATATTCATATAATTTCTTTCCATTAATTTTTTTTGCAGAATATGCAGGAATTGTTTGTACTTGTTTTCCTAACATTGAATTTAACACTAATTTAAGTTCATTTGTATCAATTGTACATTCATCTTTCTCTAAAACATTACCTGTAATATCTAATGTATCAGTTTTAATTCCTATTTTAACTTTAGCTACATATTCTTTTCTTAAAGAAGAAAGTTCATCCACTAACTTTGTATATTTTCCAAGACACATAACTAAAACACCAGTAGCAAGCGGATCAAGTGTCCCTGTATGCCCAATTCTCTTCATACCAAAAATATGGTTAAGTTCATTAACCATATCTCGACTTGTTTTTCCCTTTTTTTTATTAATAAGTATTACACCATTCATAAAACTCTTTTTAATCCTTTATTATTTTCTTTATAACCTAAACTCTTTGACGAAGAAACATCAATTTCATATCCAAGTTCTTGAACAATCAACAATAAAATCTTATTAAAAGAAACATCAATTTCAATTTTATCAAAATTTGGACTATTGCGATAAATATGCTCTTCAGCAAAAGTTAAAATTTGCCGATAAATGCCCGATAGCACGTCAATACCATCAAATATTGAGAGTTTAAAAGCATCTTTGTTTTCAACATAAATATCATTAATTTGCACAACTTGATTAAAGTCATCAGTTTGAAAGTATGTTATAAAAGTATGAGCAATTAAATGTCCATTATCAGCATACAAGCCAATAAATTCATTAATAATATCATCGTAAACGTATTCTAATTGATTAATTGTTTTTTTATAATTACCATCTAATAGCAATAATGGTAAACAATTTATTTCACCATCAGCACACTTTTTAATTGCGATTTTACTAAAAAGTGTGACACCATTTACTCTTTCGTTACCATAATAATAATCACACGCTAATCTCCCCAAAATATTAATATTTGGTTTTTGATCACTAATATACATTTTTACCTTTCTTATTCATGTAATTTTTTTATTACATTTTCAATACGATCCGCATATTCAATGGATTCATCATATTCAAATCGTAGAATTGGCGTATTGCGGATCTCCATAACTTTGGAAAGTTTCCCTCTTAAAAAAGAGCTAGCTTCATTCACTTCTTTTTCCAAAGATTTCTTATCCATATCTGCAATTGAAGTAAAATATACTTTACAAAAACTTAAATCATGTGTAAGTTCACATCCAGTTATTGTAATCGTTTTTAAAAGTTCGTCTGTAGCTTCACGTTGAATTATTACCGGTAAATGTTTTTCAATATCTCTTTCAATTCTTTTCAAATTATAATTAGCCACGTTTTACCTCTTGCAATTCATAAATTTCTAATACATCTCGTTCTTTAAAATCATCATACTTTTCTAAAGTTATTCCACATTCATAGCCTTTTTTAACTTCTTTAACATTATCTTTACCTCTTTGAACAGAAGCAATTTTAGCATCTGTTAAAACTACACCGTCACGAATTACGCGAGCATTCGCAGAGGATTTAACTAAGCCATCTGTTACATAAACACCGGCAATATTACCGATTTTAGAAAATTTAAAGATTTGTCTTACCTCAACACTACCAATAACTTTTTCTTCGAACTCAGGATCAAGCATTCCTTGTAATGCCAATTCCATCTCTTCAACTAATTTATAAATGATTGTATATAAACGAATATCAATGTCATATTCTTTAGCCATTTCTTTCGCACCAGGACTGGCAATAACATTAAAACCTATTACAATAGCCTTAGATGCACTAGCTAAAACAACATCACTTTCACTAATTGGGCCAATACCACTACGAATTACTTTAACTTTAACTTCGCCGACAGTTATTTTTTCTAAAGCACTTTTAACTGCTTCTTCACTACCACGAACATCAGTCTTCAAAACAACCGCAATTTCTTTTTGACCTTCGTTAATCGAATTAAATAAATCATCTAAAGTGATGCTTCCCTTCTTTTCGCGGTTATTCAATGCTTGTTCCTTACGTTTTTCGGCAACTTCCTTTACTTCTTCAAGGGTTTCAAACGCCATAAATTTGTCACCAGCTTTTGGATTATCATTTAATCCTGTTATCTCAACAGGAGTAGACGGTCCTGCTTCAACAATATTAACACCTAAATCATTCTTCATGGTTCTTATTTTTCCCCAAGTTGTTCCTACAGCTATTGGGTCACCAATCCGAAGGGTACCATTTTGAATTAGGAAAGAAGCTACTCCCCCAACATTTTTATCTAGGCGTTCTTCAATAACAGCTCCTAAAGCATATCGATTAGGATTAGCCTTCAATTCACTTACTTCAGCTATAGCTAATAAAGTGTTTAATAAATTATCAATCCCCTCACCTGTCTTAGCAGAAATATTAATAAATGGAATATCACCGCCCCAAGCTTCAGGAGTAAGATTTAATTCAGCCATTTCTGTATAAATTCGATCAATGTTGGCATCAGGCTTATCAATTTTATTGACCGCTACAACGATTGGCACTTTTGCGGATAAAGCATGCTCTACTGCTTCCTTAGTTTGTGGCATAACGCCGTCATCAGCAGCAACAATAATAATTACAATATCAGTTACACTAGCCCCACGAGCGCGCATTTGCGTAAAAGCTGCATGCCCCGGAGTATCAATAAACGTTAATTTTGAACCTTCATACTCAATTTGGTAAGCACCAATTGCCTGCGTAATCCCCCCAAATTCAGTATCAACTACATGAGAATTTCTTATATAATCAAGCAATGTAGTTTTTCCATGGTCAACATGTCCCATAATGGTAACAATCGGTGGACGAGTAACTAAATCTTCTTCTTTATCAACAATTTCATAATTTTCAAAATTAGAAACATCTTGACTCTCTTCTTTCTTTAAAGTTTTTCCATAATCAAGAGTTAAAATTTCAGCATTTTCAAAATCAATTGGTTGATTCAAATTAAGCATTAAACCTAATCCCATCAATTTTTTAATAACATCTTGTGCTGATACACCTAAAGCAGTAGCCAGGTCTCCAACTGTCATGCCATTTGTATATAAAACGATATTTTCATCTTTACTATTTCCCATTAATTTCGTTTTATGTTTGTACATTTCTTTCTTTAGATGTTTAAAATCCTTTGATTCTTTAATGCTATCCTTCTTCTTTAACTTTTGTTTACTTGTGGTATTTGACGTTGTTTTATCAATATTTTCACTTTCTAAAACTTGTTGAACGACATCATCAATAACATCTTCGTCCTCATATGTTGTTTCAGTAGCAGTACTTATTAAGTTTAACGTATTATCTAAAATAATAATATCGTCTTCAGTAAGAACTGAATTGGCATCTGCCTTTATCCCCATTTCTTCACATTTTTTTAATACTTCTGCTACTGATAAATTTACGTCTTTTGCATAATCTTTTATGTTCATTTTCATCCACCCTTTCTTTTTAATTATAATATTTTACTAAGTTCATCTTTTGATAAATCTTTTGCTAACGTTTGAATTATTTTAATTTTATCTTTTTTCTCTAGACCAGAAAGAATATCGCTGTCCGTAATATAATTAAACTCCGTAAGAATTTGCTTAAGTGTTCTTCCTTCGTATTTACATATTTCAACATTTGCTTCAGCAACAATTTTCGCAGACAAATCGGCATTATATGTACTATCATATACTATCTTGGATATCCCTGCATTAATTAATGAATTCATACAATCCTTACAAGGAAAAGTTCCAACGTATATAGTAGCACCAACGGTTGATATACCATGTCTCGCGGCAAAAGCAATTGCATTTTGTTCGGCGTGCGAAGCAGGACACAAGTCTAAATAGGCTCCGCTTTTATAGTCTGGTTTCAATTTTCTTGGACAACCGCCTACCTCTTCACAGTGCTGCACTCCCCGAGCCGGCCCGTTATATCCAAAAGAAATTGGATTATCCTCTTTAACAATAATAGCACCGACTTTTCTAGATAAACAGGTTGATCTCATCGCCGCTAAATGCGCTATTGACATATAATATTCTTCTCTACTTGGTCTATTTATCATTAACTTCTCCTAACAAATCGGTGTAAACATCTGCTGGAACTTCCATCTCAAACGTATGATCTAAGTTCTTATTTTTTTGAGCTCTTAGGATTACTTCCTTATCTTTTTTGATATAAGCCCCTTTACCATTTAACTTTCCTGACTTATCAAAAATAATTTGGCCATCAGGAGTTCTCACAACCCTTAAAAGCTCATGCTTTTCACATTTTTCTTTAGTGATGATACACGTTCTTAAAGGAATCTTTTTCATTACTTATTACCTTCTTCATTAATTTGGGATAATGTCTTAATTTCAATATGATAATGTGTTAATCTACTAGCTAGCTTAATGTTACTTCCTTTTTTACCAATGGCTAGTGATAAATTATCATCAGTAACAATAGCTAACGCTTCTTTCTTTTCTGGATCAGTAATATTAACAATTACATCTTTTGCTGGAGCTAAAGCATTTTTAATAAATTCTTCATCATTTTCACTATAAATAACTAAATCGATTCTTTCTTGACCTAGTTCTTTTAAAATTCCAGCTATTCTTGAGCCTCTTTCTCCTATACAAGCCCCAATTGCATCAATCTTTTCATTATTGGAATATACCGCCACTTTACATCTAATTCCTGCTTCTCTTACAACTTGATATATTTCAATTGTTCCATTAATAATTTCTGGTATTTCTTGTTCAAATAATCTTTTAACAAAACCATAATGTTTTCTTGAAAGCATAATAAGAGGACCTTTAGTGTTACTCTCAACTTTGGTAATATACACTTTAATACTAGATCCCATTTCAATTTCTTCACCAGGAATAATTTCACTTTTTGGTAATATTCCTCTGGTTCTTCCTAAGTCAATATAGAAATTTCGAGCATCTTCTAGAGCTACCATTCCCACCATAACTTCATATTCTTTACCATTAAATTCTTCAATAATGCTATTTTTTTCGGCTTCTCTAATTTTTTGTGTTAGAACTTGTTTTGCAGTTCCAGCGGCTACTCTTCCAAAATCTTTTGGTGTAACTTCTACTTGAATTGTATCGCCAATTTGAGCATCAGCCTTAATCTTAACCGCGTCTTCCAATAAAATTTGAGCATCAACATTAATCTCCGGAGGAATTTTTACAATATTTCCTTCTTCATCTACTTCTTCGGTTCCTTCATCAATTTCATTAACTACTACAAGATATGAAAAGACTTTAATATCTCCAGTTTCCCGATTGATATCTACTAAAACGTTTGTCTTAGAATCAAAATTTTTCTTATATGCCGTGGTTAATGCTAAATTTAATCCTTCATAAATAATATCTTCACTTATATTTTTTTCATCTACAATTAATTTTACTGCTCTTATTAATTCTTTACTATCCATAATTAACCTCTTTCCTTACTTGATACATCTAATATATAGCTATCTTCTGTAAAATTTTCTTCATCTACGATTGGATTTACAATTCTTGTAGCTTCAACAATTCCATCCAAGTCGATTCCCCCAACTTTATCGAGGGTAATTTCTAAAAAATTATATTTTCCTTTTTTGATATATTCAATATTATCAACAAATATATCTAATTCTTTTAATGCTTCATTAATCTTTTGTGTAAGATGATCAAAATTCATTAAATCACTCCTTTTATAAATAAAAGTGGGATTTTCTGTCCCACTTAAAATGTCACAAGTATTATATCACGGCTTTTTCACCAAAGTAAAGGAATTTATGACCGTTTTGCTATTTAATATAGCCATTTTGAACTAATTTAGTTTCATTAACCATTATAAAAGCTGATGCATCATACTTTTTGATTAAGTTAGTCAATTCTTTAAGACTTTTTTTATTAATTTCTATAATTAACATTTCCTTTTCCACAGCATCATAATCGTTTTTTAAAGCGACAATCGATACTCCATATCCTTGATCTCGAACAGCCGCGATTAATTCATGATTATCTTTTTGTGTTATCACCTGCATACAAATAAGACCATTAACAAAATTATTTGATATAAAAGTTCCAATCATTGTTCCCGTAGCATAGCCTGCTGAATAACAAATTGGAATCCAAAGTGAGTCAATTGTTGTATTCAACGCTTCTCTGGCTACAATAAACCAAATAAAAACTTCGATAAAAGCGATTATTGGGGCAATTAACGTTTTACCCTTTACAGCATAGACCATTCGCATTGTCCCTAGTGATACATCACACGCCCTTGCCAAAAATATTCCAATACAAGTTTCAATCATTTTATTACCTCACATATCTTAAAAGATTATAACATAGCACCATTATTTTATCAATTTTCGCACTTTAGCCATAGCATTTTTTTCAATTCGAGATACCTGAGCTTGCGAAATATTTAACATTCTAGCGATTTCTGACTGGGTTTTTCCGACAACAAATCTATCCATCAAAACATTTCTTTCTCGAACATCAATTTTTTGAAGCGCTCGATGCATGGATATTAACATATCATGGTCCTTGCTCTGTTCTTTTTTATCCGCAATTTGATCTTCTAAATAAATGGTATCACCGCCATCACTATATATTGGCTCAAAAATACTCATTGGTTCTCTTAAAGATTCCAAAGCATAACCAATATCGTATTCTTTCATCCCTAAAGCACAGCTTATTTCTGTTATACTCGGTTCTCTTCCGTGAACATTAATATAATCTTCTTTAAATCTTAAAATTTGATATGCATTATCTTTGATACTCCGCGAAACTCTAATTGAAGTATTATCTCGTAAATATTTTTTTATTTCTCCTAAAATAAGCGGTACACCATAAGTAGATAGTTTCAAATTATAAGAAATATCAAAATTATCTATTGCTTTAATTAAACCAATTACCCCTACTTGAAATAAATCATCCATATTTAAATTATGTTTATTAAAACCTTTTAAAATAGATAATACTAACTTTAAATTTCCATTTATCAGTTCATTTTTGGCTTCCTCGTTTCCTGCTTTCAATTTTTTAAATAATTCCATATTTTGTTCATGAGATAACGCTTTTAACTGACTGGTATTAATTCCTGTAATATCCACTTTGTATTTGCTCATAAAAAGATTCCTTTCGCCTTTATAATGGGGTAAAAGGAATCTTTTTATTCATACTAGCCAATTAACACTTGCAAATTATTTATAACCTTTTTTTCAATGCGAGAAATATAAGATTGAGATATCCCTAACATTTTTGCCACCTCTTTTTGGGTATATTCTTTAGTATTGTTTAACCCGTAACGTAAAATCATTATTTCCTTATCTCGCGCATTTAATTTTTGAATTTCTTTATTTAAAAATTCTTTATTTAGTGTATTTTCAAAAGTCTTTGGTACTATGTCTTCTTCGGTTCCTAAAACATCCTCTAAATGAAGCTCATTTCCTTCAGCATCATAATTCAAGGATTCTTCTAAACTGACTTCTACTTTTCTTTTTTTATTTTTACGAATATACATTAAAATTTCGTTAGAAATACATCGACTAGCATAAGTAGCCAGTTTAATATTTTTATTTATTTTATATGTATTAATTCCTTTTATTAATCCAATTGATCCAATAGAAACTAAATCTTCTAAATCATAGCCCGTACTTTCATATTTTTTAGCTAAAAAAACAACTAATCTTAAATTGTGCTCAATTAACTTATTTTTAGCCCATTCATCTCCAGCCTTAGCTTTTTTGACATATTCTAGTTCTTCATCTTTATTCAACGGTGGGGGCAATTTATCGGTCGCACCGACGAAAAAAACCTCATGATATTTTTGGAAAATCTTTCTTAACCACTTTTTAAACATATTTATCCTCCATTAATTTAACGTTCAAAAGTCCTTCTACACCATCGCTAAAACGATAGTCACTCTCACCAACTAAATAATTATATATTTTTTTACCATTTAAAATAATAAAACTGGGTTTATAACACTTCATAACGGAGCTACCACTTACAGTGTTATAAGGTATATACATTGGATCACGATTATGATTGGTTCCTTTTAAAAGCTTTTTACTAATAATTATTACTGGTTTCTTGGTTAAAGGATCTTTTAAATTATTTCCATTATCAAACAAGGCCAAACAACTTATTTTTAGATCATCAAAATAAATTTCAAGATGATAATATAAGTTATATGTACTTTTTAATTTTTTAGAACTAATTATGTATGCCACTAAAATAATTGGAGCTACAATCATTAACAAAAGGTAGTTAACTGAAATTCCATTAAAAAAGAAAACTAAACCTTGATGAGAATAAGAAAACTTAGTATCTAAATAATATAAAAAACCCGCTAAAATAATACTTGTCATATATAAATAACTTAAATTATTTAATGTATAACGAAATGAAATATATTTAAACGAAATTAAACACATGATAACGCTAACAATAAGCTTTAATCCAAAAATTAAATACTCATTTCCCGGCAAAAATAAAAGAAAAATTGACAAGCCGCCAAAGGTTGCAGATAAAAGATGTCGATATATATTTGTCTTTCTTTTTAATACAATCCCTACTGTTAAAAGCAATAAAAAATCATATGCAAAATTAATAAAAAAAATTAGGTCTACGTATATTATCATACTATCACCTAATTTAATTTACTATATTTATTATTAAAATTTTGTCAGATTTTCTTTTTAATCGTTATTTCTTAAAAATGGAGGGATTTCATAATCATTATCTAAAAGTTCAGGAGTTTTTCTTTTTGGAAGCTCATCTCCACCGAATAAAGCTTCTTCACCAACTTCATCTTCGAATCCAGTCGCAATGACAGTAACAATAACCTCGTCTTGTAAATTTTCGTTTTTAATAGCCCCGAAGATAATATTTACATCACTATTAGCAGCTTCTCTAACAGTTTCTACTGCATCTTCAATTTCAAATAATGTTAGATTATTTCCACCTGTTACGTTAACAATCGCGTTTCTAGCGCCTTCAATTGTTTCTTCTAAAAGTGAGTTTGAAACAGCTTGTCTAGCAGCCTCAATTGAACGATTTTCTCCAGCTGCACAACCAATACCAATAATAGCTGTACCACTTTTCTCCATTACGGTTTTAACATCAGCAAAGTCTAAGTTAATTACTCCAGTAACAGCAATCAAATCAGAAATTGATTGAACGCCACGATGAAGAACATTATCAACTTCTTTAAACGCATCGTCAAATGAAGTTGTTTTATCAATAATATCTCTTAAACGATCATTAGGAATAACAATTAAGGTATCTACTGATTTTCTAAGATCATCTAATCCTAATAAAGCATTTTCCATTCTTCTTTTGCCTTCAAATTTAAAAGGCTTTGTTACAATACCAACTGTTAAAGCCCCTAATTCTTGAGCAATTTCTGCAATAATAGGCGCAGCTCCAGTTCCGGTTCCGCCGCCTAAACCACAAGCTACAAAAACCATATCAGCTCCAGTTAATGCTTCTTCTAATTCTGCTTTACTTTCTAGTGCTGCTGCCCTTCCAACTTCTGGATTAGCTCCTGCCCCACGACCACCAGTTATATTTTTACCAATTTGTATTTTATTAGTAGCAAGTGATGCATTCAATACTTGCAAATCAGTATTCACAACATAAAAGTCAACACTTTGTACGCCTTCTTCAATCATTCGGTTAACTGCATTACAGCCACCGCCACCGACACCAATAACTTTGATTTTGGCAATTTGATCCATTAATAAATCTGACATATATCCTCCTTAATTATCAAAAAAATATCCATATATTTTCCCTAGTAGCGAATTATCGGAAATATTAACTCTCTTATGAGTGCCTCCAAAATCTTCCTGCTCATCTAATGAAAATATCGAAAATTCTACATTTCTTAATTTCAATCTACTATTATAATATTTTATCATGCCTAATGCAACAGAGTATTTATTACTGCGAGCTCCAATTTCTGATACACTGCCTATTTTTACATCGTCACCAAACAGATTCTCTAGTAAGCGATCAAGATAGTTAATCTCGCTTATTCCTCCTGAAACTATTATATAACTAATTTCTTTCTTTGTTAAGAGGTTAATTTGCTTTTTAACCAAATTAAAGAGCTCATTTAACCGAGAAATAGCAACGGCACTAACATCATATTGATTAATTTTGAGTGCTTCACCATTAACGTCTTTAACTAATATTGTTTCTGCCGGTTGTGCCGCATGAATATCCGCTACAACCAATCTTTCTTTTAAATAACTGGCATCTTTCTTGGCAATTTTAAAAACATAAGCAATATCATTATCAATCGTACTACTTCCCATATCAATAACTTCGCAAGCCGTTAAAATGCCTTTGTTAAATATCGAAACTGTTGTATTGCTATAGCCCACATTAACAATCGCTCCCACATTTTGATTCGTTTCTGAATTTTTAAATTCGTAATAATCTGCTAAGGGACTAACACACACATCAATAACTTTAATATCTAATTTTTCTAAGCATTTAATAATCGCAGAACTATTATTTTTAGGAATAACAACTGCGACAACATTAACTGTTAATTTATTAGCAATCATATTAACAGGACTTTTTACTACTTCCTCATCATTAATAATAAACTTTGTAGGTAAAATCGATACTAATTCTTTACTTTCTCCAACTTTGTTATGTACACTAGCTTGCATAGCTCTAATTAAATCATTATGAGTAATCACTTTATCATCACTAGTTATCGTAACTGATCCCGAAGAAATAAATCCTTCTAAATTATATGAAGGTACACTTACTAAAACCTTTTTAACGGGTAAACCCAGTAGGTCTTCAGCTTTCTTAAATGCTTCTTTAAGTGCTAGTTCAGCACTTTCCGAATTAACTATGTAACCTTTTTTGATTCCTTGGGATACAACATCAATGCAAGCTAAAACATTTAACTTATTTTTTTGAATTTCTCCTACAATAAGTTTTATACTACTCGAACCAATATCTAAACTAGCTATGATTTTCCTCATACTTCCACCTATTTTTCATAAATAATTATATCGAAATATTAGGTCTTTATCAAGAGCAATTGACATTTACCAATAATATAAAAGCCTTTATAACCAGAACATAAAAAGATAATAAAAATAATAAAAAATATTTTTATAAGTATATTCTTCGATTACTAGTTCACTAGTGAAATAAACTAAGAAATTATATAAAAGAGAAAACAAGATAAGATATATAAATATTTTGCTGATTAATTTGGTATTTCCTTTATAGTTAGTTAAAATAGTCATCGCTATAATTATTGTACTAAGTGTAAGTAAATAGCCAAAGTCGCCTATATATCTTGGAACTAATCCTGCCATTTGTGTATCTGCAATCACAATAATCAGTGAAAAAATTATTGAAAATAAAGATAAGTAATATAAACTATTATCCTTAAACAATTTTTTTAGCTTAAATATAAATAAATTAATAATACCTAAAATATTCAATGCAAAAAAGCCACCCGCCAAAGTTTCTGATATTGTAATACCGTGATATAAAGTTGAAACATGATAATAATTAATAAATGGAAAAATCACGTTAATTTTAGGGAATTCAAATAAGAAAGAATAAATGCCTAAGAAAATCCGATCAAATACAAATCCTCTTTTAGTCATATCATTGCTAGTTAAGTTGTAATTAGCGCCAAAATCAAACACAGAACCAAATCTTGCATAATTGTAATACATTAAAAATCCTGCAACAATAACATATGGAATTGCCAAACAAATAATATTTTTTATTTTAAAAATTTCTTTCGATTTAATCTGATTCCAAAATATAGGAAAAATCAAAAATGAAGCTAATAACATCTGAGGGCGACATCCGGCAACTAAAGCCATACAAACCGCACCTAAGAGTAAGTACTTTTTATTAATATCTTTTATAAGCGATGATTTTATCCATAGTCCCAATCCCAACATGGTAAATGCTGCCCCCATTACAATAGGAATATTATAAAAGTGACCAAGTCGTAAAAAATAAGACATACCGGATGCAAAACTTAATAAAAGTGAAAAAAGATAATACCATTTAAAAGAAGCATTAGGAAAATACTTTTTAAAAAGTTGATATACTAAATAAAATGCTGCTATAACATAAAAAACACAACTTATCAATAAAGCAAAACTATTATACAAGCTATTGCCAGTTATTAAATTAAATGGTAAATACAAAAGTAAACAAGGAACAACGCCAAAATATGAATAATATTTACCATTATAAAAAGCATAATCAAGATAAAAGTCTTCATTCATTTTTAAATGCTTTCCCCGATAATAAAAATCATAAGGATTTTCTAAAGCTAAGAGTTTATCAGTAACGGGTAAATCAATAGAAAATTTGCCTTGTTTTAATGATTGAGCCAAGAAAACATACTGATTATGTTCAGAATACTCATTACTGCTTAGATTAACATTAGCTCGAGGACTAGCGTATACAAATATATATATACCTATAAAAAGGAAAAAGAAAGTAAAAATTAAGATAAATTTATATTTATATTCGTCAAATTGGTGAGAAAAGAGATTATATTTTTTAAAACATATCGCACTTATAATGATGACCATACACAAAAAGAAGCGAAGAAAATTAAAATATATTGGAACAGTTTTATTAATATAAATCTCCTGAATGTTAAAATCACTTTTTTGCGTAACAACCTCAAGTTTTAAATCAGTGCTTTTTCCACTGGTATTTATTTTAATAAAATTACTCTTTTCAACTATAGAACTTACTTGATGACTACCTGCAGAAAATAAAAGTTTATTAGCTTCATCAGTTAAAAACAATTCTATTTCAGCATTTTCTTTAGGATTAATATTTAAAAATATATTATTGATTTTTTTATTAATATTTGAAACTTCATATGTTGTTCTATATAGCGTTAAATTGGCGTGTGAATAATAATTTGATTCTCCATAGCTTTTTATAAAATCTAGTTTTTCGCTTTTAGGATACATCAAAGAAACAAAATGATTTATATTAAAAACAAAGATTTCCAAGAAAATGGCCATTAATAACGCAATTATCCCATATTTTAAAAATCGTTTATATTTTTCATTCATTACTACCACCACTATAACCAATTATAACAAAGCTTTATCTTTAATACCATAATTAATTAAAAAAGACCATTGATAATTCAATAGTCCTAATTACATTATTTTAATTTTTCAATTAATTCTTCTTTTTTTAATGTAGAATACCCTTTAATTCCAGATTCTTTTGCAAGTGTTTTTAATTCAGCAAGGGTTTTAGTTGTTAAATCTTCTTTTACTTCTTTTTTAGCAGGTTGTTTCGCAGCTACTTCTTTTTTTACTTCAGCAGTTTTAACTACTTCACCGTTTAAAACTTTTTTAGCGGTTTCTACTAAAGCAGTAAAAGCTTTTGCATCATCAATAGCAAGTTCTGCTAACATTTTACGGTTAATTTCAACATTAGCTTTTGTAAGACCACTAATAAATCTTGAATAACTAATATCGTTCATTCTACAAGCAGCATTAATTCTTGTAATCCATAACTTTCTAAAATTTCTCTTATTTTGTTTACGATCACGATAAGCATATGCTCCACTATGGAATAATTGTTCTTGCGCTGTTTTGTATAATCTATGCTTACTTCCAAAATATCCTTTTGCTTGTTTTAAAACTTTTCTTCTTCTATTTTTAGAAACAGTTCCACCTTTAACTCTTGTCATTTTTTACCACCCTTATATTACGTTTGAAAGATTAGCTCTTTCTCCCTTAGCTAAAACGCCTTTATTTCTTCTTTGTCTAACTGCTTTAGCTGTATCCTTTCCAGTTTTGTGATTTCCATTACTCTTCTTATAAGTAATAGTTCCGTTTTTCTTCTTGTTTAACACTTTGCTACTTGCTTTGTGTGTTTTTTGTTTGCTTTTTGCCATTTTTAATACATCCTTTCTATTTTTTCGGCGATAACATCATAAATACTTGACGCCCTTCGATTTGAGGTTTTGATTCAATATCTGCAACATCTGAAAGTGCATCCGCAAATCTTAAAAGTACATCGCATCCAAGTTCTGGATGAGCTATTTGTCTTCCTTTAAAACGAATAAACGCTTTAATCTTATGTCCTTTTTTTAGATATTCTGCCGCATTTTTACGACGGGTTTCAAAATCTCCTACGTCGATTGTTACAGATAAACGATACTCTTTAACTTCTTTACTGTTTTCTCTTTGTTTTTTTTGAGCTTCTTTTAGTTTCTTTTGTTTTTCATAACGGTACTTATTATAATCCATTACTTTAGCTACAGCCGGAACCGTATTACCACTCATTAAAACTAAGTCTAATCCTGCGTAATTTGCTAATGTCAAAGCATCGTTTAATTTTTTTACACCTAACTTTTCCCCATTAGGCCCTATTACCATTAACTCTTCTACCTTAATTTGGTTATTGATTGGTAATTCCTCAATCTTTGCTATAAAAAATCGCCTCCATACAATTTAAAAGATGGATATCTCTATCCACCTTAAAAACTAAAATCAACATTTAGGTTTTAACCCATCAACGCATTCGTCAATCAGGTGGATATTAATCGCTTTCCTTTAAATAACAAATCAATTATATACTATTAACTTTATGATTGTCAACTTATTTTTTTACTTTAAATTCTTTTCTTTTTTATTTTTACTTTGATCATTATTAGCATTAGGATTATCTATTAACTTAAAACCATAGTGTTCTCGTATTTGATTTTCCAATTCTAAAGATAAATTATTATCACTTTTTAAAAGATTACGAACATTATCTCTTCCTTGTCCAATTTTCTCGCCCTTGTAAGAATACCATGCACCGCTTTTTTCAATTATATTTAAATCAGCTGCTAAATCAACAATTTCGCCTTCACGTGAAATTCCTTCACCATATAAAATATCTACCGACGCTGATTTAAATGGTGGTGCTACTTTGTTTTTTACAACTTTAATATTCATTTTATTACCTAATATTTGATCACCACTTTTTAGCTGTTCACCTTTTCGCACATCTAATCTAATACTAGAATAAAATTTTAGAGCACGACCACCTGGAGTGGTTTCGGGATTGCCAAATAAAACGCCAACTTTTTCTCTTAATTGATTAATGAATATTGCGGTTGTCTTAGTTTTATTCATACTACCAGATAATTTTCTTAATGCTTGGCTCATTAGGCGAGCTTGAAGCCCAACATGAGAGTCGCCCATCTCACCATCAATTTCTGCTTGAGGAACCAAAGCCGCTACGGAATCAATAACAACAATATCAACGGCTTCACTCTTTACTAAAGCATCACAAATTTCTAATGCTTGCTCCCCAGTATCCGGTTGTGACAAAAGCAATTCATTAATATCTACGCCTAAGTTTCTAGCGTAGACAGGATCTAGCGCATGCTCAGCATCAATAAACGCTGCACGTCCTCCACCTCTTTGCACTTCTGCAATGGCCTGTAACGCAATAGTCGTTTTACCACTACTTTCTGGGCCATATATTTCCACTATTCTTCCCCTTGGATACCCGCCAACTCCTAAAGCTATATCTAGTGTTAAAGAACCACTTCCTGTGGTATCGATTTCAATGTGTTCTTCAGTGCCTAGTTTCATAATTGCACCATCGCCAAATTGCTTTTGGATGTCAGCTAACACTTGCTCTAATGCTTTATCCTTATCCTTTGCATCTTTTGTTATTTTCATTACGCTCTCCTCTTATTAACTCTGACAAATTTATTTTATCTTAATCAAAAATAATTGTCAATAAGAAAACGCAAATATTTGTTCGTTTAACAATAGTTATAAAAACAGCTACGCTTATAGCTGTTATTTACGACGATTAATAGAAATTAATTCCATATCAATAGTTAATTGTTTAACCCTTTCAATGATTCGCCGCGCTTTTACAATATCTTCGCTATTTTTAGAAAGTGATAAATGTCTTTCTAATTCATCAATATTAAGATTACTAGTAAAGAATGTAGTTAGATGATGATTCATTCGACTCTGAAGAATCGTTCCCAAAATTTCATCTCGCCCCCAGTCACTAACTTTCTCTGCCCCAATATCATCAATTAATAAAATCTCGACGGTTGAATAATATCTTATTTTACTATCTAACAAAGTGAAATTATCTTTTAAAATGCGTAACAATTCCGGAAAATAAACAATTTCATAATTTACTTTCTTTTTATCTGCTAATTCATTTAATAATGCCGCTAATAAAAATGTTTTGCCACTTCCAAAAGTTCCATGTAAATATAATCCTTTATTCGTTTTGGTAATATCATAATTATCATAAAAACTCTTTAACCATTTAATTAATGTTACCCGACTTTTATCGGTTACATCAATATCTTTCATTCTCGCTTTTAAAAGCTCCATATTAGCATCTTTATTTTGCATATCCTCTTCGTATTTTTTTTGGTGCTTACACGGAATATAATTAAAACTTACTTTACTCCCGCCCTTTTGAGGATAATAAACATATCCTTGTAGATGATTTTTGCATTTACTAAGACCTGGACATTTTTTACAATTATCTAATTCTGTCAAAGTATCTTCGAAAGAAGACAAATTATAAGCAATTTCTGCATCCGACAGTTCCAAAGGTTTAACTAATTTCATAAATCTTTGATCAACTTTTTTAAGTACCACCTTTTCTGATGATTTTTTATTAATTTTTCTTTTTAAAGTTTCATTAATACTTTCCATTACTTAAACTCCTTAAGAAGTTCTTGTAGTTCTTCAGCTTCTTGCTGACTTACTTCTTTCTTTTCAATGTTTTTATTAAACCAAGCTGGTTCAATTGCTTTACTTTTTTCTTTTTCGGTTGCTTTCTTTAAACTCTTCTTATGTTCTTTTTCGGCAAAAACCATAGCCTCTTCAGCAGTTTTTAAATCAGCTCTTTTCCATTGGGCTGCCACAGTTTCGACATAATTAACGGTTAATTTATTATTATTTTTTCTTAAACAGTAATCAAGTAAAACATTTACTACTGCAGGTGTTAATTCCAAATCTACTAAAAGGGATTCAACTAACTTTAAGTCTTTCGAAGTCGGACTAGCCCCCTTATTTTTACTTTTTAAAAAATCATAAGGAGATATATTTTCAAACATTGCTACAATTTGGCCGCGTAACGAATTATCACCCGAAGCTTTTTTCAAAAATTCAGGTTGGGTTCGATAAACAATTGTTGGCAAACTATTTGATGATAATTGATAATACTTTCGAACCGTATTACGTAGTGTTTGTTTATCAATCATCCCAAATTCATTAATACTCATCCTAATATACTCTATCATTTTTAATGTATCAACATCATAAATAAATGATAAGTTATCAATTAATTCACGATTCTTTTTATTAAAGGCTTTTTCTGATAAAGTATCTTTAGGAATACTACTAACAATTAAATCATAATCAATTTTACTAGTTAATTTAACTTGTGCAGCCTCTCTTTCTTTTAAATTATCAACTTGATTAAAGCTTTCAGATTTATATACTTCATCCATATTTTTAGTTATTTCTAAAAAACCAGAATAATCATATTTCTTCTTCTGATATTGTTTTAAAATCTTTTCATATTCTTCAGAGCCAATATTATTATATAACACCACACTTAGGATTGGGTGATTTAAAAATTCTGAGGGATACAAAGGTGAATATAATTCATAAATATATACAAGAACATTTTCTTCTTTAACAAAAGCTTTGATAAGTCCTACTGCCTCAAGTGATTCTCTAGCTTCTTTCAAATTTTTCGCACTACATTTTAAAACGCTCATTAAATGATGATGTAATAAAAATTCACTTTCTTCTGAAAACTTATTTAAATCTTGCCATAAGATTAAATATAATGAAACAGATAAAGAACCAATAATTGGTCCATAAAAATTCATTAAGTTTTGACGATCAACTTCACTTAATATTGTTTTATTTATTACTTTATAACGATCTGCTGGTAAAATTGAATAACTCATGACAAACTCCTACTAAAAATATCTTAAATTATAATAACATAAAATAATGTAAAATTGGTAACTAAGTAAAAATTTTTGACAAAAAAACTATTGATTTAAAACCAATAGTTCTTGTTTTATCTGCATCTTCCTTTAGTTTTTTCTAAAATAGTAATTTTCAATTTGCCATTCGGAGTTTTACAACTAGTTACAGTTCCTACGGCTTTACCATAAACTGCTAAACCAATTGGTGAACCAGTTGTAATTGTAGCTTCACCTTCAACTTTAACATCACAAATTAAATACGTTACTTCTTCGGGTTCAAATCCATCATATTCTAAACATAAAGTTACATAGTCATAAAGCCCAATAATATTTTCTGGATAGTCTTCGAGAATAACTTCTTCAGAATTTTCAAGTTCTTCTTTCAAATTTTGAATAATCGAACCTAATAAGGCAGCTTGTGAATCTTCGTATAAAACTGGAGCGTCTTCATCATTACGCTCAATGCGAATGTCTTCATTCGCTAATAATTCTTTACGTCTTTTACTATATTCATTAATTTGACTTCTTTTCATTTGAATGTCCGATGGCGTTAATTTCAATTTCATTATAACCTCTTTCTTTTCGTGAAAAATATTATATCAAATAAGTATAAAAATGCAACTTAAAATTTAAGTAATTCACTTATAAAGCGAATTGCAATTGCTTTACTATCATGATTTTGATACTTCCTAATTAATTCATTTACCTTATAAATTTGATAATAAGTTTGTTGGTCTTTCTTTAAAATGTATTCTAAAGAACGGATAACTAATTCTTTTTTTGATGATGTTCCAAAAAAGCCGCTAGCAAGAGCTAAAGTTTTCTTACTTACTTTCGAGGTAATCAATTTATAATACAATTTAGATTTTTTCTTAAAAATATATTCATTACCATCATATCCTTTTAAATACTTTAAAGTGTCATAATACCCCATTCGAATATTTTCTTTTATCGCTTCTTGATCTAAAGATATCATGGAACTAAGTTTACGGGAAGGTCTAAGATAAACTACTTTACTTTTATCTTTAACTATTTCACTTATCCCAATTGCTTTCAAATCAATGGCATAAACTTTCTTAAATCCTTTATCTAAAAGCATATTCACAGGACAATAATTATGAATTCCCCCGTCAAAAAAATAACTATCATCCTCTAATTTTTCTCTTTTAAAAATTGGCAAATAACAACTAGCTAAGATATAATTATTTAAACTACCATAAGGAATATCTTCTAAAAAGAGGTTAAGTGGTTTATTATCTTTTAATCTTAAAGTACTAAGCCCATAAATAATTTTACTTTTCCGGATTTTATCTTCTAAACCAAAATCTTCTAAAACCCTCTGCAAGCCATCAATGCTCACTCCTTGATTTTTCAGAATATCAACAAAATTATCAAATTTTAACAAAAAATATTCCAAATCAATTTGTTTATTTTTTACTTTATCTAAATATTTCTGATTAAAACCAAGAAGCCGCCCAACATCAACATTTAGCCAAAAATCAAGAAGTTCCGATTCCATATTACTAGCTAAAACAGCTCCATTAAAAGCCCCAATTGATGTTCCTGTTATACCATCAAATTTAATTCCACACTCTTTAAATGCCATGAATGCCCCAATTTGATAGCTGCCGTTTACTCCTCCACCTGATAATGTTAATCCTATCATCTTTTATTTTTTCCTTGTCAAAAACCAAATAAATGGTTTGCCTAGTAAAATCTGCAATTTTCTTTTACGACTCCGCCGTTTTTGACGCATTAAATAACTCTGTAAAGAGTCACTGCGATAATTTAAAATGTCATTTGACTTATCGCTATCTAGTAAAACGGGACTAGTAAAATTCTTTGCAGTAAATATACGGGTCAAAAGATAATTCAAACTACACCCATGATATTTTAAAATTCCAATTAAAAGATCCCGATATGTACATCTGCATGTAGCGCCTCCACCAATATTAATAATTTTTTTATTTAATTCACTGTTTTTATCAACAGCGCGGCAAAATGCGTATGCTGCATCTTCTTTAGTTATAAATTCAACATAAGTGCTTTTTTTTATATTATAAATAAATGACTCACATCTTAAATCACTTAGCACTAATGGCACACGGATAATTGTATGATATTTTATTTTCTTAGCAATTAGGTTTTCAGACTGTTCTTTAGCGCTATTATAATAATCATATTCGCCAAGCTTAATTTTATTCGTTACACATCCCTGCTCATCCTTATATAAGCTAGTGGAAGACGCATAAATCATATAACACTTAGGATTATAATAATTTATAGCCCTTACGATATTTTCCGTACCATTATATTCGATAAGATCAACTAATTCTTTTTTATATTCTGCAAGCGGAGGCAGACAAGTTGATAAATGAATAACAACATCATGATCTTTAACTAAATTTTCAACTAATGGTCTATCTAAAATATCACCATAAATAATGTTTACCCGTTTTCGATATCTTCGAAGTCTTTTATAAACCTTTTTATTTTTTAAATCCAACGCTGTTATTTCATATTTTCCCTCTGATAATAAATATTTAATTAAATTTAAGCCAATTGCTCCAGCGGCTCCTGTTACTAAAACTTTTTTCATTCTTTACCTCTTTATAACAAATTTGTAATAACAATAAGGACAATCCCTATTAAAATGCCAAATAATGTATATTTATTTTTTAACGAAGATAGTAATTCTTTTAATAGTTCAAAAAAAGTTAAATAAATCAACATACCTAAAGTAAAACATAAAATATATGATTCAACAGTTTCAGGAATGCTACCAATTAATAACGCTATAATTCCGCCGATTACACCAGACAAAGTCAAAATACTAATGTAAAGCATCTTTCTTTTCTTAATACTTCCCCCGATTTGAAAACCTAATGGAATATTGTGAAGTCCAATCGCCAAACACATTAATGCTCCAGCTTTCAAAGATCCTAAAGTTACATTATATAACACCATACATTCAATCACATTATGAAGAGTTAAAGCTAAAATTGTTATAATACTTATATGTTCTAAATGATTATTGTGTTCTTTTATATTATCCTTTTTTTCATGGTGACTGTGTTCATGATGAGGAACAAATAAATCCATTGCTTTTAGAAGGGTAAAACCTAAAACGATAAAGAATAATCGCCATAAAGTGATATTAGAAAAAACTTCTGGGGCTAGGTCTAACCCAATTAAATTTAGCAAAACAACAAAAGCTAGAGAAATTGATAAAACACTAATATTTTTTTTATTGTTACATCCCTTATTTAAAAAAATCCCTAAAAGAAAAAAAGCACCCGTTATAAACGTAAATAATAATCCCATTTAAATCACCACTTAGATTCTATCACAATTATTAATTACAATCTACACGTTTTGCTTCTAAAAATGCACTATAAGTTTTATTATCATTAATTACTTGATCAACATCATCAAACCATACCAAAGTTATATCAGCTTGCCAATTATGAATATTTGTAATATTTTTAGTTGTTTCAATTTTATGTAAATAAACATTACCATCTTTACCAACTGGAATATCAATCACTCCCGTTTTTTCAGTAATATCCATATTGCTGATAATACTTTCATATTGCTTTCCATCCGATGAAAACCGCACGTTTAATAATAAATCTGGTCGATTGCTCCCAACTGAATATGTAAACACTTTTTCTTCTGGCAAGTTCATCTTAAGTTCATAACAATAACTTGCACTTGCTTTTGTCGTGTCAAGCTTCACCTCCATTTTAGCCCTTCCTGTTAAATTATAACCAATATCAGGAGCAAAATTATTGGCATTTGCCACGAGTTCAATATCATGATTACCTGTAAACGCTAAGGTATCAACGCCTTTAGTAGTTACTTCAACATCAAAGTTACCATAGAAATATTCTCTAGCTTCAAAAAAAGCATAAGTACCCAGTGATGTAAATATTACAATCAAAAAAACAAATAATAAAAGCCACACAATTGTCTTATTTTTTCTACTCATTTTTACCCCTCTTAACAAGTTACATTAGTAACCCCAATCATACTTGAATAAGTTTTATTATATATGTTTTGAACCACATTTAAATTATAAATAGTGGCAATTACTGTATACGTTTTAGTTGTCATTGTCCCAGATGAAACTATGCTTAAACCAGTAGCTAAAGTTAACTCATTATTTACTGCACTCGAAAGCATTGTATCCACACCATTTTCAGCATAGATTACACTACCAGTATTATCTATAACTTTAATTGTATATTCTTTTAAATTCTCACTTACGGCATTGGGACTTGGAACATAAGATGCTGCGCTAGTATCTTTCCAAACTAAATCATACGTACAAGTAACCGAAGAATTTGCTTGGCCACCACCTGCTGATAAAGTAACATACAAATTTTGCTTTGCAGAATCACCTATTGAAGTATTATCACTACTTGCTCCAGTATCAAGCATATCTGCGCTTGTCACCATAACTGACAAATCGCCACTTGGATAAGCAGTTAAAACTGGACTATATTCATCACTAATTGTAGCGTTAATAGATAAATTATTTAGAGTTGATACTTTTGCAGTAAAAAAGGCATACGTAAAAGAAGTGACTGTAATTATCATCACTATAACAGAAACAACAGCAATCATAACAGTTTTATAATTCTTTTCTTCACTCTTCATTACGGTTTCCTACCTTAATAATATAATAACACAAATTAGGTGCTTATGACAACAAAAAAACGACCAATAAATGGTCGATTTTTTTAATATAAGATAACTAGCAAACTACGTCAGTAATACTGAATTTACCAGTAAATGATGTACCTTTTTCCTCAGCACCTAATAGGTTAGCTTGATCAGCATTTAAGTTATAAACTCTAGCAGTAACTGTCCAAGTTTGTATAGTTGCAGCAGTACCATCAGTATAAATCTTAGCACCAGTAATTACAGTTGCAGGAACTTTATCAAAGTTTGTTTCAGTTGTTCCTAAAGTAATATTTTGTCCTGGTGTACCAGAATTAGTTACCTCATCACCAGTAGCCTTATTATCAGCATATGCAATAGCAATAGTAAATTCTTTACCACCTAAACTATCAAGACTAGCAACTGGTGTATAAGTTACTCCTGAATCCCAAGCCCAAGAAATATTGTAAGTACAAGTCGCTGGCATAGTTGAAGATAAAGTAACTTTTAAATCTTCAGTAGCAAATTTTGCAACTTCATTCTTAGCATCACCTTTTTGCATTAAGTCTGGTGTCACAGTCATTGCTAACGCAGCTTGTTCAGCTGTTAATGATGCTGTACTCGCTTGAGTAGTAGTATTTAAATCTAAAGTATTTGTAACTGATGATGTACTTGCGAAGTATGCAAATGTAGCTCCTACTACTGCTACTAATAATGTAGCTACTGCGATAACTGTTAATAATAAAGTATTTCTTTTTTCCATCTCTTTTGTTATCTCCTTTCTATTATAAATATTATCACACCTTGCTATAGTTAGCAAGTGTTTTTGTTACTAATTTAACACAAATTAACAAATTACATTTGTAACCGCTAAATGAGCGCCATAATTTTTGCCGGTAATCGCGGTTTGGTCTGTTGGCAACGAATAAAAATTAAGTGTAAAGTTCCAAGTTGCTGTCGTTGCATTTAACGATTTGCTATATATTTGTGCACCAGAGATTACTTTGGCACTTCGCCCTACTTCGCCTATGGTTCCGTTCCAAGTAAACCCTGTTAAATTAGTCTCTGTTAATGAACTTACTGTATAAGTATGTCCTGTTGTATCTCCGCTTACGCTTTGCGTTCCCAATAATGATATTTCATATGGATATGGGGCTGCTAAAGTTGTTGTTGGAGAGGTATATTGATCTGTTGTATCCCAGATTAATTCAATGTCATAACTGCAATTAACAGTAATATTTTCTTGTGGAGACGCTAGTGATGCAACAATTGTGCCATTATCACTTTTTGCTGGTGTAGTACTTGACGAAAACATATCTTCACTAGTAACATTTAACTCTATTGCATCCAATGTGTATGCAGTAAACGTTGCCGCGTCCACAGTTGTTACATTTGTATTTACAGTTATATCGCCTTGCGCTTTGGAACTAAAGTAAGCATATGACGCAGATATGGTTATAAATAGTAGCGACATTAGGGAAATGGCAGTTAATGGTATATTTATTCTTTCTGTCTTCATTACTTCATTCCCTTTCCTACGACGCTAACGCTATACTTAAAGTATTATCATTATTTAACGTTAAATTCAAGTTATTAATTGATAAAATACTTAAAGATTCTAGCCCTGTTAACACATACGCATTTGGAATTGTATAAGTTGATGTCGTTAATTGATTTGATGTTGTTGAAAGATTATTTGCAGACATAATCAAGCCTGGAGAAGTATAATATGTATATGCACTACTTTGTAGGTAAGTACTTGCCGCTCCGGTAGCGCCTCCTGTACTTTGTAGTGCAACACTTTGACCATATTTAACATGCATAGTCGTTTTATATTCGACACCATTATATAGTACTGAAATATTGTAAGTTCCGGTTGGAACATTATTTAAACTATATGTCCCATCGGCAGCTGTCGTTGAGGTAACTTTTCCATTATGGAATTTAACGGTTGCACCACTTATTGCACTACCACTTGAATTAAGCACTTTACCAGATAAATTATATATTGATTTGCTTACTAACGTTTCTTGGTTTACACTAATTCCTAAATATATTAAATATTCATCATAACTTATTGGCGTATTTTCATCAAGCCAAACTTTTAAGCCAAATGTTTTAGTTTGATTACCAGAATTAAACGTTCCATAATTTAATAAAAAAGTGTCACGATATACACTATCAGCATTAACTGAAGATACCGTTAAATCAGTTAATTTAATCGGTCCCACGATTGGATTTTCACTTAATGATCCCCCACTTATTTCATATAACGCAACTCTAATATATTCCATTGGTAATAAATCTGCAGCAGTTTTGTCCGAAGGAAGTTCATCAACTGCATAACCAATATTCATCGTGTAAAATACACTATAAACATTATTTTTAGCAATATTAATAATCCCATATTCGTCTTGAGCTAAACCGTCATCATCACTTTGTGAAATTAAAAATAAATCTTTAGATGTATATGTAACTGTAGAAGTTAAATTTCCAGTTGTAATTACTAATGCATTTCCCGATACGCGCGAACGTAAAACATAAGAGTAAGACACGCTTAAAGATAAGCACATAAAAGAAATAAGTGCCATTATTATAACGATGATTAGCGTGTACTTGTTATGCTTCATACATTCACCTTATCATAATAATAGCACAAATTTAAATTCGACTCAACAAATTTTATCGAACTTTTTTAAATGTTCAATATTGCTGTTAATCATCTCTAAAAGTTTATCTGCTAAATCGAGTGAAACCTGAGATAAATCATCATTTGTCATTAATTTTGTTGTTAAAATTCCAACACTTTTATATGATCCTTCAATCATCATTTTGAGAATAATATCATCGCAATTTTCGCTTTTAAGTTTCATTTCACTATAAAATTCCGAACTCATTTTAGTCATAAAACTTATTTTCTTTGGTTTACACTTATATTCTTTTAAATTTTTTGTACATTTAGTAATAATCTTATTAAATCCTTTTTTCTCTCTTTCTAATTCTCTTTTTAATTTATCATCTTTAACTTTATACAAAACTTCATCAATACCAATAATTCCCATTTGTGCATTTTGATAAATATCATTCAAAAAGTCTATATTTTTAGTCAAAAAAATCACCCATAATTATTATGGATGATTTACTTGTTATTATACCTCTTGAACAACGGCGATAATCATAGGTTTACATTCTGTTTCTTTGTATAAATATTCACCTAACTCTTCGCGAATTTGAGTCTTAATCAAATTATAATCAACATAGTTTGGAGTAATATTACTAGTTATTACTTGTTCACAGATTTTCTTAATTTCTTCAATCATTTCTTTCGAATCTTTAACATAAATAAAACCCCTTGTTGTTACTTCAGGACCTACTAATAAAACTTTATCTTTTTTCGAAACTGTTGCACTTATTAAAACAATTCCATTTTCAGACAAGATTTCTCTATCCTTGATTACTAAATCTCCAATATCGTCAGAACTATTACCATCAATAAAAATGTCATCAACTCTAATATGTTCAAATTTATCCTCTAAAGTTTTATTATTAATTGTGACTACATCACCGTTTTGTTTTAACAAAATATTTTCATTTGGAATATTTAATAATGATGCCACATTTGCATTTCCTACCATATAACGATATTCACCTCGAACTGGCAAATAGTACTTAGGATTTAATAGTTTAATCATTAACATTAAATCTTCTCTTGAGGCATGTTGTAAAATCGAATAGCCCTTAGGAATATCAACTACATTACAGCCAAATTTTGCTAGTTCATTTTCTAATTTAACAAAAATCTTTTCACTACTATCATATTTGGGTTCAGAAAATACTACAGTATCCGTGGGCAATAATGAAATGAATTTATCGTATCCATTTAATATTTTATTTAAATTAGCATAAGGATAGGCTTTATCATCACTCACTAACAACACAGCATTTTCATCTTTTAAATTAGAAAGGTCGCCCAAAATGCCATCTTCAACTGTCAAATAACCATTATCAATTGAATAATTAATTACATTTTGAAGTTTTTTACCCATGACTACCACTTTACGATGAGAGGACGCTAATGAATTAAATATTTCTTGAATCGTATATAGATGATTTGGTAAAACACTAAAAATTATTCTTTTTTCGTTATGTTTTACAATATCTTTAAAAAATCCTTGTAATTTATGTTTCGGCGAAGTGTGTCCAGGGATTTCGGCAAAACTACTTTCACACAAAAGACACAGTACACCTTGCTTTCCAACATAAGCAATTTTTCCTAAATCACTATCGTAAGCGCCCATCATTGAGGGATCAATTAAAAAGTCGCCAGTATAACAAATAGCTCCATCTTCAGTATTGATAACAAACATTACAGAATCTGGACAACTATGTGAAATCGTGATTGGGAAAATAGAAACTTTACCAAATGAGATTTTTTTATGAGCCTTAATTTCCACAATATTTTCTTCTTTAACTCCGTCTTCAAGTAAACAGAATTTCGTAAATTTTGTAGCATAAATTCTCACATTTGGAATTTGAGCAATTAAATCAGAAACACTGCCCATATTTTCTTGATGCCCATGTGTTATAAATACCCCTTTAATTCTTTTTCGATTTTTAATTAAATACGAAAAATCAGGAATAACATAGTCAATACCTAATAAGTTACCGGTTGCATATTTCAAACCACAATCAAAAACAAAAATATCGTCATCTATTTCAACAACATAGGCGTTTTTTCCATTTTCATCTAAACCGCCCAAACCAAAAATTTTAATTTTACACATATTTATCACCTTCAAAAAAATAAAGTCTTCTTGGTGGAATAAGTATAACAAAAATTAATAAATAAATCAACTTTCCTCAAGATAATTTCTTTTTTCGCTAATTAAACGGCTAAGAAAAACAACATCTAAATCTCGATAGTAAATTTTCTTAAGTAACACTTTATAATTAGCTAAGCTTAAATTATCACTTATTAGAATAATATCACCCGATTCTATTTCTAATCCAATAATTGAAACATTATCTACTTCGTAAGTTGCTGCTACCAAATACTTGCTACCTTTTTTGCATATATTACGATTAAAATCATTTACAAAGCATATATTAGTATTCATATTATATTTATGTAGTAATACATCTAATTTTGCCATATCCTGATCATTATTAATTTGTTCAAAATAACTATTCTTAGAAAATTCTTCATATTTTATTAATTTATTTATAGCAATTTTCTCTTTTTCAGAATAATTAATAATATTAGAATTGTCTTTTACAACAATAGATACCGCTTTTTTACTTTGATTTGCTCGATTGATTACTAAATGTTTATTTTGTTCTAAAGATATTTCGGGAAATACTTCATTAAAAATAAGTTTACTGCTTTGATACAAATAATCCCCTTTCATTTGATAATAACTATCTAGTTCATTTACTATTTTACCATTTATACCCGGAACAATAAAACTTCCTGAAATAACAGCATTTTCTGATGGAATACCTTCCTTTTCTTTGTTATTCACAATTTCCTTCATTAAATTACTATTATAAATAATCATTGTTGATATTTTGTCAGTATAATAAAAACTAAAAACAATTAAAAATAATAGCCCAATATATTTAATTATATCTTTCATATTACCTCTTTATAAGTATATGAAATACCATGAAAAAAATTGGCCTTTTAACCAATTCTTTGTCTAATTATTTCAATCCCGCGTTTTGAGTCAGTAAACAAAATTTCATAAAGGAGCTTATCTTTACGTAGCTCATTAATAAACGCCACTTCTTCCTTAGTGAAAGTTCGATATTTAGGAATCTTTTCTTCTTTAACTTCAATTATTACATCAGTCCCTAATAAGTAGTCTGCGGAAACGCCTAAAATATACATTAACTCAACTATACTCTCAAGCGTTGGATTACGTTTCTCACTTTCATATAAACTAATTGCTGCTTTACTTAATCCTAATAATTTTCCAAGGGACTCTTGTGATAACCCCTTGCTTTTTCTAGCCTCTTTTAATCTTGAACCTACTATCATTACTTCCTCCAGCTTTCATGACTAAGTATAAAAGAACAATTGTTTATTTTGTGTAAACATTACCAACTGTAAACTTTTTTATATTAGTATGCAAGGAAATAACTCTAATATTCAAAAACTTTTAAGAAACAAAAAATAGTTGGTTTTCATCAACTATTTTTTAACGTTAACCGTTTGGCTTTCCCGAGCCAATTATAATCATCTTATCTTTTTCATCTAATATTAAAGATATTTGACCTTCGCCTATTGCCTTTAATAATTCTGAAACTAAATTAGCATTAATAATTATATGCCCATTCTCACATATAAATGTTTATTCTGCATATTTATTCTATTTTTCAAGAAATCCGCTAGCATATACAATCACCATTTTAATTATATCAATAGCATATTTAAAAAGAAAGATTGTCTGTGATTGAGTCTATTTTGATGTATTTATTCACCTTTCTTAGATTTTTTACTACTATTACTACTTTTAACTTCTTCATTTTTTACTTCCTTGTTTTTATTAGATGATAGAAATGTAACTTTTTCTGCTACAACTTCCATTACAAAATGTCTTTTACCATTTTCATCATTGTAATTTGACGTTTGAAGTCTACCTTTTACTCCAATAACATCTCCAGTATGACAGTACTCTGAAGTATTCGCTGCAATTCCGTTCCAAAGGACACATCTTATAAAATCAGACTCGTATATACCTTCAGGATTTTTAAAGTTGCGTGTAACTGCGACGGTAACACTAGTAACTTGTTTGCCGGTTTCTGTCGTTGTTACTTTTGGTTCTTCAACAAGTCTGCCTACCAAAACAACATGATTCATATAACCTCCTTTCTAGGAAGCAATATACATTAATAAAAATGCTTTTACAAATTTCTAAAAATTAATATTTATCTAAAAAAAATAAAAAAGGAATATCAAAAAATCTATTCCTTTTTAGTTTTTTATCATATAATTTAAAAATTTATTCTTTTAATAATCTATTTAACTCAACCGCATATTCCATAGGTAAACTTTTCTTAAAATCCGATATAAAGCCTAGAACAAACAAATCCTTCGCCGCTTTTTCACTTAATCCTTTACTCATTAAATAAAATA
This sequence comes from Bacillota bacterium, assembly GCA_015059375.1. Taxonomy (GTDB): domain Bacteria; phylum Bacillota_I; class Bacilli_A; order RF39; family UBA660; genus UBA6448. The sequence goes on along the minus strand of SVAN01000004.1, from coordinate 1,791 downwards.
ATTTTTCCTCATTTATTTTAGAAATTGTCGCTTCATGTTCTAAAATACTTGAATTATTTAAAACAATATTTTTAGGATACGTATTGGACTTAGATTTTTTATCAAGGATAATAGTGTCGCATTTAACTTTAGAATATGAATTAGTTGCATTGCTAGCAATTTTCACCGTACCACGATAATTACTAATTCCACCATCTTCACTTAGTGATTTACTTAAAATATTACTACGAGTATTTTTACCTAAATGAATCATTTTAGCACCAGCATCTAAATATTGTCCTTCTTTAGCATAAGCAATACTAATCGAATTACCAACCGAATTATCCCCTTTAAGAATACACGATGGATATTTCATTGTTACTCCACTGCCTATGTTACCATCAATCCATTCCATATAACCATTTTCTTCTACAATTGCTCTTTTGGTAACCAAATTATAAACATCTTTACTCCAGTTTTGAATTGTCGAATACTTACATTTACTATTTTTACCAACATATATTTCAACCACACCAGCATGCAAAGATGTTGTTGAATAATTCTTAGCAGTACACCCCTCAATATAATGAAGTTCTGAATCATGATCAACTATAATAATCGTCCTTTCAAATTGTCCTAAGTTTTTAGTATCAATTCGAAAATAACTTTGTAAAGGACGATCAACCTTAGTATGTGGAGGTACATATATAAAACTACCACCGCTCCATAGCGCCCCATTTAAAGCTGTATATTTATTTTCATCAAATTTAACTAAGTTATTAAAATATTTTTGAAATAATTCCGGATATTTTTTTAAAGCTTCATCAGTCGAGGTAAAAATTATATTTTCATTCGAAGAACTATGATACACAACTTCACTTTCATATTGATTAGTTACCCCATCAAGGTATTTTTTCTCAGCATCGATTACTCCTAATTTTTGAAAAGTTTCTCGAGCATTCTTATGTACTCCTTCCCAATTACATGAAGGCGATTTAAAGTTTCCTTTATAATATTTAATTTTATTAAAATCAATTTTTAATGTTGGGCCAAACGAAGGATTATCTAATTCACAAAATTTTTGATATGATGTAAGCCGAAACTCAGTCATCCATTTTGGTTCATTTTTTCTTTCAGATAATTTTTGGACAAATTCCTCATTAAGTTCATTATTCATAATTAATCACAAAAATATAATACACTAATTACGTTTTAAAAACAATTGTAATTGCCAAGTATTTTTGATAAACTGATTATAGTAGGAGGATTTTATGAAGGATAGTTTCGAAGAAAATCTTAACTTAGTTTATAAAATTTTGGAATATACAACTCTTGATAACGACGCTAATAATTGCTTGGAAAATTTTATGCAAGCATATAATCAAACACTCCATCAATATTTAAATTTAAATGCTCCGAACTTAGAAATATCCGAAAGATTAAAAGCCTTGAGTGGCCCTGTACAACAAGCGCTTTCAATGAGATCTCCGGGAGCATTATATATCCAAGGTAAATTAAACGAACAAGGAATGGAAATGGAAAAACCTTTTACTAAAACATTAAAAAATCCTAACGGTCCCTCAATGGGACCACTTGATGAAATGAATGGCTTCTCTCTAGCAATTATTCTTGTTTGCTTCACAATCGTTTTAGGTATTGTTCTTGGCGCATTATTATTTGTTATAAAATAAATATCCACCAGCTTAGCTGGTGGTTTTTCATTTTCGCCTAAAAGGCTCATCTATTGGCCTCCACTTAAGTGGCCTTTGCAACTGCCAGAAGCATCTATTACTCGCTACCCTTTAAAAGGGT
>SVAN01000021.1 GCA_015059375.1 Bacillota bacterium | reverse complement strand
GCTCATAACCCGAAGGTCGAAGGTTCAAATCCTTCTCCCGCAACCAATGGTTCGTTAGTGTAGTGGCCTATCACGCTTGCCTGTCACGCAAGAGATCACGGGTTCAAATCCCGTACGAACCGCCATTTGGCTCCATAGCTCAGTCGGTAGAGCAGAGGACTGAAAATCCTTGTGTCGCTGGTTCAATTCCCGCTGGAGCCACCAGGAAACAAATAACACCCCTTGCAAAGGGGTTTTTTAGTGCTTTAATTTATAAAAAATAAAATGTTTGAATTGGGATGATTCAAATAAAAAACACTTCATTTAATTTGAAGTGTCTTCTAAACAATTTATCTGCTGATTTAAAAAATATGCCCCATAAATTTCATTTGTTTGCCCTGATATACTGTATTTGACCAATTGACCTAATACTGGCAAGTTAAAATCGTAGAAAACTGTAATCTTAAAAATAGTTGTACAATTATTAGTGTTTTTTGAAATAGTGTTTTTTGAAATAGTGTTTTTTGAAATAGTGCTTTTTGAAATACAATAATAATATTTTTGCTTATTATTAGTTGACGTTACCTCTACTAAAGAGTTAAGTGATAAATCATCAGCAGCATATGAACCAACTTCACAATTTCCTTTAGTTCGATAACCAGAGTTTTGTAAATATTGATTAATGATTTGGATTGATCCTTTTCCGTTTAAAATATCATTATTTGTTAATCCTTCATATTTTTCGATAATTGAAGTCATTTCGTTTTTAATTTTATAGGCTTTTGAATAAGAAAGTGCTAGTACTAGAAATCCTGCAAAAATAAGTGTGAAGGAAATGACTAAAGAAAAAATCCAAGTACTACCAATAGCATCTCGCATAAAATCAACTCCATATCTTATGATGATTATATCATTCTTTAGATTCTTAATCTATAATTAATGAATATATATTTACAAAAAAAGAACCACTTATATGGTGGTTCTACATATAAACGTAATAACTATTTTGTTATTACATTTATATTATGGAGGATAATTAATAAAATATACATAAAATAAAAATGTGTTGTAACTTTCATATTCAATGCTGTATAATAAGATATATGCCGAATTAGTTTAATGGTAAAACAGATGCATGGTAAGCATCAGCCACAAGTTCAATTCTTGTATTCGGCACCATGTGATGTTAGAAAAATCGCTTATATTAAAGTGATTTTTTTATTTTTGTGATAAAACGTTAGAAAAAAACTATAAAAATCTAAATAAAGATCGAAGTTATGTTATAATTTAGACATATACGTTAAGCAAAATTGAGGATTGATTGTGATGAAAAAATTATTAACTATTTTATTGTTTTTAGGGATATTCGGGTTAACAGGATGTGTAAATTACAAAAATGAGTTTGATATAGGAAACGAATCTGAAATTGAAATCGTACAAAATGGAGTGAAATTATCGTTTAAAGAAAACACATTATCACCAACTGGGGCAACATTAGTTTTAAAAAATGATATGGACGTTGATATTCAGTACGGAAATCCATATGAAATTGAAATAAAAAAAGATGGCGAGTGGCGAAAAATAAACGTTGAATTAAATTTCACGCTTCCAGCATTTTCTTTAAAAGCTAAAGAAACAGTAGAGTTAAATCTTAACTGGAAAAATGGATATGGAAAACTTAGTTCAGGTAACTATAGAATTATAAAACAAATTAGCATTGAAAAAGAAGATGGGACATTTGAAAATTTTTATGTTTCTGTAGAGTTTAATATTTAACAAAAAATTATAAAAAGATATTATATTACTAGTGAATTTATAAGATGGGAGATAATTTTAGATGAGAAAGTATTTAAAAGAAATAATTATTTTATTTATTCAGTTAATGATGTTTTACTTGTTTCCTCTTTTTGCAGGACCTACGGATGCAATGGGAATGGTGGTAATAATTATTTGGTCTACGTTGATTTTATCTGTAATTATAGGCAGTATTTCCAAAAGGAAAATAAAATATTATTATCCGGGAATAGTGGCTATATTATTTATCCCATCTATTTATATTTATTATAATGAATCTGCCTTGATTCATTCTATTTGGTATTTGTTTGTATCATTCATTGGAATTTTGTTGGGCTCAATAGTATCATTTTTTAATAAAAATGACAAAAAGTTTTAAGATAGAAACAGAGGTAAATATGAAAAAGTTTATTGCATTCTTAGTAGGAATCTTACTTATAACTGGCTGTTCTAAAAGGACAATATCAACAGAATCTTTTGAAAAAGGGATGAAGAATATTTTATCTGTTGAATTGCTTCGCTCAAAGTATGAAGTTGTTAAATTAGAAAAAAAACAAATGTTGGTTAGATATGATGACGAGGAGTATACTTTGAATTATAATCTTAAAGGCGCTCCGGTGTTTACGTATCAACAAAAAATTAGAAAAGGCACAAGCGCCGAAGAGTATGCTGTTATTGAAAATGGTTTATCATTGGTGATGATTGGGTATATTGCAATAGCTAATATGTATGATTTATCCGTGGAGGATTCATATGCATATTTCATCGAAAATTATTTAAATGCATTGGATGCCGTTAACAAGAATAAAGACACATATATTCTTACGGATAGCATAAATGGTTATGATGAAAATGAAAAAGTTATATTATTTTCAGAATTCCAAGACCGAGTAGTTGAATATATAAAAAGTAAGTATGATAAAGTTTTAATAATTAAAGATGATAAGTATAATACTTTTGATTATAAGTTAGTTACAAAATGTAACCGAAATTCATGTAATTTTAAAGTATCTTTAACAATTAATCCTGATGGTGATTTTAACAAAATTAAGGGGTATGATATAAGCTTGAAAAAACAAAGTATGGAAGATAGTATAACTCCAGGAAATGCCGATTATCATGTGCAACTTGAAGTTGGACAATCTATAACGATTTTCGGAAACAATCTAATTAGATATGATATAGCGGGAATGAATGTTGTTGATATTAAAACCAAAGATTCTAAATATATCTTTAAAGCGATTAATGAGGGAGTAGCAAATGGTTATTTTTTTTTAAATAATGAAGAGTATAGGACATACTACATAACAGTAACCAATAGTAATAATGAAGATATTTCAGATATATCTTTAAAAATAAAGTAAATACATGTTATTATAAAAAGAATGGAGGTTCATATGCTAGAAATTAAAAATTTGACAAAAATTTATAAATCTAAAGGTGGCGTAAAAGTAAAGGCGTTGGATGCGGTTTCGGTGAAGTTTCCTGAAAATGGTATGGTTTTTTTACTGGGAAAAAGTGGCTCGGGGAAATCAACGTTATTAAATGTCTGTGGTGGTCTTGATAATCCGACTTCCGGAGAAATTATTGTAAAAGGGAGAAGTAGCGTAAACTTTAAACAAAGTGATTTTGACAGTTATCGAAATACGTTTATTGGCTTTATTTTTCAAGAATATAATATTTTAGATGAATTTTCTGTGGAAGAAAATATTGCTTTGGCATTAGAACTACAAGGTAAGGAAAAAAATCTTGATGCAATTAATGAGCTGTTAGAGAAAGTCGACCTTAAAGGGTATAACAATCGTAAGCCAAACACACTATCCGGCGGTCAAAAACAAAGATTAGCAATCGCAAGAGCATTAGTTAAATCCCCAGAAATAATTATGGCTGATGAACCAACTGGAGCGTTAGATTCACAAACCGGTAAACAAGTTTTTGATACATTAAAAGAATTATCTGAAAATACGCTCGTAATTGTAGTTTCTCATGATCGTGAATTTGCACAACAATATGCTGATCGCATTATTGAATTAAAAGATGGAAAAATTATTACGGACGTTACTAAAACAGACATAGGTGATTTTCAAAATACTAATGAAAAAGATTTATTTATTAAAGAATATACCGAAGAAGAACGTAAATTTATTAAATCCGAATTTCCTTTGCGGCACGCAATCCGGATGAGCCTTTCAAGTTTGAAAGTAAAAAAAATTAGATTGGCAATGACTATTTTTCTGTGTACAATAGCGTTTATGATGTTCGGATTATTATCAACCTTGGTTTTTTATAATCAAGAAGCCACGTTTAAAGATTCATTAAAAACATCATCTTTAGATTATATTCAACTAACAAAGGAATATAAAGTGAATCAAAGTTATTACTTCAATAGCGAAAAAAATGGTGTTGATGATATTTGGGAGTTTGGTCATTTTACTGAAGATGAAATAGATGACTATATCGATAAATATGGCAAAGATACATTTGGAGCGGTCGCAGTTGATTTATCAATTAATGTTCACGATAATAGTGTAGCATACTGGGTCAATTCTATATATACATACGCTTACTTAGAAGAAAATAACCGCCATCGGCAAAAAATGGTAGGATCATATCCAGCTGCAACAGATGAAATTGCGATTAGTTCTTATAGTGCAGATGTAATAATTGCTTCGAAAATGGATGATTATGATACTGGGAAAACTTTGAATGTGACTAAAAGAAGTGATTTGATTGGCAAAAAAGTAAAACTGAAAGATAAGATTTATACCATTACTGGGATTGTTGATAGTGGAGAAATAAGTTCAGAATATGATACTTTGAAAAAAGCTGGGAAAGTTGATGATATTTTTTTCTCGAATTTTGTTGAAAAACTACGCGATGGATTACATTTAATGGCTTTTGTTTCTAAAGAACATATTTCTAGTGTTACGATGGAATCGTCTTGGATATATGATAACTTTAGTGATCGATATTTATCATTATCATTGCTTCGAAATGGTAAGTATAATTTTGATCAATATAGTTTGGGGTATTATGGTAATTACGAATTGCTTGGTAGTAAGTATGAATATTTAAAATTTGATGATTTTAATAATTTAACTTCTTCGCAAGCTTTGATTAGTTATGATTTATTTAGTGAACTAATTATTAATTTAGGTATTGAAGATGAAAAGATTAATGATCTTGCTTATAACTTATATGTTGGGGGAGAAAATATAGAAAAAGAAGAAGGGAACTGGTCAATTCGTAATTACTCATACGATGAAATTTTAACTAAAACACAAGACTTATTTAATGCTGTTAAAAATAAAAATCTAAAACTTAGCTTTGGGACTAAACTTTATGATGCAATGGAAGGCGCACCAGTAGGCCAAACATTCGAATTTAATGTGGTGGGAGTAATTATTCCTAAAGGTTATATGGATAACGTTGTCATTATTAATAAAACTAACTATGATAAATTTATTGATTATGAAATAAATAATTTTGATTCGACAGTTTTAAGTGAAACTAAATATATTGATCGTGGTTTTTATGATATAGTATATGTTGCTTATGACGGAAGTGAAAAAGCAACAAATAATTTTTGGAATATTCGTTCAAATTTAAACTTAAATGAATATGATGCTAAAGAAGGATTAGCGGGTTCAATTATTTATAAATTAGATACTGCAGATAATATTGTGGCTGATTTTTCTAAGATGTTTTTTTGGGGTGGAGTTGTTTTAGCAATTTTTGCATCATTGTTATTTTCAAATTTTATTTCTGTTTCTATTGCGAATAAACGTCGAGAAATTGGTATTTTAAGGGCTATAGGTGCCAAGGGAAGTGATGTTTTTAAAATCTTTTTCTCAGAATCAATAATTTTAGCAACGGTTTGTGTGCTGCTTTCTAGCCTTGGAACATTTGCTCTTAGTACTTTGTTTAATGAAATGTTGGACTTTGGTGTATCGGTTTTTGTCTTTGGGATTGCATCACTATTATTTATCAGTTTAATAGCTATAATTACTGCTTTTGTGTCAACTTTCGTACCGGTGTATAGTGCGGCTCGTAAGAAACCAATTGATTCAATTAGACATGTATAATAAAAAAACTACTTCGCGTTAAGTAGTTTTTCTTTGCGTAGATCTTTTTTGTTAAACTCGTGATATACTTATAATATAATGTTATTTAGGAGGATAAATGAAGAGTGATAAACATATTTTAATTGCTTTTTTGCTAAATTTTTCTTTTTCTATTATGGAAATTATTGGCGGATTTTTAACTAATAGTATTGCAATAATATCTGATGCTATTCATGATTTAGGAGATACATTAAGTATTGGTATAGCGTTTCTTTTGGAGAGAAAGAGTAGTGAAAAACCGAATGATAAATATACGTATGGATATGGAAGGTATTCTGTTTTGGGAGCGTTTATTACTAGTGCGATTCTTTGCTTCGGCGCTATATTGATGATTTATAATTCAGTTACAAGACTGTTTAATCCTGTTGAAGTTAATTATAATGGAATGATTTTGTTAGCTATTTTGGGGGTAATAGTAAATTTGGGGGCAACGATTGCCACTCGAAAAGCGAGTTCTTTAAATGAAAAATTAGTCAGTTTACATATGCTTGAGGATGTTTTAGGATGGATGGTTGTCTTGGTAGGCGCAATTATAATGCGTTTTACAAATCTTTCATTTTTAGATGCGATTTTATCAATTATCGTAAGTTGTTTTATATTATATACTGTTATTAAAAATTTTAAAGAAATTACCGATGTTTTTCTTGAAAAAGCTCCTAATGATGTTTCTGTTGATGATATAAAAAAATGCGTTTTAAGTATTGAAAAGGTTCAATCTGTTCATCATATTCATATATGGAGTATTGATGGAAATATAAATTATGCAACAATGCACGTTGTGTCGCAAGATAATAGCTTTAGTATCAAAGAGCAAATCCGCCAAGCATTAAAAAAACAAGGAATTATACATACTACGATTGAAATTGAGACGGAAAATGAAATCTGTTTATTACCTGAATGTGACATTAAAATAGAGGCAAAACATTCACATCACCATCATTAAATATTCATGTTTAAATAATTGTCAATTAGCATAAATTATGCTATATTTAAAATAGATAAGGGAGTAGTTAGCATGATGAATGTAATAAGACCAACATACTCGATATTTTATCTGGAATTATTTTAAATAACTAGACTTGTCTACTTTTTTAGTAGGCAGTCTTTTTTTGTCGGAGGGAATTATGTTTCATAATAAAGATATCCAAGAAATAAAGGAAGAACTTAAAACAAGTGAAAAAGGTTTAACAAGTAAACAAGTTGAAAAAAACATCATGGTATACGGAAAAAATGTTTTGCCTAAGAAAAAGAAAGATAGTGTATTTAAAATCTTTTTTATGCAATTTAAAGATCCCATTATTATCCTTTTATTATTTGCCATTTTAGCATCAGTTATAATTGGGGAGTACATTGATGCTATAGCAATTTTGTTTATTATTTTGATTGATATAGTCATGGGAACATATCAAGAAAATAAAGCTAATAATACTGCTGAGGCTTTAGAAAAACTGGTAACTGCTAAAACGAGAGTCATCCGAGATGGTAAAGAAATGCAGATTGAGTCCTCGGATGTAACGGTAGGTGATTATTTATTATTAGAATCTGGTGACAAAGTTCCCGCAGATGCTCGAATTGTAGAATCTCATAATTTAATGGTTGATGAAGCTATCTTAACTGGAGAAAGTTTGCAAGTAAGTAAAAATAGTGAAATAATTAAAAAGGATAAAATTGCCATTAGTGAACAAAGTAATATGTTGTTTTCAGGAACTAATATTGTTACTGGCCGCGTTCAAGCTATTGTAATAGCAATTGGCCTTAATACGGAAATTGGTAAAATTGCTGATAGTATAAACAAGGCAGAAGAGGCTAAATCGCCTTTAACAATTAGAGTTGAAAAGTTCTCTAAGCAAATTAGTCTGCTCGTTTTAGTAGTAGCTGCCGTTATTACTTTTTTGTTAATTATTAAAGATGTTCCTAATCATGAAATTTTTTTATCAGTTATTGCTTTAGCTGTGTCTGCGATGCCCGAAGGATTGCCTTTGGCTTTGACAATGGCTTTAACAATTGGTTCAAATAAAATGGCTAAAAAAAATGTTATTGTCAAGAAATTAAATGCAGTTGAATCATTGGGCAGTTGTACTGTCATTGCGAGTGATAAAACAGGTACATTAACAGTTAATGAACAAACTGCAAAAAAGATATTGCTTCCTAATAATAATGAATATGATATAATGGGAATAGGTTATGAAACTAAAGGAAATATTAGTGGAAATGATATAGAATACGCTAAAGAAATTGCTTTTTTAGGCGCCATCAATAATGAAGCAGTGCTTGATAAAGACAAAATGTTAGGCGACTCAATTGATTTAGCATTTTTAGTCTTAGGAAAAAAAGCTGAAGTTAATTTAAAGAATGTCAATGTCATAGAAAAAATTCCCTACGAATCTGAAAATAAATATTCGGCAGTTTTTTATGAAAAAAATGGTGAAATGTATTGTACAATTAAAGGTTCTCTTGAAAAGGTTAAAAGTTTTTGTGGTAAATGTAATTTAGTAAATGATGAAGTTACTTCCTCTCTTTTAGAAAAACAAAATGAAAGATTAGCCAAAGATGGCTATCGTGTAATTGCGATTGCTAATGGTAAAATTTCAAGAAAAAAACAATACACTGAAAAAGATATCCAAGGATTAACATTTATGGGAATGGTTGGTTTTATTGATCCAATCCGCAAAGAAGCCATTGCTTCGATTAAAGAGTGTCGTAATGCTGGCATTAAAGTTTTAATGATAACGGGTGATCATCCTCTTACAGCTTACTCAATTGCTCGTGATTTAAAACTTGCTGATAAGTATGATTTAGTAACCACTGGTGATGAAGTTGAAGAATATTTGGCTAAAGGGAGTGGCGCATTTGATGATTTTATTAAAGGAAAGACTATTTTTACTCGAGTAACGCCATTGCAAAAATTAGAAATAGTTGAATCACTCAAAAGACAGGGAGAATTTGTAGCGGTAACCGGTGATGGTGTTAATGATGCTCCGGCGTTAAAAAATGCTAATATTGGAGTAGCAATGGGAAGTGGTACAGACATTGCGAGAGAAACCGCGGACATGATTATTATAGATGATAATTTTAAATCGATTGTTGCCGGAGTTAAAGAAGGAAGAGTAGCTTACGCTAATATTCGTAAAATTGTTTTATTTTTAATATCGTGTGGTCTTGCGGAAGTATTATTTTTCTGTTTATCAATCATTTTTAATTTACCTATGCCGCTTGTGGCTATTCAACTATTATGGATTAATGTAGTAACTGATGGGATTCAGGACTTTGCTTTATCATTTGAAAAAGCTGAACAAAATATTATGAAAAATAAACCAAGGGACCCTAAAGAACCATTATTTGACCATGATTTGTTTAGTGAAATTATTTTATCGGGAATTGTAACAGGATTTTTAGTATTTACTGTATGGTATCTTTTAATTAATGTTTTACATATGGATATATCACTGGCAAGGGGATATATTATGGCATTGATGGTCTTTATTCAAAATATTCATGTCTTTAATTGTCGAAGTGAAAAAGCATCGGCTTTTAGCATTTCGATTAAAAGCAATAAGTTAATTCTGTGGGGAGTTTTAGTGTCCGTTTTATTACAAATAATAGTTATGGAAGTTCCGTTATTATCAACATTTTTGCAAACTTCATCAATTCCGTTTCTTCATTTGCTTTATTTGTTTTTAATTGCATTATTTGTCTTGATAGTATTGGAAATTTATAAAAAGATTAAGTACCGATAAAGGGGAGAAATATATGTTTTTTAAAATGAAAAATCGAATAAAAAAAGCGGTTAAAGAAAGTGATAAAAAAGCTTTAACTGTATACATTATTGTCCGAACGTTAGTGATAATTTGTATGATAAATGAGCTAATCCAGGGAAATTATGAGAATGCTTTTTTATGTATTTTTTCATTAATTCTTTTCTTGGTTCCTTCTATACTAGAAAAAACTTTAAAAATTGAATTTCCTACCGTTTTCGAGGGGATAGTATATATTTTTATTTTCGCGGCAGAAATACTTGGGGAAATCAATAATTTTTATAATTTGTTTTATGCTTTTGATGCTATATTACATACAATAAATGGATTTCTTTGCGCAAGCTTGGGCTTTTCATTGGTATATATTTTAAATGAAAATATTAAAACGATTAATTTATCTCCATTATTTGTATCTTTGGTTGCGTTTTGCTTTTCCATGACCATAGGTGTTATGTGGGAGTTTTATGAATACGCAGTTGATATGTCTTTACAAAGAGACATGCAAAAAGATGAAATTGTTAACCAAGTAAATACAGTTTTGCTTGATGAAACGAAAAGTAATAAAGTAATAAGAATAAAAGATATTAAGTATACAATAAGTTATGATGAAAATGGTAATGAAGTAATGAAAACAAGCGGTTATCTTGATGTTGGTCTTCATGATACGATGAAAGATTTAATTGTTAATTTAATCGGAGCAATCATTTATTCAATCTTCGGTTATCTTTATATTATAAACGAAGATAAATATGAGTTAGCAGGTAAATTTATTACCACCAAAAAGGTTTTAGCCAAATAAGCTAAAACCTTTTTTAATAAATACTATCGTTAAAGAAAACAGGTTCACATGTTAAATTTATTTTTAAACTTTTTAGTGTTTTTAAATCGCCATTAGAAATTATGTAAGTTGAATGCGCGTCACAATTTTTTAGCTTTTGAATATTATTTAAGGCTTTTTGAATAATAGGATTAGTAACTGCGCAAATACTTAAAGCGATTAAAACTTCCTGAAGCTGTAACGTTTTGTTAAAATCAGAAAGGGAATTTTCTTTTAATTTAATAATTGGTTTTAAAACGCTTTCTGATAGTAAATCAATTTCATCTGGTATTTTGGTAATTTCTTTGATTGCGTTTAAAAGCATACTACTTGCAGGACTTAAAAGTTCAGTTTCTTTGCCAGTAACAATTTTGCCATTTGGCAATTTTAACGATACAACATGACGATGAACTTTTTGAGACTTTTCTAAAGCTGGAGAAACGGTATCTAAAAGGCTAGTGTCAATTTTGAGTTCGTTCATTAATAGTTTGATCTTTTGAATGGCTTCGGCACTACCATTTCCTAATTTGTAATTACATCTTTCTTGATAATATCTGCGCACAATTTCTTTTTTTGCAGCATTTTCGATTATTTTATGGTTAGTAATGGCCTGTGCTAGCATATTAACTCCCATATCGGTAGGAGAGTAGTAAATATCTTTTCCAGTGATTTTATTTAAAATTGCTTTTAAAATTGGAAATGTTTCAACGTCTCGATTATAATTGACCGCCATTTTTCCATAATGCTCTAAATGATAAGGGTCAATCATATTAACATCCTTTAAATCGGCGGTTGCAGCTTCATAAGCTAAATTAACCGGATGTTTAAGGGGTAAATCCCAGACTGGAAATGTTTCAAATTTTGCATAACCAGCATTAATTCCCTTTTGATGTTCATGATATAGTTGTGACAGGCAAGTAGCCAGTTTACCACTACCAGGCCCAGGAGCATTCACTAGAACTAATGGCTTTGTTGTTTGAATATATGGATTAGCGCCGTATCCTTCATCAGATACAATTGTTTCAATATCAGTAGGATAACCTTTTGTAAAACGGTGGATATAGGTTTTTATGTTGTGCCGTTCTAATTTTTTGATAAATTTATCGACGCTTACTTGATTATTATATAATGTTATGACTACACTGTTGACGCTAAAACCTCGAGCTTTTGAATTTTCAATTAATCTAAGTATTTCGGTGTCATATGTAATACCATATTCGGCTCGAGTTTTATTTTTTTCAATATCGCCAGCATTAATACAAAAAATAATTTCTAAATCATTTTTAAGTTCTAAAAACATATTAATTTTTGCATCGGGTTCAAATCCAGGAAGGACCCTAGTAGCATGATTATCTTCGAATAATTTACCGCCGATTTCTAAATATAATTTGTCAAATAATTTAAATCTTTCCCTAATTTTTTTACTTTGAATATTAACATATAAATCGTTATCAAATCCTATTTTCATTTCCCATTACCTCTATTATAAAAATTATAACATATCCCCCAATAAAAGAAATATACTTTGTAAACAAATTGACTTTAGATATATAAAATAATATACTTTTGGTAGAGGTGAATATATGAATATTCCAAATCATGTTGGATTTATATTAGATGGTAATGGGCGCTGGGCACAAGCTCAAGGACTCACTAGAAGCGAAGGACATCAAGCTGGATTTGAGTCTTTAAGAAAGTTATCAAAATATATTTTTGACAAGGGAGTAAAAGTTTTAAGTGTTTATGCATTTTCCACCGAAAATTTTAAAAGAAGTAAGCAAGAAGTAGATTTCTTAATGAATTTATTTGTCAAAAAATTTCAAGAATATGGAAAAGATTTAAATAAAGAAAATGTAAAAGTTGTTTTTTCTGGAATCCGTAAAGCTCCGCTTCCTATGGAAGTAATCAAAATAATCGGTGAAGTTGAAGCACTAACTATTAATAATACGAAAGGGACGCTGAATATCTGTATCAACTATGATGGTCAATGGGAAATTGTTGATGCCACTAAAAAAATAATTGCAGATATTTCGGAAGGTAAATTAAAACAAGAAGACATAAATAAAGAATTGTTTAATCGTTATTTATATCAAGAACTTCCGCCAATTGATTTGCTTATTAGAACAAGTGGTGAAAACCGCTTGAGTGGTTTTATGTTGTGGCAAGCAAGTTATGCAGAGTTTTATTTCCCGTCTATTCATTTTCCTGCTTTTACTGAAAAAGATTTTGATGAAGCTTTAGCAATTTATAATAATCGTGATCGCCGTTTCGGAGGAATTAATGAAAAGAAAACAAATTGTTGATTTTGTTATTGCGGTAGTTTTAATTATAGTTGGTAGTGTAGTTTTAACATTTCCGCTTTTGAAAGTTGTAAATGTTAAATATATTTTTATTGGTGTATTAGCTTTTTATGGAATAATGAATTTAATTCAATTTATTTTAACTAGTAAAGAAAAAGATTATGAAGGATTGCTTACAATGATAGCTAGTATTATAACACTTTTGCTATTAGGTTTTCTGGAAGTGGAAAATAGTCCGATGAATCTGGCGTTAACATTGTTTACATGGATTGTTCTTATGAGTTTAATTAAACTAAAAAAGAGCGATTATTATCATGATCGGAATAAACCAATTTGGATTTTTAGAATTGTAACATTAATCTTGTTTGTTTTAATAGGTTTATTATCCGTTATTAATTTATATTACGAAGCAGAAGTTCAAATTTTAGTATTAGGATTCTTTTATTTTGTCCATGGGGTTTTAGAATTGATTGATCCAATAATGAATTATTTGTTGCAAAAAAATAATTAATATTTTATGATTGCATTCCATATATTTAAATGTAGAAAGAAAGGAAAATATATGGAAATATTAAAAGTTAGTTCAAAATCTAATCCTAGTAAAGTTGCTGGAGCGATTGCAAATATTTTTCGTGAAAGTGGCAATGTTGAAATCCAAACTATTGGAGCCGGGAGTTTAAATCAAGCTATTAAAGCAATTGCTATAGCTCGGGGGTTTGTTGCTCCAATGGGGGTGAATTTGGTTGTGATTCCAGCATTTAGTGATATAGAAATAGCCGGCGAACAAAAAACGGCTATCAAATTAATGATTGAGTCAAGATAGATTCACAAAAAAACACTAAGTATTAGTGTTTTTTATTGTATGAAGAAAACCCCCAGATAGTCTGGGGGTTCGGTAAAGCTTTAGCGTTGAGTTGAAAATAAAAACTCCTTCTAATATAATATTTACTGCGACCGCCAGGAAGCAGAAATAATATT
>SVAN01000020.1 GCA_015059375.1 Bacillota bacterium | reverse complement strand
CGGCATTGCTCGTTCAGGGTTTCCCCCATTGACGAATATTCCTAACTGCTGTCTCCCGTAGGAGTCTGGGCCGTGTCTCAGTCCCAGTGTGGCCGATTAACCTCTCAGTTCGGCTACGCATCGTCGTCTTGGTAGGCCGTTACCCCACCAACTAACTAATACGCCGCAGGCCCATCTCTAAGCGAAGCTTTAAGGGCTTCTTTACTCCGCAGAGCACATTCGGTATTATCAGTCGTTTCCAACTGTTATCCCCAACTTAGAGGTAGGTAACCCACGTGTTACTCACCCGTTTGCCACTAAATGGAAAATCCAAATCAAAATAAATCCAACCTCAGTGCAAGCACTTCAATTTTCAATAAATCTCATTGGGCCATTTCGTTCGACTTGCATGTCTTAGGCATGCCGCCAGCGTTCATCCTGAGCCAGGATCAAACTCTCAATAAAAAAGATTATATTTAATCTTAAATTTTGAATTTAATCAAAGCTACTCAAATTGACTTTTTTACTTAGTTTTCAAAGATCATTCGCTCCCGCTTTTTGCGGTTGCTCAATTAATATACCAAACTCTCAGGAACTTGTCAACAAAAATTTTTATTTTTTTAAAATTTTTGTTTTTTCTAAAATCGCTTGTTTATCAGCTATTTTAGCTTCCTTTTTGCGTTTGCACAAGTAATATATCAAACAGAATTCAACTTGTCAACAAAAAAAATACTTTTTTTGACATTTTTTGTTTTTTTTACAAAAACTGAAGATTTTCCTCGTGCTTTGTAATATTCTATTCTTCTTAATCTCATTATATTCCAACTATTTACTCTTCTGAAACTATTTCTTTATACATATTATAATATTTTTCAATTAATTCTTTTTGAAAAGGGGCTTTTCCATTTTCTTTCATTTTAATTAATCTATTCAAGCTGTCTTGTACAATCGTATCAATTTCATCCGAGTATCTCATCGTTATTTTATGATATTTATATTCATTTTTATCCAAAACCTTAAATGTGTTATCTGGAAATATTCTCAAATCAAGGTCGTAATCTATATATTTTATTATTTTTCCATCAAAAACAAACGGGGATGCTATATTACAATAATAAAATAATCCATATTTTTTTAGCTGTGCCAAAATGTTAAACCATTCATTTTTATAAAAAAACAATATGGCGGTTTCTTTCGTTCTATGTGACCTACCATCATTTTCAGTTAATTTAACTTTATTATTAGCACATACAATATATTCATCCGTTTCCTCTAGTACAACAGCTTCTCCACTTATTCGATCTATTTTACCATTATGTTTATAACAGTGAATCGTTAATTTTTCTCCTTTTTTCATAAAAACCTCTAGTTTATTATATCTATTTTTAGAAATTTTAGCAATTTAAAAACTGCTTAATAACTAAGCAGTTCTAAAGCTTTACTCATTTGTTTATCGATGACATCAATTATTATTGGATTGTCGGGATCAGTTTCATCATATATATACTCATTATCTATAGTATAATCCGGTTTTATTCCAACACCATCAATACAAGTTCCATTTGGTCTTAACCATTTAGATGAAGTATATTTAACTAAACCGCCATCACTTAAAGAATGCGTGTGTTGCACCTTTCCTTTTCCATATGTTATAGTTCCTACAAGTTTAGCACCATAACTATCTTTTAATGCGGCCGCAAGTATTTCAGCTGCTGAAGCAGTAGATTTATTAACCAATACTACTATTGGAATCTTTTGACTAGAGTCATCTTTATCCGTATACGTTTCAGTCCCCGTCTTGGCGCTTAATGAATATATTACCTTTCCTTTACTTGTAAATAACGAGGCCGTTTTATAGGCTTGTTCCAAATACCCGCCAGTATTCCCGCGTAAATCGATAATTAGTTTTTCAATACCTGACTCCAGCAACTTATTTATAGCATGTTTAACTTCTTCACTCAAGCTATTTGAAAAAACGCTAATCTTTAAATTCCCAATTCGAGTGTTTTCTACAACATTGTAAGAAACGCTAGGCACATTTAAAGTTTCACTTACCAAATTAAAAAACAAAGCTTCATCTCCCCTAAGAACTTCAAGAGAAACATTCTGAGAATTCTCCTTAATTAAAGCTACTATTTCATCGCCAGTTTTATCTACAACGCTTACGCCATTTACCTCAGTTATAACATCTCCGGATAAAACTCCAGATTTTTCCGCCGGAGAATCCTTAAGGACATTTATTACTTTTCTTTCTTTAATAGTTATTCCAACACCCTCGTACGTGCCATTTAATTGGTCCATAAGTACGTCAGCTTCATTTTGATCTAAGTAAGTTGTATAAGTTTCATCCAAATATTCCATCATACCATCAATTGCTTTTTCAATCATTTCATTTTTATTTACATCTTCATAGTATTCTGAAACAATTTCTGAATATATATCTAAAAACTCTTGCACATTTTCATCAACAATTAATTTAGAATAATTAATCCCTCTATCATTTGTTGTACTCTTTGTAAAAATCACGCCCGTTGTAATACCAGAAATTATTGAGGTTACAACTATTATTATAATAACATGTACTAAACTATAACCCTTTTTCTCCATTTTAATCTCCATTAATATTTTATCAAACTGTATAAAAAAATGGAAGTATTACTTCCATCTATTTATTGTAAAGCATCTTTTATTGCTTCTACGGTCTCTATGTAATTATTGATTTTGCCTTTTTTTACTTTAATTAAGGTAATTTTACCAAATTTTAGTTCATCTATTGTGCTTGCTTTAGGATTACTTTCACCTTCAGCCGCAACATAAGAGCTGTTTAACAAATTACTTAAATCACAAAAATAAATTTTTAATGCCTCTTGTTTTTTTTGATAATTTGTTATTAAAGAAGAGTAAAATACCGCCTCTGTATCCTCAGAGTTATATACCATAACATAATATTCGTTATATGGTCTATTCAGAAGCGTCCCCACAGTAGCTATATCATAATTAATAACGCCTGCTGTAATATCATTAGTTTTAGCCTCAGAATTTCTTCGATTTACCAAACTTTTAGAGACAAAATATATGCCTAAAACTATTACTACAATTACTACTAATAAAATTAAGAACCTTTTAACAATATCTTCATTTTCTGAATTTTGCATTTTTATTTTTTCTTTTTTTGCCATAATACCACCTTCGTTACATATTATATAATATTTTATTAATTTTTGGCAATAAAAAGCTTATAAAAGAAAAAATGGAGCTAGTCCATTTTATTTAGGAGCAATTGTCGCTTGTGCGTTACCTAATGAGCTAGCTATGAAGACCATTTCGCTAACCGATAAATCATCGCTTACAATATAGTAATCAATAGAATTAGATGTCCAATACATCGAATTGTTGGATAAAGCTGCTATCGTATCATTTAGCATTAGAGGTTCACCATATACTGGAATTACTTCATGAGATTCATTTATTGAAGCGTTTTCTTCTACAATCACGAAATTCCTTTCGCCGGAAAAAGTCAGAATAACTCGACTATCATCTTCAGTTGTAATTACTTCAGATGAGCTTAAATACGTATTAGCAGGCATATATAATGGATATATTGCGCTTTCAATTTTACTTAATGTCTGCTCTGTTTTACAGTTTTCTTCGCTGCATTCATTGCTTGTAACAAAATTACTTAACTCAAATTCTTTGGGTTTAAGTCCAGCCTTTAAATCTACGTCTTCAAAAACTACTTTTATTTTTGGTAAATCAGCATCACCATAAACCTCAACTTTTTGAATATTTAATTTGTTATCCAAATAAATCTTTTGATATTTTAAATCATCATTGTTAGGATAATTTACTTTATTTTGAATTATATATCCATCATTATTGGCATTAACCGTCGATTCTGTATCCTTTTCAATGTCCTTAACTAAAGAAGCTAAAATATATGCCTGGGACGAATTATCTGGCCATGTACTTTCAAATTTAAAGCTTTTATTCAGCGAAGGCGTTACAACATAAAGTCCATCATCATTTTTTAATATTATTTGCTTATGTTCATTGGTAGTATTAACCATTTCGACTTTGTAATAATCTTTTTCAAGATAACTGACATCAATTGTATAATTAAATGTTTCTTCATCCCCTATAAGTTCCATTTTCCCAACTAATTTATATGACTTAGTATGATTTACCATGTTTACAAATTCATTTTTCACATTGAGAGAATCCTTTTTAGAACAACCCGCTAAAAAGAACATCAATAGTAAAAATACCATTATTTTCTTCATATAACATCTCACTTTCCTTTTCTATTTAAATATATTTTTATCAATCCAAAATATTCATGAATAGAATTGGAAATTTAGTTAATACTATAAGTATAGAAAGGAATAGTATGGAAACGTTTCAAAAAGTAACTCTAATATTTACTATTATCGGAGCCATCAACTGGGGATTAATCGGCTTCTTCGACTTCAATCTAGTTGAATCATTATTTGCTGAAGCTTCTGTCCTACCATCAATTATTTATGCAATTGTCGGTATATGCGGGCTAATAAATATCGGAGTTTTGTTCACTCATTTTGATGGACATGAAAAATAACCACTAAAAGCGGTTATTTTTTTGTGATTCTTACTTTTACTGTTGATGAAACAACATATGTTACTAACGGATTAGTATTATCTATTTTAACTTCGACTTCGTGATCTCCAACTCCTAGGCCAGTTAAATCTACGTATGCATTAATGTCCGATGCTTCGATATCATCAAGCACAGATGATACGCCCTTACATATAACTTCAATACTAGACGTTCCTACCAAGTTCGGATCTAATGAACTATCCAAGTTTGGAGTTTTAATATCAGTAATCTCAATTGTCTTTTGTTGTTCATTTCCAAATGTTAACGACAAATTTACTGTACTTGTTGACATATATCTTACTCCAGATGGTTTGGTTAGCGTTACAGTGTAAGTCTTGGCACTTTCTGCTCCCAATCCATCAACATTAATTGTTACAGGAATAGACTTAATATCAGCAATATCTTCTTCATTTCCATATACAGTTAATGCGTAATCGCTTTGATTATTAATCAAAATTGAAGCAATACTTTTTCCTGCTACAAGTTTTCCGGTTGTCTTAACTTCAATTGGAATACTAGTGTAATAGCTATCCAAAATTACGGTAGCGCTCAACGTATTAGGAACAATTTCAACATTATCTAGTATTTTACCAGTATTATCATAAGCCACTAATAAAACATTATCTAAATCATAGGATCCAGCTTCAGTTAAATCCGGATTATCTAAATCAACCAAAGCCTTAATCCAAGCAATCTTTTCTAGTGTGCCTTCGCTTCCTTTAACCACAACTTCAGATTTTGATAAAGTGACACTTTTAACACTTAGTTTAGAATCTAATTTATCTTGATTAATAAGTTCATATGTTACAGATGATACACTACTTACTTTGTTTTTTATCATTACTGAAACATATGAAGGATCTAATTTATAGGTTAAATTATCAATATTTTTAGAATAGGTAAAATATACTTTATGCGATGAATCGGAAGCAGAATAATCCGTCAAATCTAATGTGACTTTAAACTCACCTAATTGTTTTGCAAGATAAATATCGCTTTTTCGCCCAGTCAATGTTATATCAACCGTTTCTGGCGCCCCCTCTACTACAAAGGCTTCTTCATTATATTTTAATTCAACAGGAACCTTTGAAATTACTTCAGCATTATTTTCCACGAGCATTATAACTTTAGAATCAATTAATAAAAAGCAAATTACAGCTAAAATTAATGATAAATATATTAGAAAAGTTGGTCGATTCAATATTTTATCTAAAAAACCACCATTTCGTTTTAACACTTCTTGAATATTGAAAACAACTCGACTAATTGGCACTACGACAAATTTATCTACCACGCGGTATATCCCTTTAAACAACTTACTCATTATCATCATCCTCGCTTTCACTAGCATCTGAAGCAAAGAACGTCTCAGATTTCGGCCCTAATTCTTCCATTAAAACAGAGCGAAATTCTTCGTTTGTTAAATTATAATGAAGCTCGCTGTCCATTGCTATGGACGCTCTACCGGTTTCCTCAGATACTACTAACGCTAAAGCGTCGCTCTCTTCTGATATACCTAATGCGGCTCTATGACGAGTACCTAATCTTTTTGACAAACTTTGATTCATACTCGTTTTAAAAACTGACCCTGCACAAGTAATTTTATCTCCTTGAATAATTATACCTCCGTCATGTAGTGGCGAGTTAGGGAAGAAAATAGTTTCTAATAAGTACGCATTAATATCTGAATAGATTTTTGTAGAATTTTCGATGTACTCTTGTAATGAAACTTCGCGTTCTATTACAATTAGTGCTCCAATCCTATTTTTACGAAGCCATTCAACAGCCTTCATAATCTCATTTACTACTTTTTCTCTTTCATCCACAGTTAATATTTTGTGTCTCCCTAATAATTGGGTTCTACCAATTGTTTCCAAAACACTGCGGATTTCTGGTTGAAAAATTACAATTAATGCTAACGGCCCCCATTGAATCGCGTATTCTAAAAAAACTCCAACAGTATTTAAATTCAAAAGATCACTAATAAATTTAACAAGTAAAATAATAGCAACGCCTTTAACAATTAATACCATTTTTATATTATTTCTAACATTCTTTAAAATATAATAAAATGCAATCCATAATAAACAGATATCTATTATATCCGCAATAATATTCCATATTAATGATAAATTCATTTTTATACCCTCCTTGAGGTTTAATCCATTATATCAAAAAAATCAGAAAATAAAAAGACCATAGTTTTGGTCTTTAAATACTAAATTGTATCAATTGGGCTATCTACCTGATTATTGTGAGATTTCTTTTTCTTCTTAATTTTTATATCTTTTGTTTTTTTATGATCAACTACATATCCAATTAGTGCAAAAATTAAAATAATACTAATAATAGTTGTTGCTAAATAATAATCCCTTATAAATTCAATTAATTCATTTATCATTCAATCACCAACTTTCCAGTTTTTGGCATAATTTGAATGAATGTATTGCCATCATTAAAGGATATCTCTGTACCATCTTCATACTCATATATTGTTTTACTAGCTCTATCTTTTTTACTCCATTGCATTTTAACGGCTTTTCCTTCAGTTATGTAATAGCCGGTTCCGGAACCAATATTTTCTAAAAATTGTCTGCCTGCAGTATCTCCGCTAATCGTATAATTATTGACTTCATAAACGAGAATGTTCTTGGCTGTTATTTGCTGTTTAGTAACATAATCTTTATGTTCATTATTGTTGACATATCTTTTATAAAGCTTGGTGTTTTCATCATAGCTATACATATTTTTAATATAATTTGAATATCTCATGGTAACGGTCGTTGCTTCACTACTATCTCCATGTAATTCGAGGTTGACAGATTCAGCACTGTAATTTAACAATAATCCTTTGTCAGTATCTTGACGATATTTTAATTTTTCCATTGCTTTATTTAATAAATCAGCATTGGTAAAACCTGTATGTTCACTAGAAAGTTTTAACGGATTATCACGATAAAAATATACTCCTTCATATGTTAAACCATTAATGTTATTAATTTTCAATGTTTTAATATCATTTTTTGCTTGTTGAGAATATCCCCAGTGAACAAACACAGCATCATTTTCTAAAACATAATCTAAATAATAGTGTCTAGCACTCCGAACGGAACCTAAGGTCAAATCTTGTGGATTTTGGTATAAGGCTAAAAAACGCGTAATACCCCCTTCAACAATAATTTCATACACTATATATGCTTTATCAAGACCGGATTGGATTTGTCTAGCTTCGTTTAAATTATTAATCATAACAGCAAAAGGACGTTTATTAGAATCAGCATCAACTATTGTAACTTTTTTTTCAACTTCTTCAATAGGATTCTCATCGATTTCATTATTTACCTGATTACTATTCTGATTTTCTTTATCTTTGGGTAATATAAAAACTAATACTATGGTAAGCAGTATTATACCAATACCCGCTATAATCGCAATTGATTTTTTATCTAATTTTTTCATACATTCCTTCCTACGATATATGTTGATAACTCGATTTTAACATATCACGTTTCTTTATTTCTTGACGCTTATCGAATGTTTTTTTACCTTTGCATATACCTATCGATATTTTTGCTTTATTATTTTTCAAATATATTTTAAGTGGTATTAAGGTGAAACTATCTTGTGATATTTGATCATGCAATTTCTTAATTTCTTTTTTATGTAATAAAAGTTTTCTTTCACGATACTCGTCATGATTAAAATAAGTACCCCGCTCATATTTAGCTATATACATATTTATAATAAAGATTTCATTGTTTTTAATCCTAATATAACTATCCTTGATATTAACCGACCCCTTACGTACTGACTTAATCTCGGTACCAGTTAGTACAATTCCGCCCTCAATTTCGTCTTCAACAAAATAATCAAAATAAGCTTTCTTATTCTTTATTTCCATCTTTATTACCTACAATTTCAAAGTCGATGGTTTTTGCCGCCTTGGAAGCTCCGACTACTTTAATCCGCACCATATCACCGATTGTATATTTTATATTATTCTCACTTACTAAAGACAAAAGTTCAGGGACATGTGTATAAAATCCATTTAAAGTTGAAATATGAACTAATCCTTCAACTAAATTTGGTAGTTCAACAAATAGCCCAAAGTTTGTTACACCAGAAACAATACCATCATACTCTTCACCTATATGACTCTCCATATATTCGGCCATTTTCATATCTAAAACTTCACGCTCGGCTTCTATAGCCGCTACCTCTCGTTCACTAGCTATTTCACACATGTTAGGAAGCGTCTGCTCATAATATCTTACTGTATCTATGTCAGCTTTATATTCAAAAAGATATTTATGTAATAACGTATGAACCATTAAATCAGGAAAACGCCTAATTGGCGAGGTGAAATGTGTATATATTTTACTCGCCAAACCAAAATGACCAATATTATTTGTACTATAAATAGCTTTTTTCATACTTCTTAAAAGCATATCACTTAGTATTTCAAAACCCGGTTTATCCTTAAGTTCAGCTAGAATATTTTGCATCGTTTTAGGCGTTATACTATTTGTATCGACATTTAAATTATATCCCATCATTTTAACTAAATTCAAAAAATCTTCAATCTTTTCAGCACGAGGTTCGCCATGAATACGATATACGAACGGCAAATCCATATTACTAATATGAGTGGCAACTGTTTCGTTAGCCACAATCATGAAATCTTCAATTAATTTTTCACCTTCGAGTTGAACTCTTCTTACTACATCAATAGCCTTTCCTGACTCATCTTGAATAATTTTTGCTTCATCTAAACCAAAATCTATGTAACCTTTAGAGTTTTTTGCCGCTCTTAAAATATGTGCTAATTCTTGCATCAAGTACAATTTATCTATAAATCGTTCATACCCACTAGGAATCGCACCTTGCATAATAATTTGATTCACATTCTTATAAGTCATTTTCTTTTTACTATTAATTACCGAAGAAAAAATATCATAATCAATAACTTGCCCATGGGGATTTATAACCATTTCACAACTTAAGGCCAATCTATCAACACCTTCATTAAGTGAACAAATCCCGTTAGATAGTTCATGCGGAAGCATTGGTAAAACGGTATCAGCCAAATATGATGATGTTCCTTTTTCTAAGGCAGCATCAAAAAGTGGAGTTCCCTCTTTAACATAATGTGATACATCAGCGATATGTACTCCTAAAATATAGTTATCTCCATCTTTTTCAATACTTATAGCATCGTCAATATCTTTAGTATCATCACCATCTATAGTAAAAATAACTCTATCTCTTAAGTCACGACGATTAGTATATTCACTCGGTAACACTTCCATTGGAATGTTATTAACTTGATTCATAACAGCATCAGAAAAATCCAATTCGATATCATGTGAACAAGCAATTGTTAAGATATCAACGCCAGGGTCATTTTTATGGCCCAGAATTTTTACTACTTCACCTAAATATAAATTAGTTTTTAATTCTTTAATTATTTTAACTAATACTTTATGCCCTTCGACACACCTTTTAATTGAATCACGAGTTATTTCTACGCGAATTTTTTTCTTTTTATCGTCTAGAGCAAATTCCAATTTTCCACGTTTTTTTACAATCTCCCCCACTACAGTTGATAAATCGCGTTTTAAAATGTTAACAACTATTCCCTCAGATCCTTGAACATCGATTTCAACAAAATCGCCATCAACAGCGCCATTTAAATTTTCCCTAGCTACAAAGGTATCTTCATCATATTTGGTATCCACAAAACCATTTCCACTTTTATTAATGTGAATGTAACCAGTTAATAGTGAACTACATAATTCCATAAGAATAAATTTATCTTTTTTACTTTTATGTATTTTCCCTAAACTTACAAGCTCAAATATATTGCGATGTAATTCTTTATACTCTTCGATTGAAGTAAATCCCAACAAATCGTTTATTTCAATTAAAGTTAAACCTTTATTTTGTTTTTCTAAAACCTCTAATATTTTATTTTCCATGTCAACACTCTCCCCAGAAATTATAATCTTCGACTTTTGAAGCCTTAAGATTATAACTACTATTTGTTATACAAACAATCTCAGCATCTTTAATTCCTAAATATTTAAAGACTCTCACCTCATCAACTGAATTAAACTTCCGATTAACGTACATTGGATTGTTTTTTTCTAAAAAGTTTTTATCAAGTAATCCTTTATTTATTAAATCTGCAATGGTCACATTACACTCTGTGCCACTATCAAGATTACAAGTCGTTGTACTTAATTCAACATATATTTTAGCGGCATCAAAAACATTTGTCATTATTTCCTGATAATCACTTTTTCGTGCATTACTAAGAATTGTATTCGCACTCAAACCTACTATAACGCCTAAAGCGGCAATAATTGCTATGCAAACTAACATTTCAATTAAGGTAAAACCATTTTTTCTATTTTTCATAATTTCATTATATATTAAGATAATACTTTTTTCAATTTAAAAAGCGACTTAAAGCCGCTTAACTAAGAAAAATAACTAATGATATAACAAAGAATGCAATTCCTAAAAGCAAAGTAAATCTGCTTATAAATAATTCCGCTCCTCGTTCCTTCATATTTTGAAATAACGCTTCATTACCTCCGGTTATAATATTACCAGCACTACTAGCCTTGCCGCTTTGTAATAAAACTATTACAATCAAAAGTACTGATACAATTAATAATATAGTCTCTAACATTATTTTTCCTCACTTTCAGTTATAGCATCTTCTAGTTCCTTTTTGTTCATTTTATTATAGCCTTTTATTTTTAACTCTTTAGCTTTTTCTTTTAGGCTATCTATCGATGTATCACTTTTTTCTTCCAAATCATTTTCCGGAATAATTTCACCAGTTTCAACAAGTGAATCAATTTGTTCTTTAGTTAAAGTTTCGTATTTCATTAATTCATCACTAAGCAAAGATACTAATCCTTCGTTTTCAGTAATTATTTTCTTAGCTTTTTGATAACATTCATCAATAATTTTTCTTGTAGCTGTATCAATTTCTAAAGCTACTTGATCAGAAAAATCACGATTCTTTGTATAATCTCTGCCTAAAAAAACATCTTTCCCTGACTCTTCGTATTGCATTGGGCCGAGTTCACTCATGCCGTATTCTGTTACCATACTTCTTGCAAGTCTAGTTGCTCGTTTAAAGTCATCTGATGCTCCGGTCGACATTTCGTGTAAAAAGTGTTCTTCACTTACGCGACCACCTAATAATCCTGTAATTTTAGCAAGAATTTCTGTTTTAGTCATTACAGATATTTTTTCTTCTTTAGGTAACATCATAGTATAACCTCCAGCCATACCGCGTGGAATTATTGTTATCTTATGAACAACTTCTGCATCTTCTAATTTAAGACCAATTACCGCATGTCCAGCTTCATGTAAACTAACAAGTTTCTTTTCTTTTTCAGTAATCTTCCGAGTAGTCTTTGCTGGGCCCAAAATAACTCTATCAGTCGCTTCATCTATCTCGTCCATTGTTATACAGTCTTTATTTCTCCGAACCGCTAATAATGCTGCTTCATTCAATAAATTTTCTAAGTCAGCCCCAGAAAATCCTGGAGTTCTTGCAGCTAAAGCTTTTATTTTAACATCTTCAGCTAATATTTTATTTTTAGCATGGACTTTTAATATTGCTTCCCTTTCCTGAGAATCTGGCAAGCTAACAGTTACTTGTCTATCAAATCTTCCCGGTCTTAACAATGCAGGATCTAGTACATCTGGGCGATTGGTCGCAGCAATAATGATAATTCCTTCATTTGCTCCAAATCCGTCCATTTCTGTAAGAAGTTGATTTAGTGTTTGTTCACGTTCATCATGACCTCCACCTAGGCCGGTACCTCTTTGACGACCAACTGCATCGATTTCATCAATGAAAATTAAACAAGGAGCGCTTCTTTTGGCTTCTTTAAACATATCTCTCACACGAGATGCTCCAACCCCAACGAACAATTCAACAAAATCGGAACCGCTTATATAAAAGAATGGAACATTTGCTTCACCAGCAATTGCTTTCGCTAATAAAGTCTTACCGGTTCCTGGAGGCCCTACTAGTAGTACACCCTTAGGTATTCTTGCACCAAGTTTTTGGAATTTTTTAGGATTCTTTAAAAAATCAATTAACTCCTCAACTTCTTCTTTTTCTTCTTTTAATCCAGCCACATCTTTAAAAGACTTTTTATTATTATCATCACTAAGTTTTGCTTTACTTCTACCAAAATCAACAGAATTTTTATTTGAATTTGCTAATTTTGAAAAAAGCATATACGCTAATGCAACCATAACCACTAAAGGTAATACATTAACAACCAAGTATAAAATTGTTGATGAACCTGGATCTTTATTTGTATCATATTTAGCTATATCATTAGTTTTTATGTAAGCAGTAATTGTATCAATTTCTGCTTCAACAACCAAGGTTTTAAATGATTCATTATCTTTGTAATCGTTCAATTTACCTTCAACATAATATACTGACTCACTACTCTTTGGAGTGATTGTAATTTCTGTTACTTTATTATTTTCTAAAGCACTAATAAGTTTTCCTGTTGCGAGTTCATTAACTTTGCTTCCTTGCATATTAAGGATAAATAAAATTCCACATATAATTAAAAACAATATTATATATGGTCCTGCGTTCTTTACTGTGTTATTCTTTTTTGCGTTATTCATTCTCTATTTCCTTTCACTAAAAAGTATTATATCACACTTTTCATTATTTTCTTTATCAAATTTACTTTTTTTTAAACCTGGTAGCCAAAGAATAGTTCCATTACTATCCACAACGATTGGATACCTTTTTCTTTTATCCACATCAATTTTTTCATCAATGAATATATCCTTTATTTTTTTTGTCCCAGAATTTTTTAGCATTATAACATCTCCATACCGACGATTGCGAACAATTAATGGTAATTTAATCTCCGAAGAATGTAGTCTTAATAGCCAATTGCTTTTTTCGGTAGAATTAGCAACAGACGTTATTACATACTCTTCATTTTCAAAGCAATTATTGTAAATTTCCTCATAGTCAGTAATTTCGCTTTTTTTTACTATTTCAAACTTATTATAACTTTTTTTAGCAATATAACCATTTGACAAATCAATCTTACTATTACTTTTTGATGAATTTATGATATTTAACATATTTTCAATATTTTTATCACTTATTTCTAGAATATCTTCACGTTGAATTCTCTTCACCAGCATCTGTAGAACCTTTTTTTTCACCAAAATATGTTCTTTTTGAAGCGCTGCCAAATCTACATAACTATCTTTAAGGAAATTATTATCTTTAACATACTTTAAAAGAAATTCATCATATAGCATCAATTCATTACTATATTTTAAATATTTTTGATGAATATTTCTATCTTCCTTTTTTAAAAAAGGAATAATGTTATGGCGATACCTATTACGCGTATATTTATCGTGGTGATTTGTATAATCTTCATAATAATTAATCCGATTACATTTTACATAATCAAGTATTTCTTGTTTTGATACTGTTAAAAATGGTCTTAAATATTGACCGTCCTCTAATTTAATGCCCGCATATCCAGATAAATTACTTCCACGAGTAATACGCATTAATATAGTTTCAATTTGGTCATCTCCATGATGCGCTGTAATAATATATTTAGCACGATATTTTTTTAGTAAATCTTCAAAAAATTGGTATCGAAATTTTCTGGCATAATCTTCAAAATTATGTTTTACAATCTTTTCTAATTTCGTTCCTTCAAAAAGGATACCATTTTCTTCACAAAAACATTTTACGTATTTATACTCTTTTTGGCTTTGCTTGCGAACATTATGGTTAACATGAGCACAAATTATATTATTTTTATTAAAATTAGATATTAATAAATAAAGTAATCCCATTGAATCTGAACCACCAGAACAAGCAACTATTACTTTATCATGCGCAGTAATTTTACTTTGTAAATATTTAATAACCTCATTCATAAACATCTTAAATATAATACCAAATATGTTCAAAATATCAATAATTTATTTTATTAATTATTTTGATCTTTAAATCTTATTTTTGGTTTTTGACCTCTGTGAGTCAGATAATGATATTCTTCCAAAGTTTTTATATTATTGCGATGCATGTATCGTGATACTTTCGGAGATACATATCGCAAATGCCAACACTCATATTTATATCCAGTGATTTCTTCACAATCTTTTGGATATCTTAAAATAAAACCAAAACGAAAGGCATTTTTATGTAACCATCTTATTTCTGGATAACTATCATCAAAAACGTCTGTATATATACCATCGCAATAAAGCGCGACATCAATAGCCAATCCACTTTGATGTTCTGATGTTCCAGGCACGGCTACATAACCATACGCTTCATCTCCACGCTCTTCCAAAGTTTTTTCAAAAATTTTCTTTTGATATTCATATGAGCGATAAGCTGAATCAATTATAATATAAAATCCTTGAGAATAGCCTTCTCGTTTCCCATCTATAATAGCCTTTCTTTGCATTTTTCTAAATGCTGATAACACTTTTTTGTTTAATAAAGTGTTATAATTAGGGTCTATTTTTTTCCCATTATATTCAGAATAAAAAACCAGTCTTTTGGGAACATAAGAACTATCCAATGGTTTTTCTTTATTTATTAAAATTGTATAATTCATAAACCCCCATTTAATTTTATTTAATATTTTTTAAATTATACTCAAGCAAATCTATAATATCTCCATTTAAAATCTTTTCTGGTGAACCGCTTTCATAATTAGTACGATTATCTTTAATTAATTTATACGGTTCTAAAATATAACTGCGAATTTGACTACCAAAATTAATACTATCATTTTTTTTAAAACAATTTAGCTTATTTTCATGTTTTTCAAGCTCAAGCGCATAAAGTTTACTTTTTAATATTGCTAAAGCAATTTCTTTATTTTTTAACTGACTTCTTTCATTTTGAACACTAACAACAATTTTTGTAGGAAGATGGGTAATTCTTACGGCAGAATTACTCGTATTTACAGATTGTCCTCCCGCTCCCGAGGAATGAAATACATCTATTTTCAAGTCTTTTTCTTGCACCTCAACATCGTCAATTACTTTAAACTCAGGGGTAACATTTACGGACGCAAATGAAGTATGCCGACGAGCATTAGAATCAAACGGAGATATTCTCACCAAACGATGCACCCCACTTTCGTTTTTTAGATACCCGAATGCATTGAGACCATTAATCTTAATCATCGCAGATTTAAGGCCTGCTTCCTCACCCTGTTGTGTAAAGATTTCTTCATATCTATAGCCATTTTTTTCACAAAAACGTTCATACATACGAAGTAACATTTCGCTCCAATCGCAGCTTTCGGTACCACCGGCTCCAGCATGAATTTCTAAAAAACAATTTAAGCTATCATATTGACCATTTAAAAAAGTTTGCAATTCGACTTCCTCAATTATCTTTGTTAATTCATCAACTTCCGATGGCTCTACTAACTCAAGCAATTCTAAATCGGCGTCAATTCTTGCTTTTAGTTCATTATAAGTTTTTATTTTCTTTTCTAATCCGCTTAATTCAATCGTGGCTTCACTAGATTTTTTTATGTCATTATAAAAATCTGGATTTAGCATTTCTTCTTTTATCTGATTACACTTCTCAATTAAATCATCAATGTCAAAGTGACCTCCCAATTTCTAAAATCTTTTTTTGTAAATCAATTAACACTTGTTTATCTATCATATTTCTCCTTTTATTTCCCAACCAATTGTTCTATATAAAATAACAATAATATTGGTTAATAATATAATATTTTTAACAACTTTTTATATTATATCATATTTATTTTTTTTAGAATATATAGAGTCTTTTACTTTGGCTTCATACAAAAAAGCAAACTATAGAATAATTTGGCATACTTAATATTTCATCATTTTCCCCTTCTATGTTAATTATTTTACTTCCACCAACGCTTAATCTTATTGGTTTAGGAATCTTACTACTTTTGGTTGCTTCTAATCCACCATCTAAAACTAATTCTAAAATAAATTCAATTAAATATTCCTTTTATCACCCTTAATTTAAACGTAATATAGTTATAAAGCTTGCATTATCTTATTGTCTTATTTATATAAATTGCATACACAACCGGTACTATTATTAAAAATAATTCAGAAATATACAATGGCGTTGAATTTTCAACATTAAATATAGAAAGCGAATTCACTAAACAATGAGTTATTATACAAGGAATAAGTGATTTACTTTTATAAAATATAATAGCAAATAGATAGCCAATTGAAATTGCATAACATATTTGCATTAGCGTCGGAAATAACTCTGCACCATTAAACAAATTAAATATATGACCTATCCCAAAAGTTAGAGCACTTATAATAATTGCACTTTTAATGTTGTCTTTTGCCAGCATTTTAAATAAAAAACCTCTAAAAATAATTTCTTCTATGAATCCAACATTAATCATATTTAAGATATAAAAAATCATTTCACTTATAGAATTATTAATATTAATACCGTTCCAAAGATTAACTGAAACAATTAATAATAACGGAATAAAATATAGATATTTGTTAATATTTGTTACTTTGATTAATCCATAATATCGAGTTCTTTTAAGGAAAACCATTAATAAAATTAAAAGAAAAGAATAAATAGTATTTATAATTACGCTTCTATAATCTACTAAGCCAAAGTTTTGAATGCAAAATGAATTTATTACTATGTAAAATACAATTAATAACATACAAAATAACGTCTCGTGTTTTTCAAAAATTTTTTTCACAATCATTTATCTCTACTTTCAAGTTTTTTTTAACACCTTAATTATATCATTTTTTCCTTATAATATCTACTTTACTTGACATTTTTTCAATAAATAGTGATTAATGACGCAACTTTCTTATGAAGGATATTTTTAAGCCTAAAATTAGAATAGAATTTATTAGTAGAAATGGTAATCATCATGGATTCTTTACTATTAAGAATCTTGAACTTGTTATATCGACTAAAAATCCTAGACACTTACAAAGGCTAGCAATCTTTAGGAAAGATACATGAAAAAAACAGATATTTCTATCTGCTTAATAAATTGTAATCTGTTAAATTAGGGTGTTTTATTATTTTTGTATAATAGAAACTTTACCACATTCTCTACAATAACATAGCGTTTTATGTTCTTTATATTTTTTGGAGGAAATAAGCATTAATAAATAGTTAATTAATATTTTTTCTTTATATGTATCTATATTATTCATTCAAAACCTCCAATCTTTTTATTTTGTCTTATTTAATACCTTTTGGCGATGTATTTCTCTATATTCATCTTCTGCCATATCGGCATCGCATCTTAAGAAACAAGCTGTTTGTCTATAACCATCATAGCACTTACCTGTTTTTTCTTCTAATTCATCTGCTTTGGCCTCTAATCTTTCTCCCTTTTCAAACAAATATAATGCTCTTAATGATTTAAATCCACGCATATTCCTATTTAATCTCATAGCATCGTCTAAATATTGTTTAATGTATTCTGGTCTATCTGTTTCTTCTGTTTGATAATCTTTTGCTTTCATTTCCGGAACTTTAATACCTAACAAAATTTCAAACCAAGCTGCAACAATATGTCTATGACAAAATTCTGTATTTGGTTCATAACATAGTAGAACAGAATAATCAAGCTC
Organism: Bacillota bacterium; assembly: GCA_015059375.1. Lineage (GTDB taxonomy): Bacteria > Bacillota_I > Bacilli_A > RF39 > UBA660 > UBA6448. The sequence goes on along the minus strand of SVAN01000020.1, from coordinate 254 downwards.
CCTAAAAACTTTTTCAGGATCTAATTTTGATAAAACTTGATTCCAATATTCTTGAACATAATATCTATTATTTTCTTCTTCAGATATTTTTCCAATATTATCATGCCATATTTTCCAAAATGACAATTTAGGTGCTAATTCAGGATAACATTTACCTTGATAGTTAGCATCTTTTCCGCGATTACCAGAGATAGAATAGGTTCTATATTTATCTGACTGCCAATCATTATGACTACTTGTACTTATCATATTTT
>SVAN01000019.1 GCA_015059375.1 Bacillota bacterium | reverse complement strand
ATGAATTATTATAATGAAATAAAGAACAAAATAATAGATAACGAAGTATATTTAAAAGTAAAAGACTATTCAAAAGAAAGATGTAAAGTTATCACATATTTTGAAATAGGTAAATTATTATATGAAGCTGGTGGAAAATATGGGGATAATATTATAGATGAATACTCTAAAAAATTGGTTGTTGAAGTAGGAAAAAAATATAATAAAAGGACATTATTTAGAATGAAACAATTCTATAATATGTTTAGTGATGAAAAAGTGTCGCAGCTTGCGACACAATTGTCATGGAGTCATTATGTTGAATTATTATCATTAAAAAATATAGATGAAATAAGATATTATATTAATGTTTGTAGAGAACAAAATATTGGACGTGATTTATTAAGAGAAAAAATTCGTAATAACGAATATGAAAGAATACCTATTGAAACTAGAAATAAATTAATATTTAATGACAAGATAGAAGTAAAAGACCTCCTGCCAAATCCTATATTAGTCAGAAATAGGAAAAACATAGAAATAATTACTGAAAAAGCATTGCATAATTTAATATTAGAAGATGTTGAATCATTTATGAGAGAATTAGGCAATTCATTTAGTTTTATAGGTAGTGAGTACAAAATTAAAATAGGAGATAGAAATCATCATATTGATCTATTGCTATTTAATATAAAATACAATTGTTATGTAGTTGTAGAATTAAAAATAACTATGTTTAAAGTGGAATATATTTCACAAGTTCAAAAGTATATGAATTATATTGATAAAAATATAAAAGAAGTAAGTAACAATAATACAATAGGAATATTAATATGCAAGAGAGAAAACAAATTTGTAATAGAATATTGTTCTGATGATAGAATTGCTGTAAGAGAATATGAATTAGTGTGATAAAATATTATTGTTGAGGATGTGAGAAGGATGAAAAAGAAAATAATTTGGATAATCTTGTTAATTGGTGGCATGGTTCCATTTACTATTCCTTTGGTAGCGGGCATATATGATTCAATAAATGGTTTTGGAGGTTTATGTTTTGCTGCTTGTGAAAAGTCTTATGGGTTATGTGCATTTATCGATAGTATTTATTTGTATTCTTTTATCTTTTGGCCGTCGTATCTTGTGGGGCTTGTCTTAATAATCATTTCGGTTATTAAATTAAGAAAAAAATAGGATATTAATTAATAATTATCATAATTATTTGCTTAGCATAGAATATAATACATTGTTAATAATGTTTAAATAGATGGACCAGAAGATGGTCCTTTTCAATATTTAAAATAAATAGTATAATTGGATTATGAATACATATTTAATTGCTAGTGAGAGTTATAAATTGATTGATTATGAAGTTGAAAAAATTATTCAAGATTCTTTGAATGTAATAAAATATGATTTGCGTACTGATACCATTATTGATGTTATAAATGAAGCTAATTATTTTTCTTTAACCAATGAAAAAAAATATATAATAGTAAAATCTGATAGTCTTTTCAAAAGTGGAAAAAAAGACTCTGATGATGAAGAAAACGTGAGTAAAGATGTTAAAATATTAGAAAAATATTTAAATAATCCTAGTGAGCTTAGCACGATTATTTTTATTTCATATGAACAACCTGATAAAAGGAAAAAAATTTTTAAGCAAATTCACGAAACTGGTCAAGTTATTATTATTCCACCGCTAAATAAAAAAGATTTAACTTATAAATGTATGGACCTATTAAAAAATAAAGGTTATATAGCTAATTATGATACGGCAAATTATATTGTTGAAAATTCCTATGTCAATTATGATATTATGACAAATGAATTAGAAAAAGTGTTTACATTACTAAAGCCGGGAAGTCTTAGTGTGAAAGATTTGAAGGAAATTGTTTCGACATCACTTACTAGTAATGTGTATACTTATATAAATGCAATAATTAATAGAGATTTAGAGCTAGCGTATAAAGCAAGTGCTAATTTCGAAATCCTAAAGATTGATCCCACAATGGTTTTGGTTATGTTAGCCAAGGATTTTGAAATCTTATATATGATTAAAAATGGGGTTGATAAAAGAGCATTGCAAAATCATTTGCGAAAAGAAGATTGGCAGATGAATGCATATATGAATAATCAAGATTTATATACTTTAAATGAATTAAAAAAAATCATAATCAGGTTAAATGATTATGATTATAAAGTAAAAAGTGGATTATTAGATAAAAGTGTAATGCTTGATTTGATATCATTAGAATTTTGTGAATAGTTAATCTATTTAGTAAAATTTTTAAAATTTAATTTGGCAAAGTTAGTGAGATAATCTTTGCCTTTTTCTTGAATTATTTTTTTGATCTGCTCATCCACTACAGAACCAGCCCCTTTAGGAAGTAAATATCCGTATTCATTTTCTAATTTTTGCATTTGTGATAAGAACGTATATCTAGCAATAATTGACGCAGCTGCAACAGCCATACATTTACTTTCGCCTTTGGTATAAAAAGAAATGTTTGTTACTTTCTTTGGCACATCGGCTAAGTACTCATAATATTTTTTTTCGTTAACAAATTGGTCAACTACGCAGTGGGTGTATACAGGTTGGTATTTTTCGATTAATGAACATAGAACTTTATTATGTAAAATACATTTTAATTTTACCATGTTAATATTTTGATAGTTTTCGTTATAAGTTTTATTATTTAAAATAAAGCAAACATAGGGAATGTTTTTAATAATTTCTGGAGCGATTTGTTTGATTTTGTCATCATTTATTTGCTTTGAGTCTTTAACTCCTAGTGATTTTAAAAATTCAATATTCTCTTTGCTAACATAAGTAGCTGCTACTACGACTGGTCCGAATGCATCACCACATCCAGTTTCGTCACTGCCAATTGTTGATGAGTAAAGAAAAAAGTTTTCTTCTTTTTCGACTTCTTTTTTTTCTTTCTTTTGATCGGTAGTAATAGTTTTGCCATTTAATCTTCGTTCTGCATCAATCCAAATGCTTGCCTCTATATCCGCTCCAATGCCTTGAAACATTACTTTTCCCGATTCATATAAGGTAATTGTAACATCGTAATTTTTAGCTTGAAATACCGAATAGGGAGGATTTTTCTCGCATTTAAATGGTTCATAGAATTTAATAAATTTATTTTTTAGGTTATCACTTAATTTAAAGACAATACAGTTCATGGTTCACCTCAAGTCATATTTTATCACATGTTAACATTGATTTCACTTACGAATAAGTGATTTTGACATTTAATTTATAATTTGCTTTATTTTTTCAGAAACTTATAATATAATTAATAATAGAGTGAGGTAGAAAATGGGTATAGTTGATATTTGTGCTATTGGTATTATTATTTTAGGAACATTAATCGGATTAAAAAAGGGAGCCATTAAAAGTTTTGTGCAACTAGTAGGCATGGTGGCAATTGTAATTGTGGCTTATCAATTTAAAGGATATCTAGGTGATCTTTTAATCAAGATTATGCCGTTTTTCAATTTTGGTGGAGCGTTTAATGAACTTTATTCATTGAATTTGCTACTATATCAAGGTATTGCCTTTGCAATTATTTTCATCCTATTATATTGCATCTTAAATATTTTGATTAATCTTTCTGGAATTTTAGACCTTTTAGTAAAATTGACAATTGTTTTAGAATTACCATCAAAAATTATTGGGGCAATCTTAGGTGCTGTTGAAGCTCTTGTGTTTGTTTTTGTAGGTGCTTTTGTATTATTACAAAATCCGGCAACTCAAAAACATGTTATGGAAAGTAAGTTCACAATTAAAATAGTTCAAAGAACACCAGTAGTATATGATGTATTTAGAAAAGCTATTAGCGCTTCTGAAGAAATATATGAACAAGTAAAAATGCATCAAGAAAATGGTAATATGCTTGAGGCAAACTTAGAAATTATTCGATCTCTTGTTAAATATGATATAGTAAAAGCAGAAGTTGTTCAAGGGGCGATTAATAGTGGTAAAATGCGGATGCCAAATGTAGTAGTAGCATCGTAGAAAGGATTATTCATGATAAAACATTTAGAAAAAGAAACTGATTTTTATGACATTGTGGCAAAAGAAACTTGTATTGTAGATTTCTATGCAGATTGGTGTGGGCCATGTAAAATGTTATTACCAGTTTTAGATGAAATTGACTTTACTGATATTTATAAAGTAAATGTCGATGAATATCCAGAGATTGCTAAGAAATTTGGAATCATGAGTATTCCAACATTGGTCTTTTTCAAGGATGGATTAGAACAAGAAAGAGAAATTGGCTATCGTGGTTTAGATGAAATTAAAGCTACATTTAAGTCAATTCAATAATTAATAAAAAAATAGTGGTTTACTAAAGTATCCACTATTTTTTTGGCGTAATACATTCTTTAGCACATGATAAATAAGTGCGTAATAGATTTCCAGCACCTAATTTGGTACCGCCATAATACCTAATAATCACCAAAAGATGATGATCTAAATTGTTTATGATTAATTGATTATAAATTTGAATTCCAGCAGTATTATGGGGTTCCTTATCATCAGTCTTTTTAGCGGTATTGCCAATAATATAAGCATAAGGCATATGTCTTGCTTTAGAGTGTTCCTTTTTTAATGATTCTAAAATTATTTTAACTTCATCTAAGCTATTAACATCATACAATAACCCAATAAATTTTGATTTTTTGATAGTAATTTCTGATTTATTTATTAGCATAATGCCTCCGAAGATAATTATATCTTATTTTTAAGATAAATTGTAGTATAATAGCAATAAAGGAAGTAGTTATGTTCAAAGATGAATTGAAGTTAGTACCACATTTACCAGGATCATATCAAATGATTAATAAAGATGGGGTTATTATTTATGTAGGTAAAGCAAAAGATTTAAATAAGCGCCTACATAGTTATTTTCGTGGAACAGTTACTGGCAAGACAGCTTTAATGGTTAGTGAAGTAGATCATTTTACTTATATCGTAACTAAAACAGAGACGGAAAGTTTTATTTTAGAATTAAATCTTATTAAAAAACATGATCCAAAATATAACATTTTACTAAAGGATGATAAAACTTATCCTTATATTGAATATGTATCTAAGCCATATCCATCTTTAAAAGTGTCAAGATATACTTCGATTAAAAGAAGTGATAAAAAACAAATTTTTGGCCCGTATCCTAATGCATATGCTGCGCGAAGAATTGTTAATTTGATTAATCGTTTGTATCCTTTGAAAAAATGTGATGGGAATCCCAAAAAACTATGTCTATACTATCATATTGGCGAATGTTTAGGATATTGTGTTAAAAATCCTTCTTTAGAAAAGATAATGCAAATTGAAAATGAAATTTTATCATTTTTAAGAGGTAACGATAAGATTTTAATTGATAAGATCATGGAAAAAATTGAAATTCTCTCCCAAAATCTTAATTTTGAAAAAGCTTTAGAATTACGTAACGAATTAAATTATATAAAAGTTGTTTTAGATAAACAAAAAGTAGAATTGCATGATTTTGTTAATCGAGATGTTATTAGCTTTTATCACTTAAATGGTTATTTGTCTGTGCAAATCTTTTTTATTCGTAATGGAAAACTTTTGGGAGGCCATAGTAATATTATAAATATGGTAGCTTCCGCGGAAGAAGAGTTAAATCTTTATATTTATTCTTATTATCAAAGTCATGAAAAACCTAAGGAAATTTTAACGACTTCTGAAGTTAATAAAGAGATACTTAGTGATTTACTAAATATTAATTTTATTACGCCTTTAAAAGGAAAGAAAAAAGAATTATTAAATATGTGTTATATGAACGCTAAGCTTAATTTAGAAAGAGAGATTGAAAGTTTTAAACAAGATGAAAAAAGGACTATTGAGGCAAATAATCGTCTAGGAAAGTTGTTAAATATATCTTCTTTAAATACAATTGAAACTTTTGATAATTCAAATCTTTTTGGAAGTTTTTCGGTAAGCGGGATGGTTGTTTTTAAAAATGGAAAACCGAGTAAAAATGATTATCGAAAATTTAAAATATCGCTTGATAAAAATGATGATTATCACATGATGGAAGAGGTAATTTATCGCCGTTATTTTCGTTTGCTTGTTGAAAAGAAACCAATGCCAGACTTGATTTTTGTAGATGGTGGTATTAATCAAATTAATGCTTGTAAATCATCACTAGAAAAGTTAAATATCAATATTCCTGTTTGTGGTTTAAAAAAAGATGACCATCACCGGACTAAAACTTTGATTGACGGAACTTTGATGAAAGAAATTGATTTAACAAGCGAAATTGATATTTTTAATTATCTAACAAGGATTCAAGATGAGGTTCACCGCTTTACAATTAACTATCATAAACAAATTCGTAGTAAAGGGGCGTTAGGTAGCATTTTAGGAAATGTTGATGGAATAGGGGAAAAAAGACGGAAAGAACTTTTAAAAAAGTATGGAAGTTTAGAAAAAATTAAGGAAGCCTCTACTGAAGAATTAACAAGTATTATTCCAGTCAAAGTAGCTGAAGAACTAAAAAAATATTTAGAAGAAATGAATGCTAAATAAAAAATGGAACCAAATTATTCTGATATTGCTCTAGGATTTTAAATATAAGTATAGTATAATTTTTAAGAGGTAACAATGAGAAAATTAATTAAATTAAAAAAAGATATATCAATTGTTTTCAATACTCAGATTACAGAATATTTAAATCCCGATGAAATATATTTACCAATTAAAAAAAACTATAAAACACTGGTTAAAAAGGGGGACGCCGTTTTAAAAGGCCAAATAGTTATTGAAAATAATTTAAATAAAGTTATTAGCCCAATTTCGGGAAATGCCGTCAGTATAAGTAAGAAAAATTTAGATGGAGTAATGACTGATTGCTTAGTAATACAAAATGATTTTAAAGAGAAAAATAAAAATTATATTCGCAAAAAGGAAACAAAATATGATAAAGAAATAATTGTTAGTAAACTTTATGAATATTATTTTAAATATATTGCTAGTATTTTAGAAAGCAAAAAAATTAATAATCTAGTTATTAGCGGACTTGAAGATGAGCCATATATTGCTAATAACCCATACATAATTAATGCCTTTAGTAAAGAGATTTTAGAAATGGCAGATATTTTATCTTCAACCTTTCATATTGAAAATACGCTTATTGCTATTAAAAATAATGATACTCGAAATGTCGAAATGTACTTGTCAAAAATTGGTACTTATCCAAATATAACTTTAACGTTAGTTGATGATAAATATCTTTTAGGGAAAGAATATTTTCTTTTAGAACATTTGCATTTGAAAGAATTAGATAGTCTAGTTATTGATGCCAGCACTTTTTTGGATATGTATAATGCAATTAAATATAATAAATGTGCATTAGAAACGTTTATAACGATTTCTGGTCCTAGTGTGAGTCGCAGTGGTGTGGTTAAAGTAAAAGTCGGAACTTTAATAAAAGATGTAGTTGATAACGTTAGTAAGCTTAAAGGAAAAGAAAATATTTATATTTTAAATGGAGTTATGATGGGACATGAGTGCGATATCAATGAAAGCGTTGTAACTAGAAATACTTTAGGTGTTGTTGTTATTCCTAAAAAGGTCGTTAAAGAGGAAAATTGTATTAATTGTGGACTTTGTTTGAAAGTTTGTCCGGTGAAGGTTAATCCTCGAAAAGTAATGAGTAGTCATAAAATATCTAATAATTGTCTTGATTGCGGTCTGTGCAGTTACATTTGCCCAAGTCATATTAATTTAAGACGTTTTCTAAGAGGTGAATATGAGTAGAGTTTATTTACATAGTGATCATCATCATAATACTTTAAATAAAGTGATGATTTTGCTAATGCTTCCATTTATTTGCTGGGGATTTTATAAAAATGGTATTAAGCTATATCTTGCAGAGTATATATCCTTATTGGAAATGTTTAAACCAATTTTATTAGTTTTAATTAGCGTTTTAGTTACTTGGGTTTTTAGTAAAATTAATCATGAAAAATTTATAGGATATTTGCTAGTAAGTAACTTGTTAATCAGTTTAATTGTGATGCCCAATATTAATCTTTTAGGATATCTTATTTTAATGATTATTTTAAATTTTTTTTATAAAAAATGGAAGTTTAACATTGTTCCAATTTTTATGATTATTGCAATCGCTATTGCAATATTAATCAAGGATTATCATTTTTTTAATGTTTTAGAAAATAGTGTAGAACATAGTTACTCCTTGCTTGATTATTTGATTGGAAAAGGATACGGAGGAATAAGTAATACTTGTCTGGTGGTATCTTTAATATCTTTAGGAGTATTATCTTTTAATGTAATGTATAAAAAACAAATTCCCTTGATGGCATTCAGTAGTTATTATTTATTTGCTTTAATAACGATTTTTGTTACGGGGACGACTAATCAAGACTTGCTTTTAAATAATAATGTTATTTTTGCTTTTGTATTTTTAAGTAATATTTCGATTTATACTCCTTATTCTCGCGGTGGGCGATACATTTATGGACTACTTCTTGGAGTTTTAACTTTTGCTTTTTCTTTTATCGATATTAATTTGGGAGTTTATTTATCGCTAGGGATTGTAAGTTTTCTAAGTCCCTTAATTGATCGCTTTATTGTTGGAAAAACAGAAAATAATTTAGTAGAAATGCTTTAATAAATATTTACAAAAAAGCAAATATTTGATATATTTTAAATGCTCGTAAAATAGGAATTAAATTCTTAATTTTTTGCGAGTTTTTTTGTGCTTAAATCACATGTGGAAAGGTAATGTGAAAAAAATTATATTTTTGCTTTTGACTTTTGCGGTGGGATTTTATAAGAATGTGCAAGCCCTAGATAGTAGTAGGGTGTCTTTTAGAAGTACGGCGTATATGATATGTGACGACCAAAATAATGCTTATCCAACTTATTTTATTCAATATGGTTTTCGCGATGCATTTTTTTTAAATGTTGCTAAGGAATATAATACCAATTGGGATGATTATCATTTAATTAGTTTTGAGGAAAGCCCTTTTCCCGAAGAAATCCAATATTTAACCCCGTCTAATATTTATTTTTCTGATAGTGATTATCGGAGATGGGCCCATCGCCTTTTGTGGGAAAAATTGTATCCAGAAATGACATTTAAATATTGTATAAAAAATCTTGAAAGTGAATTAAATTATCAGAAGTACAAAGAAAAAATTTATGATATTTATGATGGCCCGGAGTTTATTAAAAAAACTGTGTATCAAAATCCTGGGGAACTTTATGAATATACTGATGAGTATTTAAGTTTTTTTGAAATAGATGCAAGTGAGGAACTACAGGCTTTTATTGAAAATAATTCATTGAAAGTAGTTGGTGATAAAGGAGCTCATCAGTTAATTTTAAAAAGAAGAGAACCGACACCAGCATATACTAATAATCTTTATACGGACGGAACTAATTATTTATTACATTATCCGTCTACCAGAGCTAAAGAATACATACTTAATGTTGTGGTCGGTCAAAAAAATCTAAAATTGGCAATAAGTGATGAGCGTTTAAAAAAGTTGTCTGATGTTTGTATAAAAGTAAATGAAGAACAATATTGCTCTAATGAAGAAGGATTAATTAATTATCAAACTTTTGAGGAATCAATAAATATTGAAATGGAAGGGAATCTTGATTACGAAGATTTAGCAAAAGAAATTACTATCAATAATCAAGAAACAATTCAAATTACATTAAAAGATCGGATAATTGCAAATGAGGACCAAGAGGTAAAAATAGATGAAACCCCTTTAGAAAAGGAAGAACCAATAATAGATGAACCTATTATTGAAAAAAATGAAATTGTAGTTGTTAATCCAGACGATGTCGAAGAAGAAAAACAGGTAATTATTGAGGTGAAAGATACTTTGGTTGGATCAGTAGTAATTATTTTTCTCTTGGGATTAGGTTTTGCACTCCTTAAAAAGATATAGTGTATTTTTGGGGATGGTACTATTTATCGTTGTTCATACAAAGATAAATGATATGAATAAAAAAAGAGATGATATTGAATTAAAAGATTATCCTATGGCTTTGAAAATAGATAAGATATCTCTCGATATCAATCTTTACCTAGACAAAACTTTAGATGAAGGTTTGGAAATTCATGAAGTATCATTCCGCGATAATGGTCCTATGGTGATTAGTGGTCATTCTGGCATTGGCCCTAACGCTTTATTTAATGATTTATTCTATTTAGATATTCGCGATAAAATTATTTTAGTAAAGGATGGATACCAATATACTTATGAGCTTTTTCAGATTACATCGTTTACTAAAGGTAGTAAAATCCAAATTAATGCATCTTTTGATTATTTATATTTAGTTACTTGTGATTTATTTAATATGCAAAAACAATGGATTTTTAGTTCAAAAATAGCAAAAATTGATAAAATTTGAGCTTTTTTGAACTTTTTTGGCATAAAAAAAAGGAAATTTGCCCTTGAAACGTAATATATAAGGTTGTAGGGGATAAAATGGCATATATAAGCGAAGAAGAAATAAATCATATCCGTAATGAGGCAAATATTGTTGATATAATATCTGGATATATCCCACTTAATAAAAGTGGAAGTGATTATGTGGGAATTTGTCCATTTCATGATGACCATAGTCCAAGCATGCGCGTTTCCACTAAATTAAATATTTTTAAGTGTTTTGTATGTAATGCTGGTGGCAATGTTTTTTCGTTTGTGCAAAGGTTTGAAAATGTTTCTTACATGGAAGCTATTAAAATCGTCGCGGGAAAAGCTGGATTAGATTTTAAATATGCAATTGATACCCATAGTAACAGTAAATATAAAAAAGAATTTGAAATAATGGATTTATCTTTGAAGTTTTATCAAAATAACTTAGCAACGCAAAGCGGAGTTGAAGCTAAAAATTATTTAAAAGGAAGAGGTATTGATGATAAAATAATCAAGGAATTTAAAATTGGGCTTTCGCTTAATGATAATAAATTGCGTGAGTTTTTAGAAAATAAAAAGTGTGACTTAGATACGGCTTATAATATTGGGTTGCTTAATAAAAGTGGCATTGACTATTATGATATGTTTACGAATCGAATTATGATTCCAATACTTGATATGCAGGGTAATCTCGCGGGTTATACTGCAAGGGCGTATCAAAAAGATGAAAAAAATAAGTATATTAATTCGAAAGAAACAATCATTTATAAAAAGAGTAATATTTTATTTAATTATTATAATGCTAAGGATTGTGCAAGATTAGAAAAAGAAATTATTTTAGTTGAAGGAAATATGGATGCTATTAGTCTAGCAGTCAATGGAATAAAAAATGTTTGTGCTTTAATGGGCGTGGTAATTTCGAAAAATCAAATAGCGGCCCTTAAGAAGTTAAATGCTAAAGTGATATTAATTCTTGATAGTGATAATGCTGGAAGTAGCGCTACCTTGAAGGTGGGAGAAGAGTTATATAATGAAGATATTGATGTTTATGTCGTTAGGCTGAGTGGTGCCAAAGATCCTGATGAGTATATTCGAACCTTTGGGGTTGAAAAATTAAAAGATAATATTAAGCATTCTCATAAGTTTTTGGATTTTAAGATTGAATCGTTAAAAGAAAGTAAAGATTTAAATAATCTTGAAGATTTAACAAGTTATATTAAAGAAGTAATTGCTTCGTTAGGAAATGCATCGGAATTAGAAAGGGAAGTGGCGATTGCTAAAATTTGTAAAGACTACAATCTGGACCCTCAGCTAATTAAAAGCCGTTTGGCCCCAGTTAAAGAAGTAAAAAAGCCAAATACAATTCCATCAACTGTTGTTAAGAAAAAGAAAAGTCGATATGATTTGGCGGTATCGCAAATGCTATATGCAATGATGCTTAATAAGAATTTTTATCGGATATATATGGATAAATTAGGATATCTTAAAAATAAAGTAGAAAGAGATACCGTATCATTAATTGGGAGTTATATTCATACACATGACGATATCAATCTTTCGGGATTCTTTGATTTTATTATTGAATATGATGATGTTAGTAACCAAGTTAATGATATTTTAATGCATATTCATGGTGAACCTCTTGAAGAAAATGAATTTTATGATATATTAAAGACTGTTTGTAAATGTATTGACGAAGATGAAATTAAAGAATTGAAAAATAAAATAAAAAATGAACAAGATGAAGCAAGAAAAGTTGAACTAATAGAAAAGTTAACAGAATTAAAAAAAGGATGTGGGAATAATGAAGGAAATTAAAACATTTCAAGAAAGAGAAGAAGAATTAATCGCAGAAGGTAAAAAGAAAGGGTATATCACCTATGAAGAATTAGCTGCGAAATTAAAAGGTTTGGACATTGACAGTGATTCACTTGATGAATTATATAATAAGCTTATTGAACAAAATATCACTGTTTTATCCCAAGCAGAAGTAGATAATGAAGATGGAACAGGAAAAAAACTTGAAGAAGAACCGGTTTTATTAAATGATGAAGAAATTACTAAGGATGTTAATATTAATGATCCCGTTCGTATGTATCTAAAAGAAATTGGTCGGATTTCTTTGTTAACACCAGATGAAGAGCAAGCTTTATCAGCTCGAATTAACGAAAATGACGAAGAAGCTAAAAGAATTTTAGCAGAAAGTAACTTAAGATTAGTTGTATCAATTGCTAAAAGATATGTTGGTAGGGGGTTATTATTCCTAGATTTAATCCAAGAAGGAAATATTGGGTTAATGAAAGCTGTTGATAAGTTTGACTGTGAAAGAGGATATAAATTTTCAACTTATGCAACATGGTGGATTCGTCAAGCTATTACTCGTGCGTTAGCAGATCAAGCGCGAACAATTAGGGTTCCCGTACATATGGTTGAAACTATAAATAAAATGGTTCGTGTTCAAAGACAAATGACGCTAGAACTTAATCGTGAACCAACGGATGAAGAATTAGCTAAAAAAATGAATCTAAGCGTTGATAAAGTTCGCGAAGTAATTAAAATTTCACAAGATCCAGTATCACTTGAAACTCCGATTGGGGAAGAAGACGATTCACATCTAGGCGACTTTTTGAAAGATGAAAGTAGTTTATCACCAGAAGAGTATACTGAAAATGAAATTTTAAAAGAGGAAATTAAACAAGTCTTAATGTCTTTGCAACCGCGAGAACAAGAAGTATTAGAATTGCGTTTTGGATTAATTGATGGAACTTGTCATACACTCGAAGAAGTCGGTAAAAAGTTTAGTGTAACAAGAGAACGAATTCGTCAGATTGAGGCTAAAGCCCTTAGAAAGTTGCGTCATCCATCTCGTGCAAAAAAATTGAAAGATTTCATGGAGGATTAATGTTATCCTTAAGGCTTTTGACAATTGCTCAGTTAGTAAAGCCTAATTCTAAAGTGCTAGATGTTGGAACTGATCATGCATACTTGCCTATATATCTGCGTCAAATGAAGATATGCAAAGAAGTAATTGCTAGTGATATTTCTCCGAATGCTTTACTGGGAGCCCAAAAAAATATTGAAAGATTTGCGACAACTGGGATTAAACTAGTTTGTAGTGATGGACTTGAAAAAATAAGTGATGAGTATGATACTTTAGTCATCAGTGGAATGGGGACAAATACAATTATTCATATTTTAAAAGAACAGGTGCTTCCTAATAATATTATTTTAAGCAGCAATAACAATTTATATGAATTACGTCAATTTATGAATAATTTGGGGTATAAAATTGTTAAGGAAGTAGCAATTTTAGATAAAGGTAAGTATTATGATATTATTGCTTATGAAAAAGGGAAAGAACATTTATCCCGTGCTAATCTTGAGTATGGAAAAAGTAATAATAAAGAGTATTTGCGACATTTATATCAAAAAGAAAAGTTTGTTTTTAAAGAATTGAATTTTTTAAATAAATTAAAGAAAATCCCAAAATTAATAAAGTTAAAAGGATTATCTATTTAAAAAATGAAGGATTATTTACTGAACTATTACCTGCGGGCATAGTTCTTTTATTTTGAGGGGTAATATCTTGCGAAATGGGTTGCTTCGAATACTTTTGAGTGGAATTAATACTTTTTAATAAGTCAAAGGCTTTTCTGGCATTTTGTACCATTGGTTTAGCTTGTTCATATATGGGGATAACTTCTCTAGCGATGCTTAAGGTTTTATTAATTCCACCAAGAATCCTAATTAAAGATAGTCCATTTTGAGGGCTTGGAAACATGATTTATCACCTAATATAATTATATGTAAAAAGATAAGGGAAGTACTAGAAAGTATTACTTATTTATGCTATACTAACCTTAAATAGGAGAGTTGACAAACGTGAATGAGAATATTGATAAAATTCCCAAAACTAATATTTTCGTTGATTTTTTAACTGCTTGGTTTTATATTCTTTTATATGCCTTAAGAGGCGTTAAATTTATATTAATTGATTTATGGGTAGCTCTATTTAATTATATTAGTTGGTCGCTTGACAAAGCTCGTCATAAAATTGTTGTAAGTGATGATGCTAATTCAGACGAAATGTATGAGAAAACCAAAATATCGAAAGAAAAAAAGGGAAGACAATATAACTATAGTAAAAGAACTTTAGAAAAGTATGAAAAAATGAAGGCTGAGTTAGCTAATGATTTGCAAAATGCAGGAGCGACACGAAGCAAGGTGGCTAATATTTATCAATTCACAGTTCGTAATGTTAATGGCAACGGGAAAATATTTACCGATACTATGACGGGTTTTTCTAAACTAGATATTAATTCATTCTTAGTAAATGAGGGCTATGAAGTTTATAGTATTAAAACCTCAAAGATGATTAATTTTATGTATAAAGACTCTTCTTTTTTAGGAAAGAAAATGAGTGTCAAAGATTTAGTTTTTTGGCTAACACAACTTTCGACTTATTTAAAAGCGGGAATTACCCTTAATGAAGCAATTAAAATATTAGCAATGCAAATGAAGAAGAGTAAATCTAAGCAACGGATATTACAGTCAATTGGTTATGAGCTATCTTTAGGAGAATCTTTTTCTAATGCGTTAGAAAAACAAGGAAGTTTTTTTCCAGCGCTGTTAATCAATATGATTAAAGCAGCGGAGGCAACAGGTACTTTACAAGAAACCCTTGAAGATATGGCAACATATTATACTGAAGTTGATAATACCCGAAAAGAAATGAAAAGTGCACTTACTTATCCGGCAATTATTACTATTTTTGCAATTACGGTTGTAACTTTTATTATAGTTTATGTTGTTCCCCAATTTACCAAAATTTATGATAATTCGGGTATTGCTATTACGGGACTCACTGCTTTAGTAATCAAACTTAGTGATTTTTTATCAGAAAATTTAATGCTAGTTATTTTAATCTTAGTGATGACTATGCTTACGCTTTTCATTTTATACAAGAAACTCAAAGCCTTTAGAGTTCCAGCTCAAATTATGTTTATGCATATTCCTGTAATTAAAGATGTTATTATTTATAAAGAAATATCAATCTTTGCTAAAACGTTTGCGTCTCTTTTAAGAAATAATGTTTTCATTACTGAAAGTATGGATATTTTAAGTAAAATTACTTCTAATGAAGTGTATAAAGCAATTATGTTTAAAACTATTAATAATATTGTTAAGGGAGAAAAGATTTCAGAAGCCTTTAATAATCATTGGGCGGTTCCAGATGTTGCTTATTATATGATTGTAACCGGGGAATCTACAGGTCAACTTGCGGATATGATGCAAAAAGTAAGTGACTATTATCAAGCAATGCATAAAAGTATTGTTAATCAATTAAAAAGTTTTATTGAACCGATTATGATTATTTTCTTGGCTCTTATGGTTGCAATGATTATTTTAGCAGTAATTGTTCCAATGTTTCAATTATACAATGGTATCTTATAGGTGGTTTATGGCTGTTTTAATGTTTATCTTGGGTTCGTGTTTGGGATCATTTTATTTAGTTGTTGGTAAAAGATTACCACTTAAGAAAAAGGTTGTTAATGATCGCAGTAGGTGTGATAATTGCAATCATATTCTTAAGTGGTGGCAGCTTTTGCCAATTTTTTCTTTTCTTTTTTTGAAAGGCAAATGTCATTATTGTCATCAAAAGATTAGTATTGTTAATCTTTTGATGGAACTAGCATGCGGTAGCGCTTTTGTATTTGCTTATTTTTATTATGGAATTTCTTTTGAGATGTTTATGTTTTTAATTGTTAGTTCCATAACTTTAATTATTTTTGTTAGTGATTTTTCCTATTATATCATTTTAGATTCTCCGCTTGTCATTGGTAGTATTTTAATCTTTTTAATTAAATGGAGTTATTTTGATTTGAAAACTGCTCTAATTGCTGTAGTAAGTGGCGTATCTTTATTTGCATCAATGTATTTGGTGAAAATTATAGGGGACATTATGTTTAAACGCGAAAGTCTTGGTGGTGGAGATATTAAGTTTGCTTTTGTAATTGGTTTAGTTTTAGGATATCGCTTAGGTTTGTGCTCGCTTATTTTATCGACATTCTTAGCTTTGCCTTATTCTTGCGCGGCTTTAATGCTCAAAAAAAATAATGAAGTTCCCTATGGACCATTTCTGGCGTCTTCATTATTTATTGTTTTTCTTTTTTCAGAAAAATTTATAAGTCTTTTAAACTTAATTTTTATTAGTTTATAAAAAATAAACAAGTACGCTAGCAGCTACTGACGCTACCATTAAGATAAGCAGTATCCATGCCATAAGTTTTTTCGCTTTTTTATTCATAAAATCAAATCCTTTTCTTTAAATAATTTATCATATAATAACATGTTTTTCAATATAATTAACTATGAAAAAATATATCATAGCAATTGTTTTAGGACTGATTGGACTAGGAATAGTTATTGGTTTAAATAATCACGTAGATTTGTCTAATGTTGTTAAAATAACTTTTACTTATCGATTTTTGTTGAAAATGTTTTTAATTATTCTTTGTGGTATTGCCTTGGCTTTTGCAGGAATACCATTTTTTATCTTTGTTCTTATTTTAGAACTTATTTCTTTTGGAATAGTAACAACATATCTTGCGATGGCTTTTTCTTTTGGGGGTATAGCTTTTAGTATTCTTTACTTTTTAATTTTCAAAATGGTATATTGTTTTTTATTATCGTTAATTAGCTTTTATGCACTTAAGTTAACTAAAAATAATTATTTATATATATTTAAAAGATTTCATGAGTATAAAAATAATCGCAGGCTTTACTTAAAAAAGATGCTTATTATTAGTGTTTTTATTTTGCTTTTTAGTTTGTTGGTAACAACTTTAGGAAACAAAGTTTTACTTCCATTATCCAAGTTTTTGTTGAAAATAGTATAAATAATTATCGTTTTATTTTTTGCTCAAACGCTATCCTGAAATGATTATAATATTTACTTTTTAAGATACTTAAAATATAATAAAAGTGTGATTTATATGAAAAAGGTTGTAGTTGGAATGAGTGGCGGAGTAGATAGTGCCGTTGCTGCTTATCTTTTAAAAGAAGCTGGTTACGAAGTAATCGGTCTTTTTATGCGCAATTGGGATAGTAATATTAATAATGACTTTTTAGGTAATCCCAATGACTTTAATGATATTTGCCCTCAGGAAAAAGATTACAATGATGCTTTAAAAGTTTGTGAAAAACTGAATATTCCTCTTCATCGGGTTGATTTTATTAAAGAGTATTGGGACTATGTCTTTACTTACTTTTTAGAGGAATTAAAAAAAGGGAGAACTCCTAATCCCGATTTGCTGTGTAACAAGTTTATTAAATTTGATTTGTTTATTAAAGAAGCAAAAAAACTTGGCGCTGATTTTGTAGCAACTGGACATTATGCAAGGACCGCGGGAGGAAGATTACTGCGCGCTAAAGATTTAAATAAAGATCAAACGTATTTTTTAGCAGATGTTAATCCTGGAGTTTTTAGAGAGGTTTTATTTCCAGTCGGAGATTATACTAAACCCGAAATTAGAGAAATTGCCAAAGCGCAAGGTTTAATTGTAGCAGATAAAAAGGATTCAACGGGGATTTGTTTTATTGGTGAACGCAATTATCAGGAGTTTATTAAAAATTATTTACAACCTAATCCTGGAGACATAATCGATGTTGAAACTGGCAAGGCAATTGGCCGCCATACTGGTCTAATGAATTATACAATTGGACAACGAAGGAATGTAGGAATATCCGGAGATGAAGAAAGACATTATGTTTGCGGTAAAGCTGTTGCTAAAAATATTCTCTATATTGCATTTGGCGATTCTAAATACTTATATTCAGATGAATGCTTACTAGAGAATGTGAATTTTATTTCAGATGAAAGACCATCATTTTGTACCGCCAAATTCCGTTATCGTGGGGAAGATCATCCAGTAAGATTAGAATATCTAGAAAATGGTGAAATTAAGGTTAAATATGATGGCCTTGCTAAAAGTGTTACGCCAGGGCAAGCGTGTGTTTTATATCAAGGAGAAGAATGTTTAGGATGCGGTTTTATTAAAGAAGTATTTAAAGATGGCCAAAGTCTATGGTATTTAAAATAATTTTAAAAAATGAGTAGTATAAAAATTAAATTTATGATATCATGAATATATGATAGGGAATTTGATATGAAAGATACTATAGAAAAAATCAAAGGTCGTATTAAAGAAGGAATAAAAAAGATAAATTTAAAGTCCAAGAAAGCGATGCTTA
>SVAN01000003.1 GCA_015059375.1 Bacillota bacterium | reverse complement strand
TTCATTCTCTGTTCTAAATATTTTCTTTTGACCTTTTATAGCCATTTTTTCATCTCCTTCATTAAATTATAGCAAAAATAAAAGCATACACTTTTTTTAGTGTACACTTTTATCTTACAACTTCATTATTTATTACCTTCTTTAATAATTTCAAGTGCACGATGCATTGTCATATCGTATTTAACAATATCAGTTGTTCCATAAGCTTTAATTAACTCTTCAACTGTAATTCCATAATTTTCAGCCATTTCTTTAGCTTTATCTTCAACTTCTTTTTCAGTAAATTCAATTTTTTCTTTCTTAGCTACTTCTTCGATTAAATAACGATATTTAACTCTCTTAGTAGCTTCGCCTTCCATATTCTTATGAAGATCTTCATGAGTTTGTCCAGTAAGTTCATAGAATTTTTCAAGGTCTAATCCTTGCATTTTAAGTTGATCTTCATATTGATGCATCATATGGTGTACTTCTTCATCAATTATTTCTTCATTAATATCAACTTCCATATTATCTGCAGCTTTAGTTAAGCATGCATCAATAAATTCATCTTCTAATTTTTTAGATTTTTCACTTACTAAATATTTCTTAACTTCTTCTTTTAATTCATCTAAAGTTTTAACATTTTCATATCCTAAATCTTTAAAGAAGTCTTCATTAATTTCAGGAACTACTCTAGTCTTAATTTCATTAATCTTAACTTCAAATTTAACTGGTTTGTTTTTTAAATTTTCAACATATTCAGCAGGGAAAGTTAAATCTAAAGTAACTTCGTCACCAACTTTTTTACCTATTAAACCATCTTCGAAACCTGGAATGAATGAATTTGAACCAATTTCAAGTGAATAGTTTTCACCGCTTCCACCTTCTAAAAGTTCACCATCAACATAGCCTTTGAAATCGATTACAGCAGTATCGCCTTTTTCAACTTTACCTTCTTCTTTAGTAGTAAGGTCGGCAAGTTGATCTTGTAATGCCTTGATTTCAGCATCGATTTCTTCATCAGTAACAGTTGCTTCTTCTAACTTTATACCAAGCTTTTTATATTCGCCTAATTTAATTTCAGGACGAGTAATAACTGTAAATTTAAAAATTACATTACTATCACTAATTCCTGTTACATCTACTTTAGGTTCAATCGCTGGTACAATATCCTTATTTTCATCAAGTAATTTACGATACGCATCTTGAATTGCTGTATCTACTGCATCCATATATAATGATTCAATACCAAATTTTTTGATATAAATTTCTTTAGGTGCAGCACCTTTTCTAAAACCATCAATTTTTACTTCTTTTATTTTTTTCTTATAAGCTTTATCTAAAGCTTCTTTCCATTCTTTATCTAATTTTATTTCGAATTCATGAACATTTTTTTTCATATTTCTCTCCTTCATTTCACAACCTATTATATAATAATAACATTCCCTTTACAAGCAAAAATGCATTATCAAAATTAAAAAGAACTTAGATTCTACTTCTAAATTCTTTATATTATATTTTTCCCTTTTTACTTGTTTAACAACCAATTGATAATGTTTTTATGAATTAACTCATCATTTAACATATAAAATTCATGAGTTGATATCTTATACACAATATTCTCAACATATGCACCTAGTTGTTCTTTCTTTGATGTATTCATAATTCTTCCTACCCCTAAATCAGCTAAAATGGATTGGTTACAATTAATTAGACAGAAAAAATGTGGACATGCTAAAATAAAAGGAAAGGAAGTGCATTATGAAAAAAGGTAAAGGAAAATTTGATGATTCTTTTAAAAAACAACTTGTTGAACTCTATAATAACGGTAAACCTGCATCTGAAATTAAACTTGAATATCACGTTTCAAATTCCGCTTTATACAAGTGGATTCGTTATTATAATTCTACTGGTTCTTTTAAAGAAAATGATAATATGAGTGAATTTGAAAAGAGTTATAAAGAACTTGAAAAAGAAAATCGTCAACTCAAAATGGAGAATGATATTTTAAAGCAAGCAGCGCTGATAATGGGACGAAAATAAATGTAATTTTAGCTAATAAAGATAAGTACAGTATCAGCGCTATGTGTAAAATTTTAAATATTCCCCGCTCTTTAGTTTACTACAAACCTAAAACTAGAAAAATAAATTCTGAACTTGAAAATTTAATTATTAAGATTTTTAAAGATAGTAAAAATAACTATGGCTCTAGAAAAATTAAAGTTAAACTTAAACAATCAGGATACCTTGTCAGTTTAAGGCGCATTCGAAAAATTATGAATAAATACGGCTTAGTTCCTAACTACACTATAAAGCAATTTAAAAATCATAATTCTAAAGTTAACAATGATGATATTCCAAGTATCGTTGATAGAAATTTTAACAATCGTGGTTTATTGGAAGTAATCATAAGTGATCTTACTTATGTTAGAGTTTTAAACAAATGGTGTTATGTTTGTTTAATCATTGATTTATTTAATCGCGAAATAATAGGTTATTCAGCAGGAAGTCATAAAGATGCTACTACGGTTGAAAAAGCTATCAAATCTATTAAATATGAATTAAATAAAATTAGCATTTTCCATTCTGATCGTGGAAATGGACTCAAAAATCATATAATAGAAGAAATATTAACAAAGTTTAATATTCAGCGTTCTTTAAGTCAAAAAGGAACTCCGTACGACAACGCAGTTGCAGAAGCAACTTGCAAAATATTCAAAACCGAATTCTGCTTTAATAGAATTTTTGATAGTTTTGAACAACTAGAGATAGAACTTTTTGATTATGTTAATTGGTTTAACAATCACAGAATTCATGGTTCTTTAGATTATCTTACACCAATTCAATATAAGTTAGTCCACATTTAAATTGTACAAAAAAGTGTTGACAATCCAGCTACTTGTATATGTATTACATACTGGACATTTATCTTTTTTCTTTTTGCAACTTACATATATTGTTTTGTTTATTATATTTCCTTCATTTTTTTCTTCTTGGCTTTCTATTTTATAATCTTTTCCCAATTGTAATAATTTCTCTAACTCTTTCATCTCTCTCTTCCTTCATTATTAAATTATCACATTTTTATTTCATCAAAAAAGAAGTTAACACTTTGGTTAACTCTCAGCAAAATGTGAAGCTATTTTATTAAATCTCTCCACTAAATCTTGTTGCTTTCTTATAAAAACTCCCCACCACAGCGTGATGAAGAGTTTTTTTTACTCCCCACTTTTTGATGTTGAAAACTCAAAATTGCCCCGCGTCGGGCGGATTCAGAGCCGCCAGCGCCGCTGCCCTATCGGGCCGTTCTATCCTAGTTCATATGGTAAATCATATGTTCCTTGCCCCGCTTTTTTTTCTACGCTAGCTTCCAGATACAAGACAGGACGCGCCGCATACTCGAGGTCGACGCTGACGCGGCTGACAAAGCCACCGTTGGTGCCAAGCACATAGAACGCAAAGTAGGAAATGTCAGCAACCGGAGAAATTAACCATTCCCAGTAGTCCGAGTATAATAACCAATCCACCGCTGCACATGAGCCTTCATAATTAACTAAGGTTTCTGTACTTTCATTATTACATGCATTTCCATAGGCTGCGTATCCATAATCACTTGGATACATTAGTCCTATTGCATATTCTTTGGCTGCATCTGCGGCTCCTGCGATACCATTTCGGTATCCCGGAGTACCTGTACTTCTTTCTATTTCATACCATCCTGATGCATATAAAGTATAAGAAGTTTCCTCTTCAACTCCCCTTAAATGCCATAGGGAATATTTTCCATTATACTTAGCAATCATTACTTGTGCTGTCGTTGATAGTGAACTTAAGTATTCTCCGTTTAAGTATGTATTTAAGGTTGAGTTTACCCAGTCACTTTCACCTCCAGTATCCCACGCCATATTTGTTTCTAGTGGTGTACTTCTTGCTATCTTGGTATATTTTTTACTTGGATTTAGTCCTACATCTGTTCCATCAAATACTCCAATTATTCTCCATCTTTCACATGTTGATGTATCATTATCATCTGTGCAATTATACCATACATAATTATCGGGATCTTTTCCTTCATATCTTACCCCATTTTGGTCTACTACTCGATAAATAGAGCCATCTTGACTTGATATATAGTCTTCTTCATTTTCAAGTGCAAGCACATAATCTGATAAATATTCTTTAGGAGCTTCATACTGTAGTTTATATGGGCTATCTTCTGAACCATCACCACTTGCTACTTCAACATCAGCTTCCAAATACAAGGTAGGATGAACCTCATTGCTGTCAAACGCGAAACTGTTATGGACAAAACCGCCGCGGATGCCGTCCACATAGAACGCATCACCAGAGCCTCCGGAATACGGAGATATTAGCCATTTATTATATGTGCTACCATCCATTAACCAGTCTACTGCCGCACATGCTCCGTCATAATTTTGTAGCGGTTCTGTGCTTTCATTATTACACGTAGTTCCATACGCTGCATACCCATAATCACTTGGATACATTAGTCCGATTGCTGCTTCTTTTGCGGCATCAGCTGCTCCTGCAGTACCATTCCGATACCCTGCAGTTCCTGTCTCTCTTTCTATTTCATACCAACCTGATGCGTAAAAATTAGATGAACTTGTTCCCCTTAAATGCCATAAGGAATATTTATTATTAAATGTTGCTATTTGACCTTTAGCCATAGTTGATAGCGAATTTAAGTATTCTCCATTTAAATATGCGTTTAACGTAGACTTCACCCAGTCATTTTCATATTCTCCAGAATCATAACAAGAGCCATCGCCGTTGACATCACTACAATCCCATGCCATACTAATTGGTGTTGCCTTGATTATCTTGGTATACTCTTTATTTGGATCAAGGTTCATATCTGAACCATTAAATGTTCCTATTATTCTCCATAATTCTCCGTTATATTCAACATAGTTATCGGGATTTTTACCTTCATATCTTACCCCATTTTGATCTACCACCCGATAAACCGTTCCGTCTTGACTTGAAGTATAATCACTACTACTTTCTTTGGCAAGTACAACCTCAGATAACGTGTAAACTTCACGTTGAATTTTATATGGATTTTCTCTGGATCCATTACCAGATTTTACTTCAACATCAGCTTCCAGATACAAGACAGGACGCGCCGTATTCCCGACGCTGACGCTGCCGCGGCCGACATATCCACCGAAGTTGCCACTCACATAGAACGCATAGTCGGAACGGTCAGCACACGGAGAGATTAACCATTCCCAGTAGTCCGAGTATAATAGCCAATCCACTTTTGCACATGAGCCTTTATAATTATATAACGTTTCTGTATTTTCATTATTACACGAACTTCCATATGCTGCATACCCATAATCACTTGGATACATTAGTCCTATTGCCGCTTCTTTTGCCGCATCTGCGTCTCCTAAAACACCATTTCGGTATCCCGGAGTACCTGTATTTCTTTCAATATCATACCATCCTACTGCGTACAAACTTTGATTAGTAGTGGAATCTGTTCCTCTTAAATGCCATAGGGAATACTTTCCGTTGTGTTCTGCTATCATCTCTTGGGCTGTTGTTGATAGCGAGCTTAAGTACTCTCCGTTTAAGTACGCATTTAGCGTTGAATTTACCCAGTCATTTTCGCCTCCAGTATCCCATGCCATATATGTTTCTAGTGGTGTACTTCTTACTATCTTTGTATACTCTTTATTGGGATCAAGGTTCATATCTGAACCATTAAATGTTCCTATTATTCTCCATAATTCTCCGTTATATTCTACATAGTTATCGGGATCTTTCCCTTCATATCTTATACCATTTTGGTCTACTACTCGGTAAATTGAATTATCTTGACTTGATTTATAATCTTTAGAGCTTTCCAAAGCAAGAACAGTATCCGAAAGTGTTTTTAATGGCTTACACCCTGTTGCTTTAAATGACACCTTACCACTAAAGGTTTTACCTATATTATCGTTTTGATTCGTTGCTAAATTATAATGTCTTAAAACAAATTCCCAACTTTGAGATTTACTTAAAATAATTGGATTAGTATAAATAGATCCTTCATACATTACCGTTTCACTAGTTATACCCGCTAAATCAAAGGTAAATGGTTCATTATCCCCAGATAGATCAGTACCAATAAGTACAAATTCTTCTGCTCCCGAAGTATTTTGACTACTATTTGTAAAAGGAACTGTAGGTGTATAAAGGATTTTATAACTACAAACAACATTTGGATACTCGCTTGCATTATCTAAAGTTACCGAATCTACTCCTTTATTACTTTCAACATATTCGCCAACATTACCTTCATTAAGATCACTAGGATTAACTGATAAAGTAAGTTCACTTCCTGCTGTTAATAAATAAGTAATATTTAAACCTTCTGCTATCCCTGCGTTATATCCAGCTTTAGCATTATTATAAGAGGTAAAGTACGCATATGACGCACTAAATATAATGACAATTAATAATATACTTGCTACCAACGCTTTTCGATTTTCTTCATATATCGCACTTTTCTTCATATCTTCACACTATCTTTCTATAACTTTTGAATGATTCTTATGACTAATAAATAAAACAATTTCTTTAATAATTGCCATACATGGCGTTGCTATAATCATTCCTAATATTCCAAATAAATAACCAAATAATAATAAACTAATTATAATTAATACCGGATGAAGTTGCATTGCCTTACTCATAACCACCGGTTGCAATAAATAACTTTCAATTAATTGAACAATCACAGCAATAATTAATACTCCTAAACCAACAATTGGCCCTTGAGTAAAACCAACAATAACTGCTGCTGCACCACCAATATATGGACCAATGTATGGAATTAAGTCAGTAATACCACAAAGAAGTCCAAATAACACCCCTGCATTTAAACCAACTAACGCAAAGCCGACTGTGTCACAGACAAATACCATAAATGCCACTAACAAAGTCCCGTTAACTACTCTTCGCGCTGTAGCACCAATATTTTTAAATAAACTAATATAATCTTCGCGATTTTTCTTTGGTAATATTTTATGAAAACCAACTATTACATTGTCAAAATCGATTAACATATAAATACCAACAACAAAACTAATAAGTATTGTACCAATTGCAGATATCAAACCCTTAACCATTCCAATAATTCCATTAGGAAGTGATGAAGTAATATTAACAATTAATTCCTCTCCAGCAGTCAAAAGTCCATCTTTAAAAGACGCAATATCAATTCCTTCAATAGCAAAATTATCTAAACTCTTTGATACAAAGTCAGTAACACTAGAAAGTACTGTTGGAATATATGATATTAATTCATTAACTTGGTCGTATAATACCGGAATAAAGATGTAAATAAATAAGAAGATAAAACTGATTATTCCTAAGAAGATTAATAAAGCACTAGCTACTTTATGAAACCCTTTATCTATTAATTTCCGATGAAGCGGATAAAAAAGCCAAGCTATAATAAAACCAATAAAAAACGGTGAAATGACTTTTAAGGCGCCAATAATAAAGCCAAATAATTTAAGGCGATCCAAAACTAATAACCCACATAAAAATATGCCAACTATCACAATGACATATACAACTCTTAATAAATTTTTAGATAAATGAATAAGTTCATTTAATCCGTCTTTATCGATTTCTTTTCCTCTTTTCATTTTTCTTCTTACCTACCCTATAATAATATTATATAAACAATTTCAAATATAATCAATATAAAAAAACGTACTTGATACGCTCTTTAGCTAGACAAACTCACATAATCAATTATTTTAATTGTTTATTTTCTTTTTCTAATTCTTTTAGACTCTTTTCTGGCGTCCGAAGATCTTCAGACATCGTTCCTCCGAGTTTTTTTGCTGAGTTCCTATTTTTTGGTTTGAATTGCAAAATAAGTTTGAGCTAAAGCTATAACTCGTTTTCGTGAATCACCATTTTGTGCTATTACATAACAGGCATATCTTGATAATTTATTATCTTTTACCATTTCAATTTTACCCCTACCACTATTTATTGGGGTGGTGATTTCAACACCCCAAAGATTTTGATTAGGATAACTTCCTTTCATTATATTTTTTTAGTCCTCCTATACTATATATTACCTACTACACCCTCCATTTCCTTTTTTCAGGCACTAAAAAATGCCACTAAGTTCCATTTTGATTTCTACAGAAAGATATTCATTACAAGATTGCTTTATAAAGTCTTATCCTAATTATTCAGATTACCATTTCTTTGTTTTTGTCAATTTATCCTTTACCCATATAAAAACCACGCTTCTCTTAATTACGAAACATGGTTTTTATCATTATATATATTTTCATATAAATATGTATATATGTTTCTTACTTGTTCATAGGAATTAGAAAACAGCAATTGTAATATATTATTTATATTCTTTTCATTTAAATGTTTTTTCATCTCATCTTTGGTTGTAGAACAATACTTATTATAAATATTAATAAATTTATTCATTACCAGTTTATCATCGATATAGTTTTCAAAAAAGGTATCGATAGAAAAATTAATATCTTTAGTAAGAACTAAATAGCGATATTTACAATCATTAATAATCTGAAGATTTCCATTTAAATAGTTCTCTGGAACACTATTACTTATTTTAATCATTTCTTTGATTTCTTCTTCAGTATAATTTTTAGTAAACGCATCAATATCTCTTAAAGTTTTATATTTTTTACTATTATTTAAAAGCAAGTTAATATCTACTGGCATAAAATCCTTAGGTCTTAATTCCAGTACTAAGTAATATGATATTTTTTCCTCCATAACTTCACCTCATTTTTAGGCAGGAGATAAATATATCATGATTAGTTAAAGCTTGTCAATCAAAATTCTAGTCTCCAATAATTCCAGCAGTATTGCTATCAAATTACAAATCAACATTACCTCCAAGAATTATGCAATTCAGCCATTGTTTTAATAATTGACTTAATTATTATAATTTGTAATTCAGTAGTATCATCACCAGAATCTATTTTGCTCAACGAGTCCAAATATACGTCCCTGTTTTCAGAATCGATATAAATTGGACATAATCCTTTTAATCGTAATAACCAATTCATAAAAGCACGAGATATTCTCCCATTTCCATCATTAAACGGATGCAATACAGTTAATTTATAATGAATATTGGCTACTTCTCTAATATAATCAGAAATATCATATTCATCAATATTTACAACTAACTTATTAACCAGTTCATTTAATTCTTCTATCTTATTAAATAATTCCGATATACTAATTGGTTGTATTTTACCTCGCAAAATTAAATTGTCAGTAGTCCTAAAAGTTCCAGTATATTCAGGGTAAGGAACGAATTTATATAATAATTTATTTAAATCTTTAATTTTGAAAATAGTAATATCATCAGAGGTTTCTAGACAATATTTATTCATTTCAATATTTCCTAACACTTCAATAATATTTTGATTTTCTTCCGTACAAAACTTGCTTCCGCTACCATTAATACGGAAATCTGCATATATTTCGTTAACTTTTTCAATTGATAAGTCAATATTTTCTAATCTATTATCATGATAAACCAGATTTTGCATAAATCTAATTCCTACAATTTCATTAACATTAGGAATAGAAAAATAACTATAATTAATAGAATTTCTTAGTAAATTTAAGTCATTTGTATTTTCAAACAGTTTCTTTCTTTTAGATTGTGGTTTATATTTTCTTATTATTTTATTTAATTCGGTGTTATTCAGCTGATGCACTAATCTATTTAATCGAAATCTAATGGTTTTTACACATGATTCAAAACTAACACCAAAATACTCTGCTATTAATAAACAGGCGTCAAGGTCAACAAATCCATTTTGGTTTTGATACATATCTATAATTTTATTTAATTCATCATTTGGCATCAATAAATAGGAAGCAAAATCATCCGCTTCGCGTTCAATATGATTCTTTGCCCCTAATATTGGGCACAAAAAGTTATCTCCATTAATTTCTGTATGAAGCATTATATGGCCTAATTCATGAGCTGCAGTAAATCGTTGTCGAGTTATAGGTCTATTTAAGTTTATTGAAACGATAGATTCTTTCTGTTTATCAAATAACAATAGTCCTTCCAGTTTATCAAAATCAGAAAATGTAATCACTACATTATTCTTTCTTAATATTTCAAAAGGATCGATTGGATAAGTTATTTTTCCTTTTTCTTCTTTTATTGTTTGTAAAATTTTTTCAGCTGCTATTCTTGATCTATTATTAAAATACACTACTAACCTTTATAGTTAATTTTAAATTTTATCAAATTTAAAATCTCTTGTTGATCTTTATCCGATAATGATTCAAAACCTCTTGCAAAAGCTGGTATATTCATATTTACCTCTTTTTCTTCCGAAACAATTTCTTCCATACTGATTCCATATAATTTAGAAAATCTATAAAGTTCATCTGATTTTATAGTTCTATTATTGTTTTCGATATTTACAATCATGTTTCTAGTCATATGTAAGGCTGATGCAACTTGTTCTTGTGTTAAACCTAAAAATTCTCTAGCAGCTTTTAATCTTTCTCCACTTTTTTTCATCTCGCCCACCTCGAACTATACTTTATCACAAAATGTTGATTTTTTCAACAATTATAATATTATATGTTTTTAATTTAAGCTAAATCAGATAAATTTATAACCTTCCATTGAACATTTTTGCCAAAAATGTTCAATAAATAAAAAAAGCAATCTATATTAAGACTGCTAGATTTTAGCCATTTCACGATTAAACCTGTTCTTTTTATTTTCAATCGCTACTCTTTCAACGCAGAAAATCATTAGTATTGCATTAAGAGTATAACTTCCTCCGTATGATAAAAACGGAAGGGGGACGCCAGTAAGAGGAATTAAAGCAAGTACACCAAGCAAATTAACAAGAATATGCAGGGCAAAATACCAAAAGGCTCCATAAGCAATTAAACTAGTTCGAAGATTATCGGCACTCTTTGCAATTTTAAACATTCGAGCTAACATTAATCCGTAACCTAGTATTACAACTACACCAACTAAGGCTCCGAGCTCTTCACAAATTATTGGGAAAATAAAGTCTGTATGACTTTCTGGTAAATACATATATTTTTGTGTACTTTGACCAAGTCCGGTTCCAAATAATCCGCCATTAGATATAGCAATTAAACCATTACATACTTGATATCCTGTATCTTCTTTATATCTAGTACAAGGATTCTGAAAATTAAATCGGCTTAGTTTTTCACTACTAAAAATATCGCCACCTTTAAAAATTAAAACGGTTCCTACTAAAATAATACCAACAAAACCGATTTTCATCACCTTACCAATATTTTTTCTAATCATTGGCACACTAAAAAAAGTCAGTCCCGAAATTGCAATTAAGATTGCAGCACTACCCCAGTCTGGTTGTTTAGCAATTAAAAAGGCCATAATTAAATCAATACACAAAGGAATAAAATATAAAGACAAGTTTTTCTTATTAGCATAAGTCAAATTATGATAAAAAACAGCTGTAAATAAAATAAGAACAGTTTTAGCAAATTCACTTGGTTGTAAATTAAAAGGGCCTATTTCAAACCAACTTTGGGCATTATTAGTAATCTCACCTTTAACTAAGACTAAAATAAGTAAAAACAAAATTCCCATAATACCTAAATAAGAAATACCTTTATATTTCCGCGTAGGAATAATTAATACAATAAAACCAGCAATATACGATGCAATTAAAACAATTAATTGCCGTAAAAAGAAGTGATTCGAAGATACATGATACCTTAAAATAGTTGAAGCACTCGAAGCAGATAAAATCATCATTAAACCAAATATAGAATAAATAATTGTCAAAATCAAAAGGGTTTTATCAATCTTTTTTATATCCTTCATGTGTCTTCCTCCATTATGAATTGTATCAAACAAAATAAGTAAAGTCTACGAACTAATAAATTAGTAGTGTCAAAAAATGAAAATGTTTAATATCTTATAATAGATACATAAAGGAGGTTACAATATATGTATTATTATGGGAATAACGGCTACTATGGTGGTGGCGGTTACGGAGCTCCTTGTTGTGGCGGCACATATGCCGGTTATACTGCTGGTTCAGGAATTGGTGCTGCTATTTGGATAGTACTTTTCATACTACTTGTAATAATTATCGGGGCATGGGGCTTTGGCAATAACAATCAAGGTTTTAATAACTAGGAAGCTTTGCTTCCTTTTTAAATGGAAATATGTTAAAATACTTCTGAAAAAGGACGATGTATATGAATTTACCAAATATTAAAATATTAGATGAAAAAGATAAGATACTTAGAAAAGTCTCTAAAGAAGTTACCTTCCCTTTAGAGGATGCCACAAAACAAACGATATTTGATGCAATTAATTATTTAAAATTATCACAAGATGAAGAAATAGCGGAAAAATATGACTTAAGACCCGGTATGGGGCTTGCATTTATTCAACTTGGTATTCCTAAAAGAATTTTTGTTATCGCTAATAAAGATGAAGATACTGGAAAGTTCGAAGAACATATTATTATTAATCCTGTTATTACGTCCCAAAGTGAAGAAATGATTTATGTTGGCGAAGGCGAAGGCTGCCTGTCAGTAAATAGACCGGTAGATGGCATTGTTCCAAGATGTGCTAGAATTACATTAAATTATCAAGATATGGATGGTAACCATAAAAAAATTCGTGTTCGCGAAGACATTGCCATTGCCTTCCAACACGAAATTGATCACTTAAATGGTATTTTATTTGTCGATAAGATTGATAAAAAAAATCCATTTAAAAATAAAGATAAAATGCGCGAAATATAAAAATCGAGTGCCGGGTGCAAAAACGCACCAGCGGCACTTTTTATTTTACAGCCCTAGGATATATGGATTAGTTATCGTTCCAGTTCCTCCCCGAATATATACACCAGAGTCTAGATACAAGATTGGCCTGCCTGCGTTGCCGTAGTCCGCACTGTAGCTGCTAACATAGCCGTAATAGTGCACGTTCATAACGTCACTAGAACTTATTGGCGTCATTGTCCATTCATTTCCATTTCCATATAACCAGTTATTAACAACTGAACTACTTAAACTTGATAAATCTGTACTACTATATGTTATTCCCGATGCGGCATATCCATAATCGCTTACGTTCATAAGTCCTATTGTGGTTGGTTCTGTTACTAAGTTTGTTTCTAAATCATATGCTACATCTATATATGTTGATGTACTACTTACTGTTCCGACATTCATATATACGTTTTCAATCATTTTATTATAATAATCATTTTCATTTTTTGATATCCCGTTTATCCGGTAATCACATGTTCCTAACATAGTTTGATATCCGTAACATGGGCTTGCTCCTGTGGCATTTTCTTTTCCATGATATTTTTCATTTAAAAGGGTATATAAGGTATTTCCGCTTCCCCATACAGTATTGGTACTTGAACTATGATAAGCTAGTCCGCCTAATGATTCATTTCGAATTATTTTAACTAAGTTAGTTCTTTTGTTACAAGTTCCGCTTGTTGCTCCACTTGCTATCGTAGCACTTGTACATACAGGTACACTTCCAATTATTCGCCATAGTTCATCATTAAACCATACCCAGTTTTTTGGCTGCTTTCCTTGATAACGATATCCATCGTTATTAGTGGGATTTAGTCTTTGTACTTCCTTTATTAGTAAATAATCATCTTGATTCTCAGCGGTAATTGATATAAAGTTGACGTCACACGTCACTTTTTTAGAATCAAGATTTTGAATTCTTAACTTCATTTCATATTCACCTGTTTCAGCACCATTATTATATATTTTAATTGGTATGTATTTTCCTACTGCTCCGTTTGTGCACTCAATAGTAGCATTATATTTACCACTCGAATCAGGAAACGTTTCGATATATTCGCCATCAAGAGTTATAGCAAGCATAGTACCTTCATAATTAAGATATTTTCTCGCATTTTTGGGATACAAAAATACAATTATCATGCTTAGTATTAATATTCCAAATAAACATCTCGGTATCTTTCCGTTTTTCATTTATACCTCCTTAACTTCTTTTTTTCTTTTCTATCATTTTCGGCCGTGCCGGGTACAAAAACGCACCAGCGGCACTTTTTATTTTACAGCCCTAGGATATATGGATTAGTTATCGTTCCATTTCCTCCCCGAATATATACACCAGAGTCTAGATACAAGATTGGCCTGACTGCGCGGCCGTAGTTTGCAATATAGCTGCCAAGATTGCCGTGATTGCCCACGCGCATAACGCGATCAGAACTTCTTGGCGTCATTGTCCATTCATTTCCATTTCCATATAACCAGTTATTAGCAACTGAACTACTTAAACTTGATAAATCTGTACTACTATATGTTATTCCCGATGCGGCATATCCATAATCGCTTACGTTCATAAGTCCTATTGCTGTTTGTTTAGTAACTAAGTTTGTTTCTAAATCATATGCTACATCTATATATGTTGATGTACTCCTTACTGTTCCGACATTCATATGTACGCTTTCAATCATTTTATTATAATAATCATTTTTATTTTTTGATATCCCGTTTATCCGGTAATCACATGTTCCCAAATATGTACTATATCCATAACATGGGCTTGCTCCTGTGGCATTTTGTTTTCCATGATATTTTTCATTTAAAAGGGTATATAAGGTATTTCCGCTTCCCCATACAGTGTTGGTCTCTGAACTATGATAAGCTAGTCCGCCTATTGATTCATTTCGAATTATTTTAACTAAGTTAGTTCTTTTGTTACAAGTTCCGCTTGTTGCCCCACTTGCTATCGTGGCGTTTGTACATACAGGTACACTTCCAATTATTCGCCATAGTTCATCATTAAACCATACCCAGTTATTTGGCTGCTTTCCTTGATAACGATATCCATCGTTATCAGTGGAATTTAGTCTTTGTACTTCTTCTCTTAGATTAGGATATTCTGCAGTATCTTTTGCATAAATTAACTCACAAATTATTTTTCCAGCCCCCATAGGTATATCAATACTTCTATATTTAAAATTATAGTTTACACTATTATCGTTACACAATAATTCCTCTTTATAGCCTTTTTCTAATGATAATCCTTCGCTTTCCCAATCTGTTGTAACAGCTAAGGTGAAATCATCTAGTATAATTAATTCAAGCTTGTAAGGCTCTTCTTTAGTACCTAAGCCAGATTCTACATTTATATTAGATTTTAAGTAAACTGTAGGACGCACACCATACGCATAGTTAAAACCATTTTCCCACATGACGTAGCCAGCTTCGTTCACCCGGAACTCATAATGATCAGAAACAGAAACTGACGTTATTGTCCAATAATAATCTTGATAAAATAACCAATCGTAATTTGCACACTTTAGCCTCGAAATATGATAATCGTAAACTAATGAATCAGTCGTACACGTAGTATTAGCGCTTCCATCATACATCGCATATCCATAATCGCTTGGATAGATTAAGCCAATTCTATTTCTATAATTTAATGTTGTAGGTGAAGCGCCTCCCCCAGTTGATCCTCTTTCGGCCTCATAAAATTGTAATGTATTATATATTTCATATGAGTCTGCTGGAACGCCGCCCAAATACCACGTTGCTGAGGTTATCATGCCTTTTGAAAACGAATCCAATTCTCTTAAATAGGTACCGTTTAAATAATTATTTAAACTGGCATTTACCCAATTATTTTCATCATTTTCATCCCAATAGTAATCACCAATTGACTCGTCTTTAATAATTTTGGTGTAATATTCACCCTCTTCAAGGCCGATTGTACTTCCTTCAAACGCACCAATGATTCGCCATAATTCACCATTGTTAAATTCCACATAATTATTAGGATTTTTTCCTTGATAACGATAACCATTTTGATTTACTACACGGTATATCCCGCCATCATCTTGACTTGACGCTTTGTCATTCCCATCAGCTTGAGCAAGCACTATATTGGATATCTCATTGCTACCGCGACAATTGCCAGGTATAATTTTTACGCTCCCAGCCATTTCTTTACCAGCAACATCCTCTTGATTAACATCTAAATTATAAAATCGCAGAGAAAATCGCCATGTTTCTTCATACGGATTATTTATCACTTTAGGACTTAATTTTGATTCATATACAATAGTTTCTGAAGATACATTACCTAAATCTGCCTCAAAAGAATCACTGCCATTTGTACCGATTAAAACAAATTCTTTTAACCCCGCATTTAAAGACGCTGATGTAGGCACATATGTTTTTGATGGAACATAACTAATTTTATAGTCACAAGTTAAACCATATTTAAAGAAAGTTGGCTCATATGCCAAAGTCATCGAGGCCGATGCTTCATTGCCTTCTATAAAACTAGCATAATCATTACTTGCCGTATCACTTTGAAGTTTATTTAAATCAACAGTAATGCTCATATTCCCTGTTGTTTCACCTGTATAACTAATAGTGCTATTAGAATCAATAATTTCTGATAATAAATTTGTATTACCACTTGAGTTAGCTCGATTAATATATGCATAAGTAAATGTTCCTGCTAAAAACAAAACGGCAACAACAATCCCGATAATTAAATATAAACGATTTTTATCTTTCATAAGTAACCTTCCTACTCTATATAAAATTTTACCAAAATAATAAGGAAATGACAATCTCATTTCCTTAATTATTAATTAAAATTTTAATATTTTTTAAAATCTTACTTTTTACAAAAAATATTATTTAAAAGTACTTGAAGTTCTTCGCGATTAATCGGTTTAGAAATATAACCATCAAAACCTTCGTTTAAATACATTTCTTTCATTCCAACCATAGCGTTCGCAGTAAGCGCTACAATCGGAGGAATTTTTACTCCCTCTAAAGCCCGAATATGATGTAAAGTTTGCACGCCATCCATTACTGGCATCATATGATCTAAGAAAATTAAATCATATCTTTCCCCGTTTTTCAGTTTATTTATTGCTTCTTCTCCACTACTGGCAAGTGTAATTTGAAACTTATAATCACTTAGTATTCTTTGAGCAACTTTTAAATTCAAACTATTATCATCAACTACTAAAATATCATATAAAGAACCATCGAAATGCACATTAGCTACTGTGGCATTTCCCGTTACCGCCTTAACTACTTGACTTTCCACTACACCTTGATAAATCTTTTGGGGAATTACTACAGTAAAACTCGTTCCCTTACCAAATTCACTGGTAAAGGTAATTGTTCCACCTAATAGTTCCACTAATTTTTTAGTTATAACTAAACCTAGTCCCGTTCCCTCAATTGACTTATGATTTTCTTTATTATGAATTCTGGAAAACTTAACAAAAAGCTTATCAAAATCACTTTCTTTAATTCCAATTCCTGTATCAGTTACAACAAATTTTATTTTAGCAAGTTCACCAATATTTTCTGATGTAATTATAAAATCGATCTTGCCTTCTTCCGTATATTTAACTGCATTAGAAAGTAAATTCATTAATATTTGGTAAAGCTTTAATTCATCACCAATTAAATGGGAAGGTACATCTTTATCAATTTGAATATTAAATTTAATTTTACTTTGATCAATCTTGGCGGTAATAACACTCGTAAGTTGCATAACAATTTTTCTTAGTTCGTATTTTTTTTCATTCTTTTCTTCTTTACCAGATTCGATTCTCGATACATCAAGAATATTATTTATAATTTCTAATAAAGTTGCCGCTGCTTCATAAATATTTTGGACTTCCCCCTTCTGTCTTTCATTTAAATCTTCCATTAAAAGCGATTCACTAAAACCAATAATAGCGTTCATTGGCGTTCTAATATCATGACTCATATTCGATAAAAAATCAGTTTTCGCTTTAGATGCTTCTTCAACCACTTCCTTATCTTTTTCCAGTTCACTAATAATCCTAATATCGGGATTTTCCATTGTAAAATACATAAATAGCATCACAAACGCCATAACAGAACTAACTAGTAAAACACTTGGATAAATCCATTGCAATACTATAGCTGCAGTTGCTAGAAAAATAAAAATAAAAATAGGAATTCGTTGAATAAACGGAATTTTTTTAGGATTATTAATCATGTAAATTGCTATAATCCCCATATAAACAAAGTTAATAATATAAGTAAAATATAACGCTTCTCCACTTTGATAACTTGCTACAATATCTGGTTCATAAATATAAACAGAATCTAGCAAACAGATAATAACTGATAATACTAAAGTAATAAGAGTACTAATTTTTAATGGTGTTGAATCTTTAAAAAGCTCACGCATCGTTTTCTTATCATTATCAGCATTCATATTAACGACATAAAGCATTAACCACATTCCCCAAATTACTGTAAAAATCAAATAAGCTTTACCAATAACATTTAAAATTATAGGAATTTCATCTTGATATTGAGTAGCTGTATTTCCAGTAATATCTAAAAGAAGAATAATTGTTGTTAAAAGTAATAAAACTTGATATAAAACGCCTTCGAGATTACGGCTTTTCTTTTTATAAATAAATACTCCCAGCAAAAGAAGCATATAAACAACAGAACACAGCTGGATATCTACACATCTAATCATCTTATCTTAACTCCTCGAACAATAATTTAAATGCTTCAATAGTCCTCGGATGATATTTAGTTCCACTCTTCGTAATTATAATATTATAAATGTTTTCTTTAGGGGTATTCTTTATTTCTAAATTAGCACACTCTAAAGCCATATTAACTAAATAAACATAGTATGGAATAGCTTCTTCTTTTGCCCCTAAAGGAAAGCCAGTTCCATCATATTTTTCGTTATGCATTTTGGCTATCGTTACAGCATATTTTACAAATGAATCACTCTGCGATTCTGTAACATACTTAATTATTTTTTCACCTAGATTGGGATAATTTAAAACAACTTTTTTCTCTTCAGCATTTAAATTATTAATTCGTTCTAAATATTTTCTTGGGACAAAATTAAGAGCAATATCATAATACCTTGCTGCTGCTATGATTTGCGAAACATCTATGTTTAAATCACTTATACTAGCATATTTTTCTAATAATCCTTTTAGATATTTACTAGACACTTCATTAATATATTGATAATCTTCGAAATAAGATTTAGTGTACTGCGCCAAAATCTCTTTAAGCTCACGCTCTTGAACTCGGATAAGTTCATTTAAAGCATTACTTTTAGCATACATTCTTATCATATTACCAATTCTTTTTTTGATAAGTTCATAGTTAAAGGGTTTTTCTATCATATCAGCAATATCATAAGTATAAACTGATTCTTTAGTTTCTTTAGCATCATCCGCAGAAATAATAATAACAGGGATCCGATTAATTATTCTTTTATCTTTTAAATAATCTAATACGCCAAAACCATCCATTACTGGCATTTTTAAATCCAGGAACATTCCCACAATATTTTCTTCATCTGACTTCTGTAAAAACTTATTTTCTAGGATATCAACTGCCTCAGCACCATTTTTAGCTTCAATAATATTAAAATCTTTTTCAAATATCTTTTTAAAAATATTTCTTGTAAGTGAATCATCATCAACAATCAATAGTGACTCATACGTCTTATTTACTTCCACAGTAACCTTTTCTTGATATTTTTTTAATACATCTCCATGTTGCTTAACATCATTTAATAATTCCGAAATGTATTTAACTGCGTTTTTTGTTTCAAAGTCATCTGCTTTCATATGGTCAATAACTGACTCAATATCCCATACTAAATCGGCTGTAATTAAACTTACATCATCGTTTTTAGGTTCCACTTTTTCATTTGTCAAATTGCATTTAAATGATAAAACTAAGACTTGATCATTTTCCATTAACTTAATAATATCAATATATGAATCATAAGACAGATTCGAAGATAATTTCAAATATTTAATACACTCATAATCGCTCGTGCTATTTTGCAAAAAGTTCAAACTAATAGCTTCGAAATATTTATTAAGATAGTCTGGATGAATAATCTTTTTTAATTTTTCATAATAATCTTCATAAGTGTTTTTTTCAGCTTGGATTCCAGCATTTTTACAATCAAAAATCATTACTTGATCATTAGCAATATCGATTAATGTCGTACTTCCAAATATTTTTATTGCAGCTTTATTTATTAAATTTATTATACTATTATCCATTCTAGTCTACCCTCTTTACTTTGTAAAATATTCTTCTAAAATTTGATAAATTTCATTGGCTTTTAAGAAAAGTTCACTAATGTGTTCATTAATATATTGAAGATCATTAGCTTTCCCCTTCATTTCATGATCATAAGCAAGATTGGCTAAACTAGTAATTCCTAATGTCTTACAATTACTTTTTAATGCATGAACTAAAATAGCATATGTTGCAATATCACCAGCTTCATATTTTTTTCTTATATCACCCATTTGGTTAATAAAACCATTTTTAAATTCTAAAAGAATTTCATTATACATTGATTCATCTCCTAGATAGGAAAGAGCCAAATCAGTATCAATACCCTTTTCTTTTAAAAATGTCAAATTATTCACATTAATCACTTTCCTCTACTATGTATCATTTTAACATAAAAAAAAACTATTTAAAATAGTTTTTTAAAACGCCAAGCATTTTTTTTACTTTCGCGAATTATTAATAATAAATTCTTTAATTTCTTGATTACGACTTAATTCTTTTGCAAACATTTTATGAATAATATTCGTTCTATTATAAGCCGGACATTTAGCAATTGTTTTAATATACGAGCCTTGTTTTTCAAGTTTCTTAAAAGAGCGATGATGGACTTCAAACATCTCATCAATATTTACCCCGTAAAATTCATAATCAACTATTTTTTGAACTTATTTCAAAGATTTTTATAAGAGGACTAACTCACTCTGAGTGCCCCTTGCATGATGCCAAAATAACAATGTTATTCAATATACAATATTTTATTAAATTTGTGAGAGCCGGTGAACATTCACAAAATATCAATTGCCATTTTATCACCCATATTAATTATAATGCCGCGCATTTTATTTGTCAGTTTTTTACTCAAAAAAAGATTGAAGAAAATCTTCAATCTTTAATATATCAAAACAAAAATCTATTAATCTACTACACTATTTTGGCTCGGAATAATACGTTCAAAATTTAATGAACCATTAAACGCTTTATTACCATTAACAATTTGGTTATGTCCAAAATTAATTAATGTAACTATACCTTTATAATAATGCTTAGTTTGACCATCTGTTGCTTTGATTGATACTGAATCAATTAAACTTAAATTAGTACCTTCAGTCGTTGTTAGAGTAGTTAAATCAGCAGTTTTAATTACGCCATAACATAATCCGTTTTCAGAAATGTTTGGAAGCCATGTATTATTAGGATTATTGCTTTTACAATCAGCGCTTGTAGTAACACCACCAACAATTGTACGGGTATTGCTAACACAAACGCCTTGAGCTTCACATGTAGCTTTTTCTACAGATTCACCAGTTGATTGATATAAGTCTAAAACTAATTCTGCAATATTACTTTGCGACCACATATAATTAGGGTTTGATAAGCAAGTTATTTCATTAGTATAGAACGCATTAACAACTTGTGTTGGAGATGCATAGCATGCAAATCCCGTTCCATCAACTGTAGCCCAAACATTACTTGAAGAATCTGCTAGACAATCTTCTTGATTATCAACAACAATGGCATCCGTTGCAGGTTTAACGTAACACATTCCTGAAGTATACTCAAAGTCATTATTAGGAACTGTTAAATAAACTCTATAATCATATGTAACTTCATTCTTATTATTTGTTTGAAGTAAAACATTCGCATCAACTTGGCCTGTTAAATTACCAGCAGTTTCATTAAAATTATCAAGATTAGCAACAAGACTTAAATCTTCACCAGCATTAATTAATAATAAATCACTGCCTCCTTCAGTCGTTGCATTAATATTTGAAATATCACCACTTTGAACTGAACTTGCTAAATAAGCAAATGTTGCACCTACTACAACAATAATCATTGTTACAATAGCAATAACTGTTAGTAATATTACATTACCCCTTCCGTCAGCTTCTTTCTTTATTTCTCTCACTTTTATCCTCCTTTACTATCATTACTTTAATGATACATTATTTTAATAAAGTAGTCAATATTCAAAAAGATAATTTAGCTAAAATAATGTCATGAAAAATTTGTGTCAAGAAGCTAATTATCAATCATATTATTAACTTAAGGCTGATATAATTTTGATATAAGGAGATAATATATGTATATATTAATTGACGACCAAAAAATAGTTATAAAAAAAGCTAACTCAATAGTTAAACGTTTCTTTGGATTAATGGGAAAGACCGATTTTAACTATGGTCTTTTATTCAAGCACACTAATAGTATTCATACTTTTTTCATGAAAGAAAACATTGATATAATTGGTTTTAATAAAAATAATGAAGTAATTTTCAAAGCTCTTAATATTCCTAAAAATAAAATAATTAAAATTAACAACAAAATAAAAAATACTAGTGTTCTAGAACTACCTAGTAACACTAGTAAAAAAGTTAAAATTGGCGATAAATT
The DNA here is from genome assembly GCA_015059375.1 of Bacillota bacterium. Lineage (GTDB taxonomy): Bacteria > Bacillota_I > Bacilli_A > RF39 > UBA660 > UBA6448. Next base: position 76,030 of record SVAN01000003.1, on the reverse strand, counting down.
AACCTTTGTAAGTGAATAAATAACCATTAATAACAACTTCATCTCCAGGTTTAGCACCTAAAGCTGCTAACTCATCCTCGACTCCCATCCCGCGAAGTTTACGCCCAAAACGCATTGCGCCTTCTTCTTCTTCGAATTTTGTCATATTAAATAGTTTTTCAATTTCTTTACCTTGAATAACCCATAAGTTATTTTCCCGAGTAATTGTATATGGTTTTTCTTCTTTAAACTTAATATATACACTTTCTTCAATTTCATCTTCAGCATAATATTCATTATTAATATTTTCTTTTAAAGATTCATTAATATGTTCTAAAAGTTCATTAATTCCTTCGTTAGTATAAGAGCTTATTCCGTAAACTTCCAAATTTGGATAAGCTTTTTTAAATTTTTCAAAATTTTCTAAAAAATTAGGATTATCCATCTTACTTGCAACGACAATTTCTTTTTTGATAGCCAACTTCTTAGAATATTTTTCTAACTCTTTACGAATGATTTTATAATCTTCAATTGGATTTCTGCCTTCTTCAGCGGACATATCAATCATGTGAAGTAAAATTTTACAACGATACGCATGGCGTAAAAATTGATCGCCAAGCCCCACGCCTTCACTAGCTCCTTCAATTAAGCCAGGAAGATCTGCAACCGTATAGGTATCGTGATTTTGCATTTTAACAACACCTAAATTGGGTGAAAGCGTAGTAAAATGATAACTTGCTATTTTAGGTTTAGCGCTACTAATCACAGATAATAACGTACTTTTACCTACACTTGGCATCCCAACAATACCAACATCTGCTAAAACTTTAAGTTCACACCGTAAAAAACGAATTTCTCCTGCTTCACCCTTTTCAGAAAACTTTGGTGCCGGGTTTTCATGAGTTGCAAAAGCACGATTTCCGCGACCACCACGGCCACCATGAGCCACAATTACTTCATCATCTTCATGAATAATATCTTTAATAATAAGATTGGTATCAGCATCATAAACGGTTGTTCCAAGTGGTACTTTAATAATGATATCTTCACTATTTTTACCATTACGATTTGAACCTTCTCCATTATTCCCTTTGTTTCCTTTGATAATCTTTTTATATCTTAAATCAATTAAAGTTTTCAAGGATTTGTCAGCCGCGAAAATAATGTTACCGCCGCGACCACCATTACCACCGTCAGGGCCTCCCATTGGCACAAATTTTTCACGCCGAAACGAAGTGCATCCCATACCTCCATCTCCAGCTATAACCTTAATTTTTACTTCATCTACAAACATGTAAATCACCAAAATTAGTATATCAAAACTTTCTTTATATGGCTACAAAAATCTATAAACAAAAAAACTAATACCGAAACGGCATTAGTTAAAATCTTATTTTTTTATTTTCTTATCATAAATTAGATATCCTAGTAAACTAATAAGCGCTACTGCTTCAATACTGATTGTAACAATATAACCAGTATTAGTTGGTTTTTCACATTTAACCGGTTCTGGTACTGGACACTCTTCGCATTCTAATACCGGCTTATTTTTAGTAACCTTAATTGTATAATTTTTGATATCACCACTTTCACTAGTTACTTTAATTAAAATGGTATTTTCACCAAAAATTAAATATTCTGGATTATCAATTTCGACCTTGGCTTTACTACTCAAAGAATCGGCATCAACTTTAACAGAATTAACATCATATTCTACTTCGATTGCATATGAAGTTTTATCTTTATCAAAGTCAATTTCATAGCCATCTATTTTTAAAGATTCTAATCGCGATTCCTTATCTCTTTCTCTAGGCGTAACTACAGTTACATTTTTCGTAAGCGAAACAGGACTATTTGTTCCATCAGCACTCGTAATATCCCCAATTACTTGAAAATAAATTGTACCAACTTTTGTCGCTTTACATGTTACGCTAAAAGTTTTAGTCGTGTTACTTGCATCCGCTGTAACATCAGCCACTTTACTAGTACACCCCGTCGTTGCTCCAGAACCAGATAACGTTAAATTCCATGCTGCAACGCCAGAAACTGTAACGCTCATTGAAACATTCGAGCCATTTTCAACGCTACTTGGAGCACTAATCTTAGCAGTGCCTGCTGCAAAAACGCAAACAGGCATCATGCATAATAAACCTAATAATAAACTTAATAATCTTTTCATTTTTCTCCTATCCTTGAACAATTATATTGGTACCAAGCAAATGTTGTCTTAATTTTAGCAAATCAGCAGAATTAATTGTTTGGCCATTGACTACCGATGCTGCTTGTTTGTAAGCACCTTCCAATACACCTGTTCCTAATAAATGTTGACGCATTTTTAAAAGGTCAGCAGAATTGATTACACCATCTCCAGATAAATCGCCATATATAACTGCTACAAATTGTTGCCCTTTATATGTAATTTTAGTACCAGTTCCTACGATTTTATTATTATTACTTTCAATTGTAATATCATTTCCGATTTTATTTTGCAGGCTAGCAATTGTTTCATCTAAACCAAATCCATGAACAAAAGTACCTGATAATTTATACCCTTGACTAGTTATTATTTGATCAAGTTTTTTGTTATTAACTGTTACTAGAACTGTTGCGGATACACCATCAACTGAAGCTGTTATTATAGCCTCACCAGCTCCTACAGCAAATATTTGACCATTGTCAACTCTTGCAACATTTGGATTTGATGTAAACCAATATACTTTGGCTTTTGCAGCGCCAATTGGTTCTAGTGTATAAGTCACCTTAGCACTTTGCCCAAGGTCTAAAGTCATTTTATCAGTATTTAGAGTAATATTTGTTGCCATATCTGGATAATCAATGTTTTTATCACGGGCTACTTCTAGACCAAAACTCAAATCATTTATTGTTACTAAATATAACTCACCACTTCCAGAATTTTTAAGATACTCTACTTCGACATTTGGTTCAACATTTGGTGTACCAGCATAAAGAACAGTTCTCGGTTCCATAGTCATTCCAACCCCATATTGGTTATCAGTTGGATCGATTAGTTTTAAAAACTCTTCTTTAATAACATTTTTTAAATATTCAATAAATGCAGCTTGATTTTGAGGCGCATCACTCGGTAAATAATATCTTGCAGTAAAGAATGCTTGAGTAGAATAAACTGGAGCACCATTGTAAGTAACAACAACAAATCCACCTTCTACAGCAGTTGTTCCGTCAAATGCACTTCCTGCTCTGGCATCAAATATATAATCATAACCAGCAAATCTATGAATAGAATTTTTAAATTCACTACAATAATCAACAATTCCGCCAATTCCTTTTTGTGATACTCGATATCTTAATGCCTCTGACATCGTTAAGTCATAATCGTGAACAAGCGACTCTTTTATCGTATCAAGATTTTGGTCAGCAACCATTGGTTCTTCTAAGAAATTAAATTTAACCTTTTTACTACCATTAGGCGTAAATGTTGTTGACCAATAATTTCCATTATATTCAAAGCTGTAGTTTTTATCAAATGTTACTTCTAAAATATTATCATCACTTTCACTTAAAGCACCAAGGCCAAACATGAAATAGTAATCTTTACTGCCTCCAAAGAATTGTCTAAAATATTCATTCAAATAAATTATATATGCTTCAGTATCATCTCCACTATCAATTTCATCAGAATAGCGAACAACATCTACATTAACTTCATCTGGAATTTTGTTATATTCACTTGCTAAATCAGTGCGGATTTGCTCAGCATCAACAACAACGTTGACTGCAATTGCGGAATTATTTACGTTTGAAGCTAAAACCGGACATATTCCTTTTTTATTGGCAGTAATTAAGCCTGCACTTGTGACTGTACAAATACTTTCGTCAAACGAGCGATAATTTATAGTCTTATTATCATTTAGGGTATAATTTGTAATATTTAATTGATGAGTTTGACCTGAATTTAAATATACATGCGTGTCGCCATTGATAAGCATTCCCTCTATTGTATATGGGATTGAGGCAGTATAAGTTTGACCATTTAATTCAAGTTCATAAGAACATATTTGGCTTTCAGTATCACAATCAACAATCGGATTAAACATATAGAAGTCTAAATAATCATCGATTTTATATTTAACTCCAGAATTTGGACTCCATTCAATATAGCTAGCATCAATTACAACGCCTTTTTGTTCAAGTTCACGAAGTTTAGTATTTATAAAGTTACTTTCATCAACGTAAACATAAAAATAATTAAAATATGTCTCTTTTTTGCCATAAATATCAACTCGCGTAATGCCTGGAGCAAGCCCCATTAAATCTCCATTTAAATTAAACGATACTATTCCAGGTTTATCAACTCGGTAATATAATTTTGAAGTATCACCTTCACTATAAGTTAAATTAACTTTTGTTTTTTCTAAAAGATCTAAATAGTAATGTTCATATTCAATATCAATACCTTTTAAAACATAGGTGATTTTAACCGGTTTTGATTCAAACTTTTGATATTCTTCTCCTGGGCCATTTCCCCAATGCCACTTCGTATAATATAGTTCATTACCTACTTCATTAATGCTTCCGGAATACTTCCACCAGCCACTATTATAATCCATAGTTTGAGGACGAATTTGATTTTCAATTGCATACATACCACTTGACCTATATTCCCCGTAGTTAACTTCAACATGAGTATTAATATCATCTACTAAACTATCAAGAAATGCCTGCATATTAGTTCCAACTAATATAACAATTGAATAAATGTATCCGATATCACTACGAATCAGGATTTCGCCATAACCATTCTTTAATGCAGTTACAACGCCATTTTCATCAACTGTAACTACATCCTCATTTAATGAAGTATATATTAAGTTAGGCATTTGATTAGCATTTGCAGGATAGTATGCAAGCTCAACTTGAACTTGATCACCTACATTCATTTCATAATGCGTATATAAATATGACAATGAAGTTACCGGAATAATTGGATCTTGAGTATAACCAAATTTTATTGTATATTCATCATTTATAAATGCCGAAACAAAAGTATCACTAATTACACAATTAACGTTTTCAACTTCAAGTAATTCTTTTAAATATTCATTTATATATTCTGCTCTTTTTATATCATTTTGTTCTATGTCTATAGAAAGATGAATAAACGGATTTGTTACTATAGCTATTTCTTTAGAATAAATAATTTTTGAATCCACTGATAAATTTAATACAAATGTTAAATTTCCATAAATACGATTATCTATTCCATATTGTTTTTTATTAACTACTGATGCTGTGATTGGTGTGTCTTTTAAAAGTTCTTCTAAGTTTACCACATCAATAATTTTTTCATAATAAGCTTCTTCATTCCCTTTAGCAGCATTATTTATTTTAATAAAATCATCAAAACCTACTAAATAGACATCTTTAATATTACTAATAACATTAGGTACACTATTTAAAGATTCATTAGAATTTGTATATCTTATGCTTTTATAAAAATAATCGGGATTAAGTAAATCGCCATCAATAGCAGTAGCACATAACTTGGGATTAACACAAATTGTTTTTAGTTCAATATAATCATGATACTTTTCAGGGATGTCTTCCATATATTTAGCATTAACTAACTTTTCTAAGTATTCTAAGTTATTGCTAAAATCATCTTTAGAATTTTCAAACTCATATGTTGGAATTAAATTAATAGCACTTCTTAATTCTCTTTGCTCTTCGTGAGAAAAAAATACACAAACTTCTTTAGAGGTGGTATTATTTCCCGCTGTCACGCTCATATTAAAGCATCCATGCTTAATCGGAGTTATTATCCCATTTTCAATTGATATGTAGTTTTCATCATATGTATATGTAACTTCTTCATCACCATATACTTGCACAAAATTATAAAATGTTTGAGATGTACCATATTGAATATTATTAGAAAAATATACTCCAAAATAACTAATTGTTATATTCTCAAATACATGTTCAATATATTCTTCACTATCATTAGGTAAAAATGATACATGAACATTTATAATATTGGGATTATTCCAATCAGGAGTGTTATACCAAACATTTAAATTATTATAATCTTTACCAACATACGCTTCACCAAAAAGATGTTTAACAACAAAGTCTTCAAGCACAGCGGATGACGAAGTGTAATAATCATTAGCATTTACTTCGATACTGGTTGGAACTAATTCAATTCTTTCATTAAAATATGCAGTATTAAATTCTAATCGTTCATATGCCCCAATAATATTTTGATTTTCAACCTTTACTTGAGTAAAATAAAATTTATTAGTTTTCTTATCAATTACATAAATTGTTGTATTACCTTCTTTAAGAGCAATTAATGCACCGTCTTCATATTTAACAACGCTTTCATCAGTAATTAACAGTTCTTGATCTTCAAATGCATTGTAAAACCGATCAGCAACATACATATTCGAAGGCACCATAACATTTAAACCAGTTAACGCACCACTAAAAGAAGTGCTTTTACTTGGCCCATAAGGGAATGAATAATTCACATCACAATGATAGCCGTCCACAGTTGTATAACAATTCCGATAAACATTAAAGGCTTTACTTAATTTTTCATCACTATTAAATCGATAATATTCATAATGTGTAAAATCACGATTATAAAAATATGCTGATTCAATGTCAACGAACAAATCGTCGGAAACCGAATAGCCCCCAATTACAAAATTGTAATTCGACCATTCACTTGCATAATTAACTAGCAATTCAAACCTTCCATAATGATTAGTTTTAATTGTGCATACCCCATCATTAAATGTGGCTGTAGCAGGAAAATTATCAAGTATTTCACATGAAGTAACCTCGTACACTGATTGCGACGAATCAAATACAAGATTAACAGTTTCTTCGGTATAAAGAATTAGATTTCCATCACTAAATTTAGATAATTGGGCCGAATCATCTAAATTATACATTATACCATCAAAACTTTGTGCAAAAACATTAGGTGAAAATGCAAATAACATTATTATAAATAAAATAATTTGCACTTGTTTTGAAAATATTTTTTTCATCTCTTTTACTCCTATCTTTACTTATTATTTCATATTAATTATATACTCAAAATTTTTCTCTGTCCACAAAAACTTCACAAAAAAATAGATACTTTAAAAGTACCTATTTTTTCTGTTAGTTTGCTAATTATTTTTCGTAAACACTAACTTTTTTCTTATCGCGGCCAAGTCTTTCATACTTAACTACGCCATCAATTTTAGCAAATAAAGTATGATCCTTACCCATTCCTACATTAGTTCCTGGATAAATTTTTGTTCCTCTTTGACGATAAATAATGCTTCCAGCGCTACATGTTTGACCATCAGCAAGTTTAGCTCCAAGTCTACGTCCCGCAGAATCACGGTTGTTTTTAGTTGAACCTTGAGCTTTAACATGGGCAAAACGTTGAATATTTAATTTAAAAAACATCTTAATTCTCCTTTACACTTAAATTTTTAGGATAATCATTTGATAAAGCTTTTAATAATTCCATCATATTATCAATTAAAATCTTTACAATTTCATCTTCTGTAAGAATTTTAATAATCATTGACGCATTATCTTCTACTTCAATCGAAGATTCCTGAATTTTTTTTAGAGCATTAATTGTAGTATATATTATACTAGATACACTAGCACATACTATATCTTTTCCATACTCTCCACTATTAGCATGACCACTAATAGTAATTACGTTATCTTTTAAAACAACTTTAATCATTTATTAACCATTAATTTTTTTGATTTCTACTAAAGTATATGGTTGTCTATGACCTTGAGTTTTACGATATTTCTTTTTAGGACGATACTTAAATACTTTAATTTTTTTTGCACGACCATTTTTGATAACTTCAGCTTCAATAGTAGCACCTTTTACTGTAGGGTTACCAGTTTTTCCGTCAACAAATAATACTTCATCAAAAGTAACTTTGCTTCCTGCTTCAGCATCTAATTTTTCAATGTAAACTCTGTCGTTTTCAGCAACATAATATTGTTTGCCACCTGTTTTAAATATAGCTTTCATTTCTCTTTCCTCCTTAAACATTAATAAGTCACACCTTTAAGGTAATACTAAGTATTTTGAAACCTTTTTAGAGTGGATGAAATGACTTAAAGCGTATCCATCTTACCAAAAAACGGCATATTTGTCAAACAAAGAGATCTATTTTCAATCTTTTTGATATATTTTTTTTAAATACTCTTTTTCCGTTAATATACGATTATCCAAATGATAATAATATCGATACTCTTTACGATACTTCCCTACTGTCTCATTAGTATTTTTAACTTTGCTAAATTCCGGATTATATAAAAATCTTTCTATAATAAATTTATGATGAATTATTGTTCGTTTATTAAATACTTCTACAGTTTTACAAACAAATAAAATTATTATCATATAATTATTTAATTCATAATGATAATTAAAAAGAAAATAAAGTACAATGAATAAACATGATAAAACCGAATATATTATTAAGGATTTTTTATACGAAAGCCGATAATTTAAAAGTTCAAAAATAATTTTAGAACCATCTAAAGGAATGATGGGCAGCAAATTAAAAAGCATAATTGATAAATTATATTCATATACTAAAGGACTGTCAATAATTCCCATTAAGCAAGCTAAATAAATTAAAAGTTGGAACAATACGCCAAAAACGCTGATCAGTAGGTCTTTATAAATTTTAGTATTAAGCATTTTATCAATTTTAGTAATTCCACCAAAAGGAAAGATTTCTACTTCTATAATTTTATAACCCAGCATTTTTGCGACAACAATATGCCCCAGTTCATGAAAAAGAACAATTAACAAAATAACTAAAGCATTTTTTATATAGCCAGATAGTAAAGCAATCAAAAGAAAATAAAGAGTTAAATTATTAAATTTGATTTTGATATTCTTCATAAGTATAATACTTAGCATCCTTTGTAATTAATAGATATAACGAATCAGATGCTGAAGCCATAATTTTTCCTGCTTCAATGTAGTCATAGATATTGATATCTATATTTTCTAAATTTCCATACCAAATGTCATACCCATCGCTTCCTTGGATGATTATTGTCTTATTAAAACCTTCTTTTTCGCCCACAAAAACAACAATTCCCCCACCCAAAGAATTAATGGGAACATCTACCCCTATTTCCAAACTTTGTCCATTTTGATATGGCGTTATATTCGTATACTCTAAAGTTTGACCAAAAACCATCTTATCTTCGTCTTTTTTAGGATTTGAAGAAGCAATATTTTGATAAAAATTTTTAAAAGCCATAAAATTGAAATTTTCTTCAAAAACCCATTTGTGGTATAAAGCCAAATTCTCATCACTATATGAAGTAAATATTAAACTAGCAAACAAAAAGATTAAACAGCATAATACCTTTGTAAAAAACTTAGAAATATTTTTTTGTGGTGGAGTACCTAAGTAATTATCTAAAAGTCTGCTGCTATCCATTTTAATCACCAATTAATTATATGTTTTTTTCATTAAGTAAATGAATATTAATTGAAAAAAAATACTTTCCCATCGCAAAGGAATTTTTAAAATTAGTAAAGTAAGAAAAAAATTAAAAAAGTTTTTTAAAAAATAATTTTTAATGTACCGATTAATAATCCATAAAATAATAAGCAAAACACTAACTACGCCATAGGTATTTGCCAAAACAAAATCAATAGTTCCCCCAATAAAAAGCAAATAATAAAAATTTTGATAATTTAAAACATTTAAAAATAATAGACTAGGATACGGAGTATACGTGGCAATAAATAAATCCAAAAGGAGTCCCATTTTAATCCCCCGTTAATATTACAAGATAATTTAAGCGATTAAAATCATTTGCTAATTCTAACTCAAATTTTTCCGGAATTCCACTTGAAAAATGAATCGTTTTCACTGTTCCAATTAATATTTGGTCATCCTGGTATCCAAGATTCGAAGTATATACTTGATCACCAAAATTAATAGGACAAAGATTGCTAACATTTTTTATAAATGCCCTTTTGTTATACGAATATAGCCCATAACAATTATTTATCTTTACTTGTAATAACAAATCTTTACTCGTTAACATTCTAACAATTATCTGATTTTGATAAACTTTATCAACCACACCAATTAAACCGATTTCAGAAATAACATAATCATTTTTGTTAACCTTCTCACCATTAGCCGCAAGAACTAATTCTTCTTGATACTTGTACGGATTTTGATAAAGAACCCTTCCATAAACCCCTGAGGTTTTTGCCAAAAAATCCGAATTCAAAGCATTTAGTTCATTAGTTAGCTTGGTAATTGCAATATCACTTAAATTAATTTCTCTTTTTGGAGAAAATAAATCATACCAAAAATTTTTACTCAATAAAAGAATAAAAAAAATTAAAAATAAGTAACTATTTTTAATAAACCTTTTCATATTTATATTATTTACTAATTACTATTTTTAATTCTCTTTATCACATATCATTTCAAAATTATTAATATCTTGATTCACAAAAACAACATCATTATTTTCACATTTTACTATATTATATTTTTCTAAGGTATAAAGTTCATCTTTTTCATTAATGATGGTGCCCGCCAGCCCATTTAGCAAATTATCAACACTTTCTCTTTTATCGGACATCAAATATTCTAATTCATATATATTATTTTCATCATATTTGTAATAAATACTTTTTAAACCCAAATAATATAACTTATCTTCAATCTTGTTCTTAGTAAGAGTCTTATCCTCATTTACAACCACTTCATAATTTTGATATAACTCCGATGGAAAAACCTTGGCATCTGTTAAATAAATTGTTATCTTTTCATCTTTTTCTTGATAATCTTTAACAAGTCCTATTACTTCAATATAGTCATAGATATGAAAGTCGTTTGGATTAATTTTTAAACCATCAATAATAACTTTCTTATGTTCATCAAAGACAACATACCCATTTAAGTTTTTTTCATCAGCATATGCATTTAGTGTAAGAGAACTATTGCCAACAATCGTATTAATTTTACCTTCTAAACGCACAAACTTACCGTGATTTTCTTCAAAATTTTCTTTAGGACTCTCTAAAAATTTATTAATCGCGGTTAACTCTAAACTTTCCTTATTACAAACAAAATTTTTTTCATAATTTGCATCAAAAGTTAAAACTTCATTACAATTATATACTCGATAAAATAAACTATTATATGTTGACGAAAAAGAAGAAGAACGATATTCAATTGCTATAACCGGAACCCTTTTAAACACACTAGCTAAAAAGAAATCGCCTAGAATAATAACGGTAATTAGTATAATCGGATAAACAATAATTTTCCATGCTTTATTAGTTTTAAAAATAATTAATCCTAATAAAGTAATAATAATCCCAATTAAGAGACTCATTAATCTAAAAAAATGATAAAAATTTAATAAAAAAGGCGTAATAATAAATACTAAGCCAATAATTATTAAAATCCAATTTTCTTTTTTCATATTCTACTCCTCGAAGTGCCTTCTTTAATCAAAAAAACTCATCAGTAGACGAGTTTAAATAATCGGTTCCCATTTAGCCGTTATCGTTATATCATTAGCAATTTTACTATTAAAATCAAATTTTTCATCAGTATTACCAACATACCAACCAACAAATCGAAAACCCTCCATTACAGGATCTAATGGTTTAATAACTGGCGTATTTGGTCTTACTTCTACCGCTTGATAAATCGTTCCACCTTTAGTATCAAATGTAACTGTAAATGTTTTTTGCAAATATAGAATAAGTATCACCACTAAAATCGCAATTATCGACGCTAAAACTACACACGTTATTTTATATGGCTTGTCCATTTCCAATCACCCTTATTCTCATTTAAATGATATAATATTTTGGAATAATAATCAATGCTTTTTTAATTTGATTTTACACTATTATTTTGATTCATTGTATAAGGACTTTTCATTGTTTTTTTGATTTGCGATTTAGGCATTTTTTGTTTCATCATCTCATATGCGCCATAGCCCGCCATGCCAATTGTTAGCATTCCTCCAACTACTTTCATCATTTGTTTCATTTTAACACCTCTTTACTACATTTATTATTCTATAAAAAAGAAGATTTATACGTGAAAATCTTCCTGTAAAGCATCAATTAAACTTGTTTTTCGACTCGAAGAATAATTATTTTGGATTCCACTAATAAAACTTCGAGGTTCGCCAATTATCGTTAAGCTTTTTTTCGCTCGAGAAACCCCTGTATAAAGTAATTTATTATATAACATAATGAAATATGAACGACAAACCGGCATAATTACATGCTCAAATTCACTTCCTTGGCTTTTGTGAATTGTAATTGCATATGCATGAGTTATATTTTTTAAATCTTTTTTTTCATATTTAACAATATTACCATCAAAATCAATTTGAATTATCATTTTATTTTGACTATTTTTAAAGATAGCAATTATTTTTCCAATATCGCCATTAAAAACGTTATTATCAGAATCATTGACCAGCTGAAGAACTTTATCATTTTCGCGATACGTTTTATCAATATATTTAATTTCATTTTTTTCTGGAGATGCAGCATTATATATTTGTTGTAAATGATAATTAAGATTGTCAATCCCATTAAGGCCTTTGTACATTGGTGCTAAAATTTGCATTTGGTCTTCATTAATATTTTTGGTTATCGCATATCTAACACTAGCTAAAACATTAGACAGAATATTTTCTTCTTCACATACGAGAAAATTATAATCATCTCTTTTGTACATAAACTCTTCGTCTATATTCTGAGCTTTTATATCTTTGGCTAAAAAAGGAATATATGAATTATCACTTTGCCGATAAATAATATTAAGGGGGGTAAATGTAAATAAATCACTATTAATTAAATCTTGCAAAACTAATCCTGGCCCTACCGAAGGAAGCTGATATATATCTCCCACTAAAATCAAACGAACATTAATATTAAGTGCGCAAATTAAACTTTTCATTAAAGAAACATCAATCATCGAAGTTTCATCAACGATAATAAGTTTTTGAATAAGCTTATTATTTTCATCAAATTCGAAGGAATCACTATCTTTATGCCACTTTAAAAAACGATGAATTGTATAAGCCGGAAGCCCTGTCGAACTACTTAGTTTTTTACTCGCCCTGCCAGTCGGGGCTAAAAGCGCAATATTAGCCATAATATCTGCAGGACTTAATCGATATTCTTCAATATAAATCTTAACAATCGCTTTTATGATTGTTGTTTTTCCTGTACCGGGGCCGCCAGAAATAATAGAAACGTTATTATTTAGTCCTTCTTTTATTGCCCGTTTTTGTTCGTCGTTATAAGTTATTCCTAAGCTTTTTTCAATATTGGCAATTTTTTCCTCTAATTTAGGGATTTTTTTGTTTTTCTCTTGCGATATCAAAAACAAATCCCGAGCAATTCTTTTTTCCTCGGAATAATATTTAGTTAAATAAAACCTTTGACCTATTTTAGTTACTAAATCTTCTTTTATTAACTCATTTAAATAATTAATAAAATCTTCATTAGAAATATTTAAACCATATAAGACGCTTAATGCTTTATAGATTTCTTCGATAAAGTAATAGGTACTTCCCTCATTAAAACTAATTTGCATCATACTGCTTAAAATGCATTCTTTACATCGCAATGCACTTTCTGGGTTAAAATTATTTTTATAAATATCATCAATTTTTTTAAATTCAAAAAGGTCTTTCAAAAGATATAAATTGCCTTCGATTATTGCATCAATGTCATAGTTATGTTTATTTAAAATCCGCGAGGCATCTTCCAAAGAAAAGCCCATCTCTTTAAGTTTTAAAATTATTTGATCATTCTTTTCATAATTTAACACCGAAGAATATATCTTCATTGCTTTGACCATCGTCATTCCTTTGATAATCATTAAATTATTAACATCTTCTTTAATTTTCTCTAGAGCCTTATCACCATAAACATCAACAATTTTTTTCGCAGTAGCCTGGCCACACCCTACTACAAATGAACTAGCTAAAAATTCCTCAATACTATTTTTGGTTGTCGGTTTTTCTAGCTCAAAAGAGTTAAAAGTATATTGCCAAGAATATTTAGGATGTTTTACATACGAACCGCTTAAAATATATGGAGCTTCAAGTTTCAAATTAGGAAGAACCCCCGTGGCATTAATTGTTTTATTAAGATGTTCTACCATACTCGGATCATTAGTTTCTTTTACCCGAAAAAGAGTAACAGCATAATTACTCTCCATATTTTGATAAACAATTTTTTTAAACTTGCCTTTGATATAATAGTCCATTAACTAAATTTCCCTTTGATAAATTTCATTAACATGCAAATTTTCTTTTAAAACTACTTTTAAATAATTACTTGTATGTCCTACAGATTCTTTGCCATTATTTGTTTCTATTAAAACGTCTAAAATTTGCCCCTTAAAACGATTATAATAATCCTGTTCTTGTTTTTCTGATAAAGCAATTAACTTTTTCGCCCGATTTTTTTTTACTTCTTCACTTATTTGACCATCCATTCTACTCGTAGCAGTTCCTGATCTTTGCGAATATGGAAAAACATGAATTTTTGCAAACTTAATTTCTTCACAAAAAGCTAAACACTTTTCGAAAAGTTCCTCCGTTTCATAATTATGCCCAACTATTACATCGGTCGTAATTGAAATGTCAGGTCTAATGGCACGGATTTGTGCAATCTTTTGGCGATAATACTCAGTATCATACTTACGATTCATAATTTTTAGAATTTCATCACTTCCTGCTTGCAAAGGGATATGCAAATGATTACAGAAAATTTTATTTTCCCGAAGGAGCTCCATAAATTTATCATTTAATTCAGTTATTTCTACTGATGAAAGTCTTATTCTATTTATCCCTTTTATAGATGACAAAGAATTAATTAAGTCACACAAATCTTTACCATTATCATTATATGAACCAGTATGAATTCCAGTGAGTACTAATTCTTGGTACCCATTTTGAGCTAATTTACTAGCTTCGCAGATAACTTTTTCAAAAGATTTAGAACGAATATCTCCGCGTACAAAAGGAATAATACAATATGAGCAAAAATTATTACATCCATCCTGAATTTTGATAAAGGCTCTTACATGATCAAAACGTTTTATTTCCATATCTTCGAAAGGGAGGTTTCGATCTTTAGTAATATATTTATACTTTTCTTTGGTTTTCATGACATTAGAAATCAAAGTGACTATTTTCGATTTATCCTTATTACCAAGTAAAATATCAATTCCTAAGTTTTGATAAATCTCTACATTATTTTGCACAGAACAGCCGCATACAACCAGAATTGCCCTAGGGCTTTCCCGACGAACTCTCCGCACTGTCTTCAGACTTTTTTTATCGGATGTATCAGTTACGGTGCATGTATTAATAATAACAACATCACAATTTTTATTTTCATTACAAAAAGAAAAACCATTAGCAATTAATGATTCCTTAATAAAATTAGACTCATAAGTATTAACCTTACAGCCTAAAGTAATAATATTAAATTTCATCAAAATTCCCCCTTAATTTAGACTACGTTGCAACTCCTTTAATGTTTGTAAAAATTCCTCTTCCCTTTTCAAAGAAATTAAATGAACTTCAATTTTTGGCGGTTCAGCTTTAACTGAAGCATTAATCAAATTATTTAAATCAATCTTTTTTACTGATAAGTCACCCTTTTGTTCTTCATCAACATAATTTAGTTGAAATTCTCCAGTATTTGAAAGTAATTCATCATAACTAATAATTGCTTTATCCTCTTGTTCTTGCTCATAAGAAGTAAAAGCAATAGGTTCTTTGGGTTGACTTTTTATAGCCGTTGCAATTGCTCTTAAATTATCTGGATCTTTTACTGAATCTCCACTTTCTATTACTTCTTCATTTATTTTAATAAAATATATCAAACTAACTACTAAAACAATTAAAAAAACTACTGTAAAGAAAAATACATAATCAATAAATGTAATACTTTTTAAAAATAGCCAAATATCACTAAACATGTTATACCACCACATCGTTATTGTAACATATTTGACGTCAGTTGCAAACGCTTGATAATAAATTTACTAACTACTCTGTCAACTGATACGGGTCATTTACAGTTCCGTCGCCAATAACATTAGCAGTTTTAATGATAGTAATAACAGGCCTTACTGCTCGAAAATTAGCGCCACTATCATTGGTAATTAATTTTCCATCTTTACTTAACATAAAAGGATAATAGGCATTACTTAACAGCGTTGCAGAAGTCATTAAATAAGAGTTTGCGCTAATATTTTCATTATATAAATAGTAATCTTTATTAACTTCATTTAATGTAGCACCAGCATAAATAACTTCATCTGCGGTTAACAAGCCAACCTTGCTAAGCACCTTATCACTAAGGCAAACAAATGAAGGGATGTTATCAGTCTTAATTCTCGTTAAAGCTAAAAAAGTACCACCTTCAATATTATTATCATTACAATATTTATGATTTGCTAAATAGGTTGTATAATCAGTTAATTTTTCATTTACCCAATTATTTAAATAGGAATATACATTTGACTCTTTAAAGGTATATTTTTCTATTGTATCATAATACTTTTTTAAATTGTCAGTTTCGCCATCTAAAACCAATCTTACCGTACCATCACCATTTATTCGAACAATTTTAAAATTTAAGCCATTTATTAAAACATTATTTTTAACACTCGCCCCCCGGAAATAATACGTTGTGCCATAATCATCCGACGACTTTATTAGTCCTTCATCGCTAACGGCAATCGCTAACCCCGGAGTTGTAAGTGGCTTATCATTAATCGAATTATTTTTTAAGATTACTTCAGCAAAAGTATTTGTTTCTAGATTTTCCGATTTGACATTTAACTCCAAACCGTAATTAAACTTTTCCTCGGGATTCAAAATCAAAGTATAACTAACAATTTCACCAGCTTTAATCGGAACATAACTAGTAATAATCGTATTATAATTATTTAGCTCGTCGGTAATGTTAATATCATTACCATTACTTAAATTAAATGTTATTTTTCCTTTAATATTTTTGGGATTTTTAAATTCAATAAAATAATAGGCATCTTCCATTGAATCGTTAATAATCGAAAAATGAGTTTCAACGACTCCACTTCCAGAAATTATACTTCCATCTAAATAATTGATGGAAAGTGGCCCCGATATTTTGATGTCCGCACCATAACTTATATAATTTTTATATACAAAGTAAAATGAACCTAAAACAAAAGTTGATAACAAAAGAATTGAAATAAGGAACAAAGCACTTTTAAATCTCATTCGCATATCATCTATCTCCTAAATAATTATATTATAGGATTTCTTTTTATGTCAATCAAATCACTCTTTTTTAAATTTTTAATATTCGTTATACATTACCTTTTTTGTACCATTTAGTAAGTTTCTCATAAAAAAAAGCAACTTACTAAAAATAAGTTACTTTTTATCAAAATTATTCTTCGTTTTTAGATTCAGCTTCTTCTTTTGCCGTTTCTTTATTATCTTTTTTTACCGGTTTTGGTAACGCTTCTTTTCTTGATAGATTTAATCTACCACGATTATCATAGCCTAATGATTTAACAACAATCTCATCGCCAATACTAAACATATCACTTGGTTTTTCTACTCTCTTATGATCTAGTTGTGATACATGGACTAAGCCTTCACATCCTGGCCACAATTCGACAAAGCAACCAAAATCTTCAACTTTTACTACTTTACCAGTGTAAATTTTATCTGTTTCAACCTCTTTAACGATATCTTCAATCATTTTTCTCGTTTTAGCTATTACTTCGGCATCATAATGATAAATAATTACTCTTCCATCATCTTCGATATCAACTTTAACAGCTTCTTTATCGTTAACAGTTTTAACATTTGATGATTCTAAAATAATTTTAGTAATCATTTCGCCGCCTTTACCAATAACTTCTTTAATTTTTTCCGGATCAATTGTAAATGTAACAACTTTTGGCGCATATTTTGAAAGCTCTTTTCTCGGCTCAGCAATCGCGCCTTCCATTACGTCAAGAATTTTCATTCTTGCTTTTTTAGCCTCATTTAAAGCTTCCTTTAAAATTGCTTTTGTTACACCTTTAATTTTAATATCCATTTGTAAAGCCGTAATACCTTCTTTAGTACCAGCCACTTTAAAGTCCATATCTCCCATATGGTCTTCTAATCCTTGAATGTCAGTTAAAATAGTATATTTTTTGCCATTAGATATTAATCCCATTGCAATACCAGCAACTGGAGCTTTAATAGGAACTCCCGCAGCCATTAATGATAGACAACCACTACAAATTGTTGCTTGAGATGATGAACCATTACTTTCCAATACTTCTGAAACAACACGAATTGTATATGGGAATTCTTCTTCTGAAGGAATAACTTGCGCTAAAGCTCTTTCCCCTAACGCACCATGACCAACTTCTCTTCGACCAGGGCTTCCATATCTTCCAACTTCGCCTACTGAAAAGGCAGGGAAATTATAATGAAGCATAAAACGTTTTTCATCTTCGATACCTAAGCCATCTAGTACTTGATGATCAGATAGTGGACCTAAAGTAGTTGTTGCAAGAACTTGCGTTTCTCCTCTTGAGAAAAGTCCGGAACCGTGCGTACGAGGAAGCAAATCAATACCAGCATATAACGGTCTTATTTCATCCATTGCTCTTCCATCAGGACGAATATGCTTTTCAATAATTAATCTTCTTACTTCATCAGCTTCAATTTGATTAACAACCTTACTAACATCTTTCATCTTTTTATCGAAGTCATCGTCTTCAGCATAAACTTTAGTAAAGTGTTCAATAGTTTTTTCTTTCACTTCATCAATTCTAGCATATTTAACAAGTTTTTCTTTAATTTGAATTGCCTCAAGCATATCGCTAGTGGCGTACTCTCTTACATCTTTATCAACATTTTCATCAATTACAGCTGGTTCTAATACAACTTTTTCTTTACCAATTTCACTAATTATTTCATTTTGGAAATCACATAATGTTTGAATATTTTCATGAGCAAACATTAATGCTTCAAGCATTTGCTTTTCAGAAAGTTCTTTACTTCCAGCTTCAACCATACATATTGCATCTTTTGTTCCTGCTACAGTTAACGCAAGAGGACTATTTTCACTTTCTTTAGCAGTTGGATTAATAATAAATTTACCCTTTTCATCCATACCAACCATAACCCCAGCAACTGGGCCATCAAATGGAATATCAGATATTCCTAAACATAAAGATGTACCAAACATCGCTGCCATTTCTGGTGAATTATCTTGGTCTACTGATAAAACTGTATTAACAACCTGAATTTCATTTCTTAAATTTTCATCGAACATTGGTCTAATTGGGCGATCAATTAAACGAGCTGCTAAAGTTGCCGCGTCTGTAGGTCTTCCTTCTCTTTTAATAAATCCGCCAGGTATTTTACCAACTGAATATAATTTTTCTTGATATAACACTTGAAGCGGGAAAAAGTCTTGACTTACTGGAGTCTTTCCCATAACGCATACAGATAATACAACCGTATCTCCATATCTTACTAATACGCTGCCATTCGTTTGTTTAGCAAGTTCACCAGTTTCAACAATTAATTCTCTTCCTAAAAAATCAAATTTAAATTCTCTTTTCATTTTTCTACATTCCTTTCATTATGAATAAAAAAAGACACTAAAAATTTTAGTGCCTATTTTCTAATATTTAATTTTTTAATTACTTCACGATAACTTTTTACATCGTTATTTTTTAAATAATCAAGTAATTTTTTTCTTCTACCAACTTTAATTAAAAGTCCACGATTTGAATGATAATCATGAGAATGAACTTTTAAATGTTCAGTTAATTCATTAATTTCTTTTGTAAGAATTGCAATTTGTACTTCAGCAGAACCACAATCTTTTTCATTCTTAGCAAATTCTTTAATGATTGTTTGCTTTTCTTCTTTTGTTAAAGCCATTTTAATTTCCTCCTTTTTTAAATCGGTTTAAACTGAGTATGGAACCGAGAAAGAATCCAAACTAAGTTAAAACTTCTAAAACATTATATTATAAAATTATGCTTTTGGCAATAGATAAAGTTCTTGATTTATAACCTTTTTATCTCATAACAAGCTATGAAGCTATATTCCAACCGTAAGAAGCCAAGTACCAAGCGCTGGGTTTATATCCCTTCTTTTTTAATCTAAACGCAAAATACAAAGTAAAATCTCCATCACTATAGAAAAGATAATTAAATTGTAAGGTCGATTCTGGATTAAAACTAATTTGGCCATAATTAGGATCATCCCATATGGAATCGAAGAGTGCTTGTGAAATTTTGACATCATAAATCGAAGAAACAGTATAACAAAAATTATAATTATCACAAAAATCGTTTGTTAAGTCATTTTCCCAAAAATCGAAATTGCCATATTCATCTACAAACTCACCACTTAATCCAAGTTCTTTAAAATCAATATATTCAATCTCATCATAATCCACCGGCGTTTCTATTTGTGTATCAAAAGTGCCACTCGTTATATCGTCTTCATTTTTTACTATTATGCTAGTACCGCTGGAAAAAGTCTGATTAATAATGGGTTCTAATTGTAGTGGCGTTGTAAAATACACTTTACATTCATCGTTTCCTTTTACTACATATTTTATTGTCCCTAAAGTTGAATCATAATTACTTATCTTACCTCCAGCTTCACAATATGTTCTTTCCTCATCTAAAATATAATCGCCTACGGGTATTGTTGATGTTGTTTGGCAAGACTCTCCTTCGCACATAATAAATGCCAATTGATTTTTTTCTATCTTTGAATCTGTTTGATTTATTACATCTTTATTACTATGACATACACTTAATAATATAATAATTCCAAGTCCCAGCAAGCTTAATTGAATTTTTGGGATTATTAATTTCATTTTTAACCGCCTACCCTTATTTTTCCGCATAATATCAAAAAAAAAAAAAAAAATCAAGCTATTGTTATTCGATCTGTTTGATTATTACTATTTATAATTTTAATTTAACGATTCAACCCTAGTTAACAACAGAAATAAAACGGGATTAAGAATATATTGTTTCTAATATTTTTATCAAATATTCTTTATCAATAAATTCATTAATCGCGAAACATTTTTTGCCTAAATCTTTAAATGATGCTCCACACGAATATAATATATTTCTATCTAATATTATAAATCTGTCATGAAAAGAACTATTATTTATAAATGAAACATTATTATATTGCTGTTCATATTTTTTCTTTAATACATCATCTATGTTTTTAGAAATTATTATTATTTTTTTATTTATCTTTTTTAAAATATCTAATAACTCTTTACCTGCATAATTATCGATTATAATTATTTCTTCTTTAGCGGTATTAAAAAGATCCAGTAATAATGAATAAGAGTCATAAAAATCCCCTTCAAAAAATAGATAATCTTTAACTATTTCTTTTGGGTCAAACTTATCAAATAATTCATTTATTCTTTGTGTATTTTCATCTACCCTTTTCTCTAAAAGCATAAATTTATGGGGTAAAAAATTCTTATTATAATTTATATAATGTCTCATTTTTACAAAGGTATCCATGATTGCAATTGATACCTCTGTTGCAACTTTAGATTTTAAAATAGTTGCTAGCATATATAACCCTTGCTCTGTAAATACTCTTGGATCATATTTACTATATTTTCCTTGGCCTTTAATTTCTAAGGTCGAAATTTTCGACCTTATTTTTTTTGTCTCTTCCTTTGTTAAAACCCAACTAAATCTTTCCGGAAACTTATCAGGATTATTCTTGACAGCTTCATTAATTCTTTTAGTTTCAACATGATATAGTTTTGCAATATCACTATCAAGCATCACCTGTACTCCTCTTACTTCATAAATCATATCTTCAATTATTATTTTTTCTTTTTCTATTAATTCATTCATTGTAACTCCTCCTTTAAAAACAATAAAAAAAGACACTTATCATATAAATAAGTATCTCCGCATCATGCATATTTCTATTTTGCCTCTAGAAACATACCCTATCGATTAAATTGTCATATAAATATCAGGCAAACTATTTAATATATTTTTATTATACTAATTAAATTAGATATTATCAATACATTCTAAATAATATATTTTTGCCACCTAGCTCAGCAATGATTTAGGTGGCAAAGTATTTTACTTAATATCCTTTTGTTTTATAATAATCATACAATTCTTTAAAACGATTAAAGTGAATAATTTCTCTTTGTCTTAAAAATAACAATGGACCAATTATATCTTCATCTTTTGTTTGATTAATTAATGCTTCATAAACAGCTCTAGCCTTTTGCTCTGCAGCCATATCTTCCGATAAATTAGCAATTACATCACCGGTTGATGCAAAATATGCCGCGGTAAATGGATTACCTACTGAATCCTGAGGATACAAACTAACCCCATGTTCAGTATAATATGCTCCGAGACCGGCTTCTTCAAGTTCGGCAATTGTAGCATTTTTAGTAAGCTGGTGAACCATAGTACAAATCATTTCAACGTGAGAAAGTTCTTCCGTAGCTATATCATTTAATAATGCTTTGCCTTTATCATCTGGCATCGTAAATTTTTGGGAAAAGTAACGCCATGAAGCTGATAGTTCTCCATTAGGGCCACCAAATTGAGTAATCAAATATTTAGCCATACGTAAATCTTTTTTGGTAATATTTACAGGATAAACTAAACTTTTATTATATTTAAACATACTTTGAATCCTCCTTTTCCCATGGCCAAGGTGATTCAATCCATTTAAATGTTTTATAATTTCCTTCATCTATTGATAGTGGGCCATATTTTTCTTCATATTCTTTGGTAAGTTTACGATACTTTTCTGTACAAGCTCGATATTTATTTAAAATATTAGTATTTTCAGGATGAACATCTAAAAATAAGTTATAATCATTGATAGCAAAATATACTTCCATTATTTTAAATAAATCCCTTTCTTTTTCTGATTTAATTTTTGGTTTAATATAAGTTAAATTTTTATATGGCACATATTCATCATCAAACATATTACCACGTAAAAAGCCTTCTTCATCCGAAGCAATTGCTCCAGTATTATTAAAACTATTATAATTGTCACTTTGTCCTACATTAAACAACAAATTTAGATAATTATTATCGTTTTCAAATAACATACTTTATCCTCCTAATAATAAAATATGTTGTTTTTAAAAATGCCTTATTAAATACGCCTATTTTATATAAAAAAACAGTTAGATAAAATCTAACCGTTTATTTTTTCGAACGCTTTAATTACATCTTTACTAATTTCATCTATTGTTCTTATATTACCGTTAATAGCACAATTAATTACATTAAAATTATAAAGTTCAGCCATTTCTAAATAGGCATTTTGAGCCTGCATTAAATGTTTTTCATCGCTCTCTGCTTGATCAAGTTTTTCTGGCCTTTGTGCCCTTATTATTTTTGCTTCTTGAACTGGCATAAACAAAAGAATTACGCCATCAGGCTTTGGTAACTGTAAAAGATCAAACTCTAGTTTTTCAATAAATTTATATCTTTCTAGCCTTTCTTCTTTCTTTGCCAATTTTCCTGCTTGATGCCCCATATTACTATATATATAACGATCTAATATTACAGTATATCCTTCATTTAAGGCATCCATTATTTTATGAATATTATAGTATCTATCTGCAGCATAGTAAAGGGCGGCAACATTCCCATCAACATGGGTTGCGCCTTCGGGAAACCACCCATCACAAATATATTCTTTTCCTAGTAATGGTCCGCCGATTATTTTACCAGTTGGAGTATCATACATCGGGAAAGAAAAAGATTTAACTTTTTTACCTTGTGATTCCAAATAATTAATAAGCTTTTGAGTTTGTGTTTCTTTACCAGAACAATCCGTTCCCTCGATTACGATTAATTTACCTTTTTCCATTTTTTCTCCTATAAATAACAAATTTATAATTTAGATTGTTTTCTTGTTTTTCACTAATAATTTCTTCTTCATAATCTTCCATATTAAACTTTGGAAAATAAACATCAGCTTTTGGACTATCATCGACTAAAGTTAAATATAAATTATCAGCATATGGCAAAAAGCTTTCATACACTTTTGCACCACCAATAATAAAGGCATTTAAACCTTTTGTTAACTTTATTGCCTCGGAAGCAGTTTTAACTACTTCAACCCTTTCATCGCAAAGAGTACTAGAAAGAACAATATTTCTTCTTCCCGGAAGTGGTTTTCCAATTGAAAGATAGGTGTTTTTCCCCATTACTACGGGATGACCCATCGTTGTTTTTTTAAAATAATGCATATCACCAGGAAGATTCCATAATAAATGATTATCTCTACCTAGTTCATAATTTCTCCCTACTGCTGCAATTATATTAATCATACTACCACATCCATTTTTATTTTTTTATGATGTTTATAATCAATTAGCTTAATATCCTTTAGTTCTTTCGAATTATCAAATTCAAAGAAATCCTTAATATCTGGATTTAGCCACAATTTTGGGGCCGGATAATCTCCTAAAGTTTTATAAATTTCTAATTGTTTTTTTATCCCATCAATTTGATTAACATATATATGCATGTCCTTAGCATTATAATAAAGCTTTCCTAATTTAAGCCCTGTAACTTGTGCAAGCATATGAACTAGCACAGCATATTGTGTAATATTAAATGGCAAACCTAAACCAACATCATTACTTCGGCATGTAACAATACAATTTAATTTTCCATCCGTCACATCCCACATACTATTCCAAACACACGATGGTAATACAGCAGTTTCTAAATAGTCATTTTGCCATAGCCCCATTACCATCCTACGATCAGTTGGATTATTTTTTAATTTTTCAATTAAATTTTGCGTAAGTTTAAATTTATTAACAATATAGCCATAAGCAGTACCTATTGTGCCTTCATAACCTTTTGGAAACTCTTTTTCACTTTTGATGGTTCCATCCGGATTATATGTTCGATAAATGCCATCATCACTTATTCGCCATTCATCCCAAATTGTTACTCCTCGCTCTGTTAACCAAGAAACATCATTGCTTTGGGCTTGATAAAACCATAAAAGTTCTAAAACAGCAGATTTAAAAGCAACAAATTTAGTCGTTAATATTGGAAATTCTTCCTCTAAATCAAATTCAAAGGATTTAAAAGGGATCTTGATTGTATCAATTCCTGTTCGATTATGAACTCTAGTTCCCTTTTCTAAAATTTCTTCACATAAATCCAAATAAATTTTATCCCACTTTGACATATTCTAGTATTCCTCATACCATAATGGATATTTTCCTGTAATTTCTAAAACCTCTCTAACCAGTTCATTTAAAACAGCTTCATTATCCTTATTTTTTAATGCTTTAGCAATTATTTTACCAATTTTATTAAAATCCCCTTCATTTAATCCTCTTGTCGTCATCGCCGGAGAACCTAATCTTAATCCGCTTGCCGTCATTGGTGGTTCTGAATCATTAGGTATCGTATTTTTATTAGTTGTAATATGAATTTTATCTAGTAAATTTTGAGCTTCTTTCCCGGTAATCCCACATGATGATTTAACATCTACCAAAATAAGATGGTTATCAGTTCCACCAGAAATTATTCTAAATCCTTCCTCTTTTAAGCTGTTAGCTAGCGCTTTAATATTTTTCAAAACATTTGCTTGGTATTCTTTAAACTCCGGTTGCAAAGCCTCATAAAAACACTGAGCTTTCGCGGCAATTACATGTTCTAAAGGCCCCCCTTGAATACCTGGGAAAACCATTTTATTTATTCGCTTCGCTATTTCTTCATCATCAGTTAGAATCAATCCGCCTCGAGGGCCTCTTAATGTTTTATGCGTAGTCGTTGTAACTACATGGGCATACGGCAGAGGAGATGGATGAAGGCCAGCAGCAACCAAGCCTGCAATATGAGCCATATCAACCATTAGATACGCTCCCACTTTATCAGCGATTTCGCGAAATCTTTTAAAATCAATAATTCTTGAATATGCCGACGCACCGGCAATTATCATTTTAGGTTTTTCTTTTAAAACTAAAGTTTCAATTGCATCATAATCTAAAACTTCTGTTTGTGAATCCACATCATAGGAAACAATTTCATAATCAATACCACTAAAACTCATTTTATGACCATGAGTTAAATGTCCCCCATTATCTAAATTCATCCCCATTACTTTATCACCAATTTTAAGCAGAGCTTTATATACCGCCATATTAGCGGAAGACCCACAATGTGGTTGAACATTAGCAAAAGTTGCTCCAAATAATTTTTTGGCATAATCAATTGCTAGATTTTCAACAACATCAATATTTTCACAGCCCCCATAATATCTTTTAGCTGGATATCCTTCGGCATATTTATTAGTTAAAATGCTCCCTTGAGCTTTTAAAACTTCATTAGAAACATAATTTTCTGAAGCAATAAGTTCAATGTTTTCTTCCTGTCTTTTCCTTTCTGCTTTTAAAGCTTTTAGTAATAACTCATCCATTTTACATACCTCCCATTCTATAAGCCTCAATAACATTTTCTATAATCATTGCGATTGTCATTGGTCCCACTCCCCCTGGGTTTGGTGTTATATATTTACACTTTTTTAATAAATTTTTAAAATCGGCATCTCCTACAACTTTACCTTCAATAACACTTATGCCAGCATCAATAACTATTGCTCCTTTTTTAACCATCTTCGCTTGCAAAATTCTTGGTACGCCGGCTCCACAGATGATAATATCTGCTTTTTTACATTTTTTATTTAAATTTAAAGTTTTAGTATGACATATTGTCACAGTTGCATCGCGATTTAAAAGCTCAAAAAATAAAGGCTTGCCTACCAAATTACCGCGACCAATTATACATACATCTTTTCCTTTTAAATCAATATTATAATACTCTAAAAGGCGAATAATTCCTTTAGCAGTACA
This sequence comes from Bacillota bacterium, assembly GCA_015059375.1. Lineage (GTDB taxonomy): Bacteria > Bacillota_I > Bacilli_A > RF39 > UBA660 > UBA6448. The sequence continues at coordinate 49,044 of SVAN01000003.1, read as the reverse complement.
TGGTCTAAGTCCTGGTAAATTATGAACTAGAGCATAAAAACTTTCCTTAGTAAAACCATCGATATCTTTTTTAGGGTCAATATGTTTTATACAATTTTCTAAATCAAGGCTATTTGGAAGCGGACTTTGGACAATAATTCCCGTAACCTCTTCATTTTTATTTAATTTTTCAATTTCTTCAATAATGCTATCTTCACTTGCATCTTCGGGGATTCTAACCAAAAGCGGATTAATCCCTACTTTTTTGCAAAACTTAATTTTATTTTTAACATACACTTCGCTCGGAGGATAGTTACCGACTAATATAATTGCTAGAGTTAAATTTAGCTTTTCATTTTGTACAACATTCTTCAGGTTTTCCAGTATTTCATCACGGATTTTTTTCCCATCCAATATCATAATTACCTCTCTTTCTAAAACAAAGTATGATTATAAGCTATTTTTAAATGTTCATAACTTTTTGGCGTTGCCACGCGGCCACTTCGGGTTCTTTTAATAAATCCCTCTTGCAATAAAAACGGTTCTACTACATCTTCAATGGTTGTAACCTCTTCACCAATGGAAGTAGCGATTGTTTCTACGCCAACTGGTCCACCATTAAATTTGGAAATCAAACTGCGTAAATATTCAATATCTATATTATCAAGGCCATAAGCATCTACCTTTAAACGATTCAGAGCATCCTTGGTTATTTCTAAATCTATATTACCGTTTCCTAAAACCAAAGCAAAATCTCTAACTCTTTTAAAAAGGCGATTTGCTATTCTTGGGGTTTTTCGACTTCTTTGTGCTAGTTCTAACGCAGCATCATCATCAATCGCCATTTCAAATACACTACTGGTTCTCTTGATTATAGAGGATAATTCTTCATCTGAATAATATTCAAGTTTATTTACAATACCAAAGCGATCGCGAAGCGGCGCTGATAAATCTCCCGCCCTAGTAGTAGCTCCTACTAATGTAAATGGCGGCAAATCAATCCGAATACTTTTACTTTTTCCTTCCGTACCAATAACTATATCAAGTTCAAAATCTTCCATCGCCGGATATAGTATTTCTTCAATATAAGACGGAAGACGATGGATTTCGTCGATAAATAAAACATCACCAGGTTCCAAAGTTGAAAGAACCGCGGCCAAATCTCCTGGTTTTTCCATCGCCGGTCCACTAGTAGTTTTAATATTAGTTCCCATTTCATTGGCAATTATATGAGCTAAAGTTGTTTTCCCTAACCCCGGAGGGCCATATAAAAGCGTATGATCAAGTACCTCTCCTCGCATTTTGGCCGCTTTGATAAAAACATCTAGATTTTCTTTTATTTCTTTTTGGCCCACATATTCCTTTAGACTTTCCGGACGAATGCTTTTTTCAAAAATATCTTCAGTTTGTTCATCAGTATCAACAATTCTCATTATAATCCTTTCTCTAAGTAATCATCTTAGTACTTTACCACTTTTAATTGATTCGCTTATTTTAGCAATAATTTTAAAGCCTCTTTAACTTGCGATTCGATTGGAAGTGTATTATCTATATCCTTAAGTATTTTCTTAATCTCAAGAGTTTTATATCCTAAACTTTCTAAAACAGCTACTAAATCCTCCGTAGAATTTTCTTCTTCAACTACCGCTTCACAAGTAACTTTTCCTTTTAAATCGAGAATCATTTGTTTAGCGATTTTCTCTCCTATTTTTGGAAATTTAGTTAAATATAAAATGTTTTCACGATTAATTGCGTCAACAATTCCATTAACACTTCCCATCGCAAAAAAGGTATTAGCCATCTTAGGTCCTAAACCTTTTACATTTATTAATTTCAAAAACAAATTTAATTCTTCTTCACTTTTAAAGCCATATAAAGAATTTTCATCTTCTTTAACATTATTATAAAGATAAATTTTATATTCTTTTCCTACTTCATAGCTAAATGGATTAGCCACATAGATTAAATATCCTATATTATTACACTCAAGCACAACATAATTAGGCCCAAGTTCCGTTATTTGTCCTTTAATATATTTATACATTATTCATTACCACCCAAATAAATTATATAACAACCAGAAACAATTTGCCATAACAAACCTTAGAATAGACAGCATAGTCTTTATCCAGCCCTAACGTTAACTTAGAAATTCATTTAAATAGTCTTTACAACAGGGTTAAGATTTTTGTAATTACTCCATCTTTTAAATATGCCGGTTTCATTTACCTCCTTTCATCCTATATATTACCTACTACCTACTTAATTTCCTTTTTTTCATGGAATTTTTTTTAAATTTTTATTTTGGAACATTTTTTACATTCTCATATCCCTTTATATCACTGTCAAGCAGTTGACAAACAAGGTATTTTATGTTAGGATAAACGCCATTAAGTCAAAAAGGGAGGGTTTTGATTATGAAATTAGAAGAAATACTAGTGCTTGTTAATAGTTGTAAAACAAAAGCTGAAAACGCTTTAAAACGTACAGATTTAACAAATAAACAAAGAGAAGAAATCGAAGGATTACATTCAACCATATGTTATTATTCTGCATATTTTGAAAATAACACAGACATTCCACAAGAAAAACTTGATGGATACGCTACCCAATTTACTGAACTATATAAATACTTAAAACAAATTGAGGTTCCAGTTTCAATTATGGCACGTCCAGAAACATCTTTAGTTAAAGTAAAGAAAGTTATTCCACCAAAAGAACAAAAAGAAAAGACTAAAAAGGATAAAGAAGAACTTTGGAACAGAATCAAGAAAATTCTAATTGCGATTGGTACTGGCCTTGGAGTTGCCGCTATAATCACTTTACTTGTTTTAGCCTTAAAATCATGCGAACCAAATAAAAATGAAAATACTGACGATTTACCTGGCTTAGAACAAACCGACGATGATTTAACTAAACCAATTGATAAATTAGATATTGATGATTATGATTCTTTATTAACGTACGCTCAAGATATTCAAAGTAAATTACCAGCTGATTCAGGTATTACTATCGAAGATATTATGTATGCTATTCGTCTTGCTAATTTTGACAGATTAGAAAATAAAGCGGTTTTCCAAGATCGCGAAGAAATTCATGTAAGTACAAGAGTAACTGGACAAATCGTAAGTGAGCTTGGAAGTGATGCAATTATTCAAAAAGATTTAGATAGCGATATCTTCCTAAGCGACCACGATTTAACTGACATCATCATGTGTGCTACAGATAACAAAATATCGATTGACGAATTTAAAGAATGCAAAACAGAAAAAGGTTATGATATTTATGCTGTTGCTGATCGTCTTGTTAAGGGCATCAAAGCTAATAATGAAAACGATGTTTATTTTGCTAAAATCTTTAATGACTTATTAGCTAGAAAAGCAGTTGCCTACTCTATTACTCCAAATTCACCAATTTCAACTTACTATACTTTACTTGGTGTATATAATCAAAATGCAAAAAGATTATTAGAATTAACGTCTGGTTTAGGAACTTCTGTATACGGAAACGGAGTTAGAGTTGATGGTTACTATGGATTTACCTGTGTTGAAGAACTCGAAGCTTACTTACATATAGGTAATGAAAAAAATGGTTTCTACACATTTAGAGCTGATATGTTAACTGAATTTGCAAAAGATGAAAGCAAAACTAAATAAATTGTTTTAGGGGGAAAAAGTTATGTATACAAAAAATAATAAAAATGGAAAAATTTTAAATATTCTGCTTGGTATTATTGCCCTATTTGTTATAATTTTTATTATTGCATGGGTAGTAAATAAAGGTTCTAATACTGCTGATTATAATGCAGAATTCAAAACAAATTTAGAAACAGTACATGAAAATGCCAAGGAATATTTCGCTAATGAATTACCAGAAGAAATCGGAGATACTACACTTATTTCACTAGATGAAGTATACGAATTAGAATTAAGTAATCCGATATTTTATGGAAAAACTGCTTGTGATGAAACATTAAGTTATGTTTCAATTACTAAAATCAACGCAACTGAATATAAAGTTAAAACTAATTTGGTATGTGGTGATAAAAAAGATAATATTGTTGAAAAAATCGAAACAAATACTATTGTTGACGATGAAAACGGTAACGTTATTATTGATGAAAATAAAGATAAGGTTGATTTAGAAGTTACACCTTCAGAAGATGAAAATGGAAATAATAATGATAAAGTAAATTGTATTGGACCAGTTTGTACTTTTACCCAAATTGAAACAACATGTAATACAACTTACGAGTATGAATATGTAAAAAGAAATGTTCGTTGTGAATCCGGTATATATGTAAATGGTTCTTGTATTTCTGAAAAAACAGAAACTATTGAAGCAATACCTAACTATTCTGAAGAAAAAGTTATTATTTCCGATGCACGTGTAAATGCTGGTGTATCTTACAAAAGATACACCGATCCAATAATAACTGGCGGAGAAAGTTATTCTTATTGTAGCGAAGGAACATTAATTAATGGTTATTGCTATTCTTATGCTGATAAAATTATTTCTTTGAGTTCAAGTTGCCCTATTGGATATACTAAAGTTGGTAATACTTGCTATGCATATGCAGATATCATTTCTGTAGGAAATTCATCTTGTCCTACTGGGTATACTGCTAAAAATAATGCTTGTTATAAATATGCTGATTTAATTACCGAAAATAAATCTTCTTGTCCTTCGGGATATCATGAAAGCTTTGGAAGTTGTTATAAATTTACTGACCAAACTACAGAAACTACTTCTTCTTGTCCTGCTGGGTATACTAAATCTGGTAATTATTGCTATAAATATGCTGATTTGATTACTAACACTACTACAACTTATTCTTGCCCTAACGGATATACAAAAACTGGCAGCGGAGCTAATACTCAATGCTTAAAAACTGTATCTCCAGTAAAACTATATACTGAATGGGGAAATCCAGATACAATATATGAAACTCAAGAAAAAGAAAATGAATATACATATGAACTTACAATGAAAAAACAAACAGGTTCTGTTACAATCATGGGAGTTACTTCTTATACATACGCCATTTATAGCAGAACTGCATATTATCATTGCTCACAAGGAACATTGAACGGTAATAAATGTCATGTTTATACGAATGCAACTAAAGATACTACTTCTAGTTCTACTTGTCCAAGTGGATATACTAAGTCTGGTAATACTTGTTATATGAAAACTAATGTAACAACATCAAGTTCTACTACTTGTCCTACTGGTTATACTAAATCCGGTAACACTTGCTACATGAAAACAAGTTTAAATACTACAACTAATAGCTATTGTCCTACTGGTTATACTAGATCTGGCAATACTTGTTATATGAAAACAAATATGATTTATTCTAGTGATAGTTATTGTCCTTATGGATATATTCGTCAAGGCAATTCAAATTTTTGTTATAAAACAACTAATGTAATTAGTAATTCAAATTCTACTTGCCCTGATGGTTATACTAATAACGGAACTAACTGTTATAAGAAAGAAGTTGCAAATACTGCTACTACACCAAAAACATATTCTTGTCCTGAAGGTTATAATGCATCAGGTTCACAAGAAAGCTTACAATGTTTCAAAACTTATTATAGTAGTGATACATATTATTGTGAAGACGCTAACGCAACATTAAAAGATGGTAAATGTTATGTAACAATTCCATCTGAATACACTGGTAACACTTGTCCTGAAGGTTATACAATGACAAATAATGCTTGTACAAAAACAGTAACTACTTCAACAAGTCCAATCTGGTCAAACGCTGAATATTTATATAGTTCAGCAGCAACATTAGATGGCTATCAAAGAACTGGCGTAGCAAAATTTGTAACTAAATGTACACCAGTTAAGGAAATTCATTACAAATAACAAAAAACTTCGGTTATATTAAATTCCGAAGTTTTTTTATGTTTTAAAATTGAAAATAAATTTTGCCAATCGCTTCTGCCACTTTAATTCCATCAATTGCTGCGGAAGTAATACCGCCAGCATATCCGGCACCTTCTCCACAGGGATAAATGCCTTTGATATTAGACTCAAAATTATCATCACGAATTATTTTGACTGGTGATGATGTACGACTTTCAACTCCCGCTATAATTGTATCAGGATGATTAAATCCCTTGATTTTTTTCCCAAATACTTCCATGCTCTCTTTTAAGGAAAAATTAATTTCTTCGGGGAATATGGCATTTAAATCACAAAAAGTTGTTTTACCTTTAAAAACTGGATTAATATCACCCAAACAGGTAGTAGCTACTCTGCTATAATAATCTTTTAATAATTGAATGGGAATATCCCCATTCCCTAGTTCAAATGCTTTTTGTTCTAATTTTCTTTGAAATTGCACACCATCTAAAGGATGATTCCCATAATCTTTAGCGTCAACAGTTACAATAATAGCACTACAAGCATTTTCTTCATCTCGAGCATGATTACTCATTCCGTTAATCGCCAGATAGCCTTCTTCACTTGAGGCATTGACAACAAAACCACCAGGACACATGCAAAAAGAATATACCCCACGACCATTGCTACTTTGATTAGTAAGTTTATATGATGCTGCCCCCATAATATTAGCGTATTTTTCACCATATTGCGACATATTAATCATTTTCTGAGGATGTTGGACTCTAATGCCTACTGCAAATGGTTTACTAGTCATTTCAATGTTTTTGTCATAAAGCATTTGAAACGTATCACGAGCACTATGGCCAATAGCTAAAACTAAAACCGCACAAGGTATTATTTTACTATTATTAATCACGATTGAAGATAGCTGATTGTTATTAGCGATGATATCTGTCAGACAAGACTCATAATAAATATCTACCCCCATTTTTATTAATTTATTACGCATATTAATAATGACTTTTCTTAACTTATCTGTGCCGATATGTGGTTTATAACTATATAAAATTTCTTTTGGAGCCCCAAACTTAACAAACGTTTCAAAGACCTTTTTTTGCCGATGATTTTGATCTTTCACTAGCGTATTTAGTTTGCCGTCAGAAAACGTTCCTGCTCCGCCTTCGCCAAATTGAACATTTGACTCAGTATTTAATACACCAGTTTGCCAAAATTGCTCAACATCCTTAGTTCGTGCTTCAATTTTTTTACCACGTTCAATCAATATCACTGGATAACCATTCTCCGCTAAAGTATAAGCTGCAAATAAGCCAGCTGGGCCACTACCAACCACGGCAATTTTTCCCTCTAAAGGTTTACTTCCCTTGCTAGGAAACTCATAAATTTCATCTTTAACTTTACTAACGTCTTGATTAAGACAATGTTCTAAATATTTTGCTTCATTACGCATTGAAACTGCAAACTCATAAACATAATATATACAAGTCTTATCTCGTGCATCAATCGATTGCTTACGTACATCAAAATTCAATATTTCATCTTCATTAACTCTTAATTTCTTGGCTAAAGATCTTAGTTTTTCTTCTTCGTTATCTTTATTTACTTCAATTTTAACTTGGCTTACTTTCAGCATTTTAAACTACCTTTCCTGCCAAATATCCAGAAATAAAAGCAAAAGCTAGATTAAAGCCTCCACATTTACCATCAACGTCGAGGATTTCTCCTACTAAATATAAACCAGTACAAATATTTGAATGCAAATTATTATCCACTTCAGCTAAAGGAACTCCGCCAGTACATACTTGCCCTTTATCAACTGAATTAGTATCTATTATCTTTATTCGAAAATCATCAACGTTAGAGCATAATATTCTTTTTTCATTTTCCGTTAAGCTTTTCCAATATGCATTTTTTGAAATATTAGATTTTTTGAAAATAACGTTAATTAGTTTATAATTTAAAATACTTTCCAAAAGCTGACCAATATTTTGATTAGGTATTAATGTAGCTCTCTTATCAAAAAATTCATAAAATGATTCATCGATAAATGGCGAAAAATTGATTTTTACCTCTACACTTTTATTTTCATATAAAGCTCGCGAAGCAATTGAACTAATATTAAAAGTACAAATACCACTGATACCATCTTGGGTCATTTGTAGTTCTCCTGCTTCACAAGCCATTATTTTATTATCCACATATAAAGTTAATTCAGCATCTTGCCTTACTCCATTCCATTCTTTCAAATAAAACTCATCAGCTTTTAACTGAACAAGAGCAGGTAACACTGGATTAATACTATGGCCTAATCCTTTAGTAAATGCATACCCCGCTCCTTCACTACCGGTTTTGGGGAAAGCCTTCGAACCTGTCGCAATAATTATCTTATCTGCTTCAATTGTATCTCCATCTAATTTTATTAAAAATTTATGATCCATTTTCTTAATATTTAAAACTTTACTATTATATAAAACTTTTACATTTCTTCTTTCAAGTTCTAGTGCGAGTATTTCTCTTACACTTGAAGCTTGTGCAGAATACGGATAATAATAACCATTTTTAATTTTGGGATATAAGCCCAATTTGTATAAGAAATCTAAAACTTCATCTTTATAATTTAATATATTTTTTAATTTAGCTTTATCATCAGTAAAATAATTGTCTAAACAAATATTATCATTCCAATAATTACATTTACCATTGCCAGTTAATAAAAGTTTTTTACCACATTTATCATTTGCTTCGATTAAAATCACTTCATTTAATTCTGAAGCTTTAATCGCTGCTATCATTCCTGATGCGCCACCACCAATTATTACAACTTTTTGCATACAAATACTCCCTTTAAATTTATCAAAAATATTATATCTTATCCAATTTAATTTTGCTATAAACTCTTTATACTTTCCTTTATAATATTAATCGACTTTTGTAATTTTTCTTTTTCTTCTTCAGTTAACTTAAAAGGGACTTTTCTTTGAGCTCCATTCTCGTTAACAATCGCTGGCATACCAATATATACATCATTTTCTTCATCGTAAATTGAAAGTGCTAAAATAGTATTTTCATTACCTAAAATCGCATTTGTAATTCTAACCATAGCCATACCAATTCCATAATAAGTTGCACCTTTACGTTCAATTATTTCATAAGCTGCATTTCGCACGTCTGCTTCAATTTCCAAAAGTTCATCCTGAGTAAAGAATTCTTTAATATTTTGTAAGCTAATATTCGCGTGGCTCCATGGGATAAACTCCGAATCTCCATGTTCGCCAATTACGTAAGCATGAATATTCTTCGGATTTATACATAGTTTCTTCCCAATAATTAATTGCAATCTTGCAGTATCTAAACTTGTTCCAGTTCCAATAACCTTATATGCAGGAAGTCCAGAATATTTATATGTTAAGTAAGTCATTACATCCAAAGGATTAGTGGCAACTAAAAAGATTCCATTAAATCCTGATGCCATGACTTTACTAATAATATCCTTAAAGATCATCGCATTTTTGGAAATCAAGTCCATTCTTGTTTCCCCAGGCCTTTGATTTGCCCCCGCCGCAATAACAACCATTCGTGCATCACGACAATCCTCATAAGTTCCTTTATTAATACTGATTTTCGAAGGAGCGTAAGAAAGGCAATGATTCAAGTCCATTACTTCGCCTTCGACTCTTTCCTCATTTATATCTATTAGATATAGCTTATTTACATATGTTCCTTGATTTAAAAGGCCATATGCATAACTCATTCCTACATTTCCACAACCAATAATTACAACTTTATTATTCATGATTTATCCTTTCATTTTTTATTAATCAACATCGACTAATTCATATTCTACATTACCAATGCCTAGTTTATACGCCGCATCTATAACATGAGTCCCTTTTCTATCTTCGATACGCTTAATTAAAGCATCTTTTCCAGGATCATTAGAACTAAATACTAAGTCTATGCAAGCTTTGTCAATCGCTACTGGGTCAGTTGATGCTAAAATTCCAATATCTTTCATACAAGGATCTTGAGCATTAGCACAACAATCACAATCAACACTCATATTACACATTACATTAAGATAAACTATATTATTTTCAAAATAATTAATAACACTACTTGCGGCATCTGCCATAGCCTCTAAAAAAGAAAGTTGATTAGTATCAAACATCTCTTCATAAGTTCCATTATCTTTACCAGCACAATGAATATATCTTTTGCCTTTACTTGATGATAGTCCTATTGAAAGTTGTTTTAAAGCCCCACCATAACCACCCATTGGATGGCCTTTAAAATGCGACAAAACTAACATGGAATCATAATTCTCAATATTTTTACCTACATAATTTTTACTAATAATTTTACCATTTGGGATATTTAAAACTAAATCATCTTTGGCATCTAGAATATCCACTTTAAAATACTTGCTCCAGCCATGTTTTTCTAAAAGCACCTTATGTTTTTCCGTAGTATCTCTCATTCCCGGATATGCGGTATTACATTCTACAATCGTTCCCTTAAGATGATTAACTATCTCTTCTAAAAATGCTGGACGTAAATAATTTTGATTTCCATCTTCTCCAGAATGAACTTTAATAGCTATATTGCCTTTTAATTCTTTACCTACTTTTTCGAATAATTTTACTAAGCTTTTACTACTTATTTCTCTACTAAAATATACTTTTGATTTTTCCATAAACTTTATTCTTCTCTTTCTTTTAATTATTTTTTTAGATTTAATACCGTTACACATTCAACATGATAGGTATAACTAAACATATCTAAGATAGATAACTTATTTACTTCATATTTTTCTTGAAGTTTTTTCAAATCCTCCGCCAATTTTTGGGTTTCACAAGAAATATAAATGATTTTTGCAGGACTTAAACTTAGTATTTTATTTATTGTAATATTGTCGAGTCCTCTTCTCGGAGGATCAACAATAACAGTATCAATTTTCTCATCGATATATTGGATTTTATCTTCAACATTACCTAAAATAAACTTCACATTATTAACATTATTTATTTTAGCATTTTTCATGGCATTTACTACAGCATTAGGGATATTTTCAATTGCATAAACATTTTTAGCATTAAGGCTAGCCATTAAGGATAACGTCCCGACTCCCGAATACAAATCTAGTACAGTTGCTCCCTTACAATTTTGTGATATCAAATCAAATAACTGACTATTTATATAACTATTAACTTGAAAAAAAGCATCATAAGATATTTCAAAAAACATATTATTAATCTTATCTAAAAAATATTTTTCACCGTAAATACATGTATTATTTAAAATAATACCTACAACTTTGTACTTAGGATAAACGTCTTCATTTAAAATAATCTTGTCGTCTGTCTGAATTGCAATTAAAAGTTCATCGTTATAATTACATCTTAAAGTTACTTCTCCATTTTGAATATTCATCTTCAAAAGTTCTGGCAAGAAATTATTAATTGCTTTTTTAGTAATGGCACATGACTCAACTTCCGTTAACTTATGCGTTTTCTTTTCATAAAAACCTAATTTACCATTCTTAATTTTAAGTTCAATTTTATTGCGATAATATTTATCATTTTGATTTGCAATAACTTCAATATCATTTGTAATCCCTGCTTTAGCTAAAATGTTATGAACGCGATTTTTTTTATATTCTAAGGTGTCTTCATAGGTCATATTTTGCAAGTGACATCCCCCACATTTTTCATAATAAGGACAAAATGCCTCTACACGCTCTTGGGACAAGCTAATAAGTTCATAATCTATAGCTTGACTATATTTTTTGTGCTCTTCATAATTTAAAATTTTAACTATATCCCCAGAAATAGTTTTAGGAACAAAAATAATTTTTCCATTTAAATAACCAATACCATTTCCTAGATGATCCATTCTTTCTATCTTGACTATCATAATAACCTCTTTAATTAAAAATATTATACTATAAATATTTTAAAAGACATAATTATTTACTTTTGAGTTCATACTAAAAATATGAAAAAGGATATAGAAAGATTAAAAAAAGAATTTGCTCAAACACCAGATTTAATAATCAAAGAAATTAAAATAAATACTTTACATAAAATATATGTAGTTTTTTTAGAGACTTTGTGTAGTCAAGATAAAATTAACAATTATATATTAAAAAGTATTACTAATATAAATTCCCTTAAAGATATAAAAAAAGATATACCAGGCGGGAATGTAAAAGTTTTTGATAATTATGACCAGTGTGAAAATTATCTATATAATGGTTTTACTTTAATTTTTGATAAAACCAATATTTATGCGATTGAAACCAAAGGCGAACTTACCCGAAGTATTTCCACCAATGAAACAGAACCAGCTTTAAAAGGACCTAAAAATGCTTTTGTGGAAAATTATCAAACAAATCTGGGAATGATTAAAAGAAGAATTCGGTCACATAACCTAAAAACCCAAAATTTAAATATTGGCCGCATTAGTAGTACTCAAGTCGGGATTTTATATCTTGATGGTATTGTAAAAAACAAATTAGTTAACCGCGTATACAACTCACTTAAAGATATCGACATCGATTTATTAAGTGATGTCGATAATCTAGTTGGTTACTTAAGCGATAAATCACATTTTCCAACGGTTATAACTACCGAGCGACCTGATCGGTGTGCAGAGGCTTTATGCGAAGGAAAAATTGTTATTATTTGTGACGAATCCCCATTTGCTTTAATTCTTCCGGCTTTTTTTATCGATTTTATTAATCCTTTTACTGATAAATATAGTAAAGGTTTAAATATAAATTTTACCAAGTTAATTCGTTTTTTTTGTTTTTTTTTATCAGCAACAATTCCTGCGCTTTATATTGCAATCATTAATTATAATCAAGAAGCAATTCCTACTAGTTTAGTAATTAACTTTGCTATTCAGCGAGAAGGAGTTCCTTTTCCAGCCGTCGTGGAATGTTTAATCATGCTCGTTATTTGTGAAATTCTCAGGGAAAGTGATTTAAGATTTCCGAGCAAATATGGGTCAGCCATTTCTATTTTAGGAGCTTTAGTTTTAGGAGATGCGGCAGTTAGCGCCGGTTTAGTATCACCAATTATGATTATTATAACGGCCTTTACGTACATTTCTTCATTAATTTTTACCGAACCAGAAATTGGGAATGCCCTTCGAAATTATCGTTTTTTATTTTTAACAATGAGCGCGTTTATGGGATTATATGGTTTATTTGTTACCCTTTTATTCTTTTTAGTAAACCTAGTTAATACATCTTCCGTTGGTTATCCTTACATGTTTCCAGCTTCCCCATATGATGAAAGCTATTTTAAAGAATTTCTGATTAAGAAAAAAAACAAAAAACGCAGTCCCATGCTTAGTGATAATCTCACAAAGGAGAACTAATGAAAAAAATATTTCTTATTATTTTAATGTTTTTAACAACCGGTTGCTATGATTACGTAGAAATAAATGACTTATCATTTGTATCAGCCATTGGCATTGATTATGAAAATGATACATATAAATTAACTTTTGAACTTTTAAACGATACTAAAAAAGGCGAATCATCTTCTTCACAAGAGGGATATACCATTTCAGGAAGTGGCCCCACTATTTCTAAAGCCTTTGAAAATATTTCCTTAAAAATCGCGAAAACGCCCTACTTTTATCATTTAAAAGCCATGGTCATATCCGAAGATGTAGCTAAAAACCATATGAAAGAAATAACTGAATATATTATTCGAAACCCCAAAATCCGAAATGAATTTTATATGGTCTTGGCAAAAGATGTAAGCGCTAAAGAAATTATTAAAAACTCTGATAAAAATCATCCCATCGTAGGAAATAAAATCACAAAGTTAATTGACTCTAATAATGATGGTTATAGTATCACTTTTGCTAAACCGTTCGAAGATATTTTAGAAAAGTTAACCAACAAGAAAATTAGTCCCGTTGTTAGTGTTTTGACTTTAGACAATGAAGAGATTAAAGCTCTTGGATTAGGAATTTTTGAAAATTTTAATTATAAATATACGATTACGCCACTCCAATCTTCATATCTTAATATGCTTTTAAATGAACCTAGTCAATTCTTAGTTTCCCATAAATATGATGGGAAAATTTTGGCAATTGAATTATCGGACGGAAATGTCGATTACGAATTCAAAAATAGAAAAATTTATATTAATGTTACTTTAGATGCAGAAATTGTGGAAAATATGCCAGAATTTGATTTAAGAAAAAATGAAGTCTATAAAAAAATTGAAGAAGACTTTTCTAAAAGAATCGCCAGTGATCTTGAGGAGCTGATTAATCTTTTCGTTCAAAATAATACAGATGCCGTCGGTTTTGAAAATTTATATTATAAAAAATACCGTCAGCAAAATCCTAATATTTTACAAAAATATGACGTTGAAATAAATGTTAAAGTTAGTATTAATAAAAAAGGCTTAATCTATGAGGTGGATTATGAATAAAGAAAATTTTAGTTTAGCGTATTTTATCACAAGACCATTATTTTTGGGGCTAGCCTTTTCTCTATTATTTAATCAATCTGGAAGCGATGCCATTATTTCTTGCCTTTTAGGAACTTTACTTGGGATTTTTTTTATTCACTTAATTCACAAAATGAAATTTTCAAAAGATAACTTCAAAATTATTCAATTAATTATTTATTTTTATTTTTTAGTATTAGCCGTAATGGTGTTAGAAACGTTTATTGGATCATTTTTTCTAACAACTACTCCAAAGATAATTATTATTGCTCCATCCTTAATTTTATGTTTTTATGCAGCAGCAAAAAAAATGATTACGATAAAAAGAACTACTTTTTTGCTATTATTTTTAAGTATTGGTATCTTCTCTTTAGCAGCAATATCTTTAGGAAACTTTTTTACAATTGATAACATTGCGCCGTTATTTATTCATAAAACAAGTTCCATTTTCAAATCTGCTTTTATTTTTGCTATTTTATCAGCCTCGCCCCATCTATTGTTAAAAGGAGAAAACATCAATTTCTCCTGTCATCTTAAAGGTTACCTTTTTTCTTGTTTAATTCATACGCTTGTATGTATAGTAATACTTGGGGCTTTAACTCCGAATGTAGCGAAAATCTATAGTTTTCCAGAATACATGGTTTTAAAAAGAATTAAGATATTTAAATTTATTGAAAACATCGAAAATATTTTAACTGCCATTTGGTATATTGATATTTTTGTTTTTATCACAATGATATTAAAAAGAATTCAAGAAATTCTTAAATCAAAAGTACTTTATTATCCTAGTGTTATCTTAACGGTTATTTTAACAACTTATTTAATTGTTGACCACTACTCACGAATCATTTTTTTATATCACTATACGCCATATATTCTTTTGATTTTGTTTGGAATAATTAGCATTTCAGCATTAAAAAAGAGTTAGTTATATCCATCTAGAGACATAAATAACTCTTGTTGTATAATCTTCATAATTAGAAAATATTCTAATGATTGCATCGATAAAGTATTTGACGATATCTTTGCAATCATTTTTTACTTTAATAGCTAAAATTTGTCTTTGAACTTCTTTTCTAAAAGAATAATCATCTATATATTTAGCTACTGCTGCATCAAGTTCTTTTATTTCATTTACTTCATCTTCATTATGAATATTAATGCGAAATATATAATCTTGATACATGCGAATTATTCGTTCCGAAAGTTCATCGCCCATAATCGGATTAAAATTAATAATTTTATAAAAATTTGGACAATATTTTAAAATTTGCTTATTTTCGTTCACTTATGACCACTACCCTAAATAAATAATATAATAAATTCCTAGCTTTGTAAAGAAATTCCCTTATTTTTCTATAAACTTATTTTATATGTGATTTCTTGTGACCCATTACCATGAGTAATGATAACGTCACGACTTAAATATAAAGAATGCCTTACATTGTTTTCTTAGGAAGCATCTGCTTCAAAATAATAATTTTTTGTAGCAGAAACGATGTGAATAGAATCCATTACCTTACATTTTTCATTACTTCAATAATTTTATCAAAGTCATCATCTTGAGCCATAATATTTCTTTTGACTTCACCACAACTACTACAGCGATAAACTATTTTATATGAATCTTTGAATTTATCAATGCTAATAGGTTTTAGAATGCCTCGGCAAAAGTTGGCTCTATCACCTGGATTATTATCCACATGCAAACTACATAAACAATATGGGCAGTGATCTCTAGCACTATATAACAATGGTTCAACGTTTTTACCGCATACAGCACATATAAACGGCTCATCAATCATTTTAAATCTCTTTGTTTCCATGCCTTAAGTATATCATAAACTTCTTTTTGAAGATATATAATTTAACAGGATGTGATAATTTGTTTTTTGAATTTTTAAATATTTTAAAAGAAATGATTTTCTTTACAGGAAGCTATTCTAACAATGTTTTTTTAGAGCCTTTAAGCGAAGAAGATGAAGAAAAATACGTCAAAGAAATGTTAAATGGGAATAGCGATGCTCGCAATAAATTAATCGAGCATAATTTAAGATTAGTGGCTCACATTGTAAAAAAATTTGATACAAAAGATAATTTAACTGATGACTTAATTTCGATTGGGACAATTGGGTTGATTAAAGGAATCGATACTTATAAAGATAATAAAAAAACGAAAATAACGACCTATGCTGCAAGGTGTATTCAAAATGAAATCTTAATGTATTTTCGAGCTAATAAAAAAACTAATAATGATGTATCATTGTCAGACTCTATTGGCTTTGATAAAGAAGGAAATGAAATTAATTTAATTGATGTAATTCAAGATAAAACTCCCGATTTAGATGAACTGATTACCACTAAAGATAATATATCTTCTTTAAAAGAATATTTATGTTTACTTACACCAAGGGAAAAAAAGATTATTATGAAACGATACGGACTAAATAATGAAGAGGAAAAAACCCAAAAACAAATAGCTAAAGAAATGCACATTTCTCGAAGTTATGTCTCACGAATTGAAAAGCGAGCTTTAACAAAAATGCTCAAAGAATTTATTAAAAATCAAAAATATTATAATTGAAATAATAACAAGAACATGATACTATTTTGATAGTAAAGGAAGATAGAAGATGGAAAAACATGGAGTTGAATTTTTTAATATCGAAACAGGAGAAATAATTAGTGAACAAATAAAAGCTAATTGGCCCAATCCTTTGGGTCATATTAGAGTTGGTATTATTAGTGCTAATAGTCCACGAATAGTTAATGGCAAAGTTATTAATTCCACTGAATTTAAGGAATTTACTCACGACCCATTTGCTTATGCTAAAAGGAAAAATTTTGAAGTTGATATTCCAGTTTCAGATTTAACTCCCCATCAAAAAGAAGAAATATTTGATAGAGAAACTACCGACCCTTTAATGGAAATTCTACATAAAAGACGTAACTCTACTCAGCATGATGAAATGGCAATAGCCACGATGGTTAATAAAGCTGCAAATGTACAAGTAAATAATGAGCTTTCACATAAACCATCTACTAATGATCAAATACTAAAGGCCAAACAAAAATCTCGGCCAAAACAAAAACAGAGCCAACCTTCTCTTTCTAGAAGATTTAAAAAATTTCAACGACAATTTCTAGAGAATCACAAAGATACAATTATACAATTTGCAGAAGCACTAGAAAATTTATTAAGTAGTTTTTCAAAAGCAACTTTTTCAGAGCACGAAAAAAGAGTAATGATCCAAAAGGCTCTTGCCAAATCAAAAACAGCTCAAAAGCAAAGCCAACTTCACAATGACAAAAAATCCAAAAAATTTGATGTTAATATTATAGCTATAATCTTAGCAACTGTTATTGGCATAACATCCACCATCGGCATTTATGAACTAATTGATTTTGTAGATACACAACAAGATTTAGGAGACGTTAGAACTGCTACTGCTTGGCTATTAAGTCCTGATTCAAAGTATACCCCAGCTTCAATATTAGGAAGAAATACTCATTTTACTAATTACGCTCATGATACTTATTGGTACGATAATTTTAAAATTGCTCAAGACATTTTGGCTTTACCCGATGAAGCTTTTGATGCTATTTTATATCAAGTTTACGACGCGATGGGTGAAAACAGAGAAAACGGGCCTTACAAAAATTGGGATGACGTAATTAGCTATTTAGGAAATCTAGCAGATCCTGACACTAATAAAGTCGCCTATAAAAAAACAAATGGATGCTATAATTTTGAAGCGTATCTTATAAAAAATGGTTTTGTAGATAAAAATGGTAATCCAAGTGTTGATGCATTTATTGATTATAGCAAAGAAGCTTTAGATGTTTATGCACCATATTTAGATAATTTAGCAGAAAAGACTGTGAAAGGAGCAAGATAAAAATGATGGAAGATGCAGTTGAATTAGAAGTTATAACTTTAGAGGATGGAATTGAGTATGCTGTAACAAAAGAAATTAATAACTATTTGTTACTGGTTAATCCCGCCGATCAAACTGATTTTTGCATTCGAAAAAAAGTTTTTAAAGACGGAAATGAATATATTGAAAGTTTAGATACTGACGAAGAATTCAATCAAGCCATTGCTTTATTTCAAAATTACTTTTCAAAATAAAAAAATAATTTCACGAATTGTGAAATTATTTTTTTAAAATGAATCAATATTCACTTTTACTTTAGACATATTATTAACAAAAGCGTATGCTTGAATTAAAGTTCTTAAAGAAGTTGCCATTTTCCCACCTTTGCCAATTACGGTTCCCATATCATCGCTGTGAACAATAATTTCAACAATTGGGTCTTCGTCATCACTTTCAAATAGTTGAACCTTAACCATGTCTGGATTTTTTACAATGCTTTTTACCAAAAATTCAGTATAGCCAATAATATCCATAAATTAAGCCTTCTTTTTGCTATCTGCATATTTTTTCATTATGCCTTGTTTACTAAGGATATTTCTAACTGTATCAGTAGGTTCAGCACCATTATTTAACCATTTTAATGCTTTCTCTTCATCAACAGTTACTACTTCTTGTCCTTTAAGTGGGTTGTAAGTACCAATTAATTCTA
The DNA here is from genome assembly GCA_015059375.1 of Bacillota bacterium. GTDB lineage: Bacteria > Bacillota_I > Bacilli_A > RF39 > UBA660 > UBA6448. Next base: position 30,124 of record SVAN01000003.1, on the reverse strand, counting down.
TAAATTTACCATCTCTAGGGCTTCTACTATCAGAAGCTACAATTCTATAAAATGGTTTTTGTCTACTACCCATTCTTTTTAATCTTAATTTAACTGCCATATTCTCTCCTCCTTCATTTGCATCAATATTATAACATCATCGCTAGCAAACTGTCAACTTTTAATTGTTGACACTACCATCAAGATAATTATCATCTAAAGAATCAATATTAATATTTAACTCTTCCTCGTTTTCCGAATCAAAAATTTCTTCATAGTCGTCAAAATCATCTTCAACTGCTACTTTAACAGTGGTATTACCAATTACTTCAACCCCTAGTTCTTTTTCAACTTTTAAATTAACTAATCCATTCTTAATATTTACATCAACTACTGTCGGTTGTTTTAAACACTGAACAATAATTTCACTATGATCATCTAATTTAGTATCATTTTTTAAATTAACATTCATAACATCACTATAATTAAATTTTCGCGTACATACAGCTGTCTTAGTATCATTATTATATGAATACCAAACATTTATATCATATGAACCGTTTAAAGTTACTTTTCCTCCATTACTATTACCACTAAAAGTATGGTTGATAACCCAACAACCTAAAATGGTATTTGGTACCTCTTCGCATTCGATTTCAAAATTAGCGTTTGTTGTTTTTTTACATTTACCGATAATGGCTTTAGTTACAATTTCTCTGTAATTAGTCATTAATTCACCTTCCTAATCTAATTTATGCAACATCAAGACAAAAGTACACACCCTTTCAATGATTATTAAAGTGAAAAAGTAAATAAAAAGAATAGTAGTTTTTAGGCATTTATGATAAAATAAAATCATAGTAAAGGGTGCTTGTGATGTTAGGAAAAATTGAAAAAATAATTGACAATAAAATCTACGTAAAGTTAACTATTGATATTAATTCAGTTCAAAGCTTGCTTAATTTATATGTACTACTTCAGGATAATAATAGTGCTTATGTTGGCGAAATTATTAATATCGAAGATGGAATTGCTTTAATCAGTTTAGTTGGTGAATATAAAAATAATTCATTAATTTATGGTTTTATTAAAAAACCAGCCTTTAATGCTAAAATAGATTTAATATCTCCGAATTATATAAGTTCTTTAGTATGTTCATCCTCAGAAACAAACAGTGTTATTTTAGGATTATCACCTTTTTATGATAACGTGAACATTAGAGCTGATTTAAACGCTTTATTTGGCTCTCACTTAGCTATTTTTGGTTCTACTGGTTCTGGGAAATCTTGTGGCTTTGCTAAATTACTTCAAAATTTATTGGCCAAACAAAATCTTTCAGAAAAAATGAATATCATTATTTTTGATGCTTATGGGGAGTATTATAACGCCTTTAACTATTTAAATAATACTCAAAAATACGCTTTCAAAGCTTATAGTACCAGTGCAAGATTTGGAGAAGAAACATTAAGTATTCCACCTTGGCTTTTGGAAGTTGAAGATTTCGCTCTTCTTTTAGAAGTTAAACATCGTTCTCAATTAACAATTATTGAAAAAGCACTTCGAAATGTAAATCTTTTTAAAAGACCTGAAGAAGAAGTTCTTAAATATAAAAATAGTATTATTGCCAATGCTATTTTGGATATTTTATTAAGCGGAAGACCAGCATCACAAATTCGTGATCAAATATTCTCTGCCCTTTCAAAGTTTAATACTCGTGATTTGAATTTAGAAAGTACTATTTCACAGCCAGGGTATAATCGGACTTTTAGGCAGTGTTTAATTATTGATGATAATAATAAAATAAATGCAATTGAATTGATAACTGAATTTTTACAAAGTTTCTTAACCGATGAAGTATGTAGCACTCTTCCCGACGGAAGTTTTGCTTATACTTTAGAAGACTTTTCTGATGGTTTAGAATTTGCTTTAATTGATGAAGGAATATGGAAAAGCGAAAAGATTTTTGATGATGCTAATATTTTACGGGTACGTCTTAATTCTTTATTAAATAGCGATAATCGTACTTTTTTTGAATATCCTGTATATATAAGCAAAAAAGGATATATTGAAAAATTACTTACTACTTTGCAAGGGAAAAAAGCACAAATAGTCAATTTCAGCATCGATTCTTTAGACGAAAGATTTGCGAAAATTATTGTAAAAATGTATTCCAAATTGTTTTTTTCGTATGCTAAATCACTTGAGAGTCGTGGCTCCATGCCATTTAATATTTTCTTAGAGGAAGCACACCGCTATGTCCAAAATGATAATGATAATGAAACGATTGGTTATAACATTTTTGAAAGGATTGCCAAAGAAGGAAGAAAATATGGAGTTTTACTAGGATTGATTTCTCAAAGACCATGTGAACTATCGGAGACATGTTTAAGTCAATGTAATAATTTATTACTATTTAAATTAACGCATCCTAGTGATTTAGATTATGTTTTAAAAGTCGTTCCCAACATTACTCACGAAATTATTGAACGGATTAAAACAGTTAAACCAGGATATTGCATCGCTTTTGGAAATGCCATTAACATCCCTACTTTAGTAAAATTTGAGATGCCTAACCCAACTCCTAATAGCGACAATTGCAAAATAAGTAATATATGGTTTGAGTAAAAATATTTTTACTGATATAATACAAATATGAGGTGGTAATAAAATGGATTGTATTTTTTGTAAAATTGCAAATAAAGAAATAAGTAGTAACTTCGTTTATGAAGATGATATTTTGATGGTAATAATGGATATTAATCCAACATGTGACGGACATCTTTTAGTTATTCCAAAGGAACATTTTACAACAATTTTTGATGTTCCTGAAAAAGTTCTAGCGCACATGTATCAAATTGCTGAACAAATGACTTATAAAGTTATGAAAGCCACAGGAGAAAAAGGTGTTACTCTTTCTATTAATTATGGCGATAAGCAAGAAATTAAACACGTTCATCTCCATATTTTGCCAAATTTTCAAACAAAAGCTTCTAAAAGTATCGAGGAAGTATATAAATTATTAATGGAAGAATAAATTATGAAAAGAAAATTAAAGAAGAAAGTAAAAGTTATTCTTTTTCTTTTTTTAATCTTAAGTTTAGGCGCTCTTAGTTTATATTATGCTAAAGATTTCTTATTGGAAAATAATAAGCCAATTAATAAAACAAGTACGCAAAAAAAAGAAGAAGAAATCTGGCCAAAAGTTTCTAAAATATCCTTAGTCGCAACGGGTGATGCTTTATTACATAATTCCGTATACAAAGATGGTTATGATAGCAAAACTCAGACCTATGATTATTCACATCAACTGGCTTTAGTTAAAGATATTGTATCATCCTTCGATATTGCCTATTACAACCAAGAAACGTTATTCGGAGGCAAACAAGAAAAAGTTTTTACAAATTCAACTTATCAAATTCCAGGGTATTCATCTTATCCTTATTTCAATAGTCCAAGTGAATATGGTGATGCTATGGTAGAAGCTGGATTTAATATGGTTTCCTTAGCCTCGAACCATAGTGCTGATTGCACTTGGAATTCCAAAGAATGCATTATTAATTCATATAATTATTGGCAAAGTAAAGATGTTATATTTGATGGTTTCAACCCTTCAGCAGAAAATACAAATAATTATATAATTAAAGAAAAAAATGGGATTAAATATACAATGCTTAATTATACCACTACACTTAACGGACTAGATGGCTACATTAAAAACAACCCGTATTTGGTTGATACTTATAACGCGGAAAAAGTTAAGCAAGATATTGAAGAAGTTCGTAACCAAGTCGATGTGTTGATTGTTGCTATGCACTGGCACACAGGAGCGGAATATACATTTACTCCGACCGCTAAAAATCGAGAAATAACTGAATACCTATCTTCTTTAGGAGTCGACATTGTTTTAGGAACATATTCCCATTGTTTGCAACCATTTGACATTGTAAACGATACTGTTGTTTTTTATTCCTTAGGAAATTTTATCTCTAATCAAAATGATTTAATTGCTTCGATTGGTTACAAAGGAGTTATTGGCGCGCTCGCTAGTTTAGATATAACTAAAACAGTTCAAAAGGATGGTACTAGTGAAATTAAGATTGATAACATAGCCGCAGATTTAATTTATACTCACGAAAAAAATGCAGCTTCGAGCACTGGATATGTTGTTGTACCTTTTAGTAAAATGACCGAAGAATACAATCGTAATTATAAGCAACTTTATACAGATTATTCAGCCGTTTTAACTTCGTTAAACCCTAATATTAGAATTGTTCCTTTAGGAAGTAAATTAGCAAATTAATGCACTTAAAAAGAAGGCCCAAAAGCCTTCTTTATTTAATATGTTACTCCACCCATGATAATTGCAAGTAGAATAAATAATATCAAAACAATGAAGAAGTAACTTTGAAATCCCCCACAACTTTGATTATCACAAGTTGGGGTACTATTTTTTTTACAACAATTCATATTTCTCACCTACACATAAGCTCCAACGATAATAATTAATAAAATAAATAATACTAATATAATCGCAGCGCCTAAACCGTTTGAACAATGATTCATAAATTTTATTCCTCCTTTTTGTCTTTTCATAATATTAAATGCTAAATTTTCAATATTGTTCGTGTTTTAATTGTTTTTTAAAAGCGAAGTTGCTATAATAAAAGTTATGGAGGATATATGAAAAAGAAAGTATGTTATTTACTAGCAATTGCCCTTCTGGTAACTGGATGTGGGAAAATTCCTACTTTAGAAAACGGCCAAGAAGCAATTGTTACATTTGAAAATGGGGACAAAATTAGTGTTGATGATTTATATGAGGAAGTAAAAGAAACATATGCTTTAACAAGCTTAATCAAAATGATTGATACGCATGTGTTAGAAAAAACTTTCCCAGATTACATAGACACAGCAAAAGAATATGCAGATAATTATTATAAAGCACTCGCAGAAAATTATGGTGGCGAAGAAGCCTTACTTGAAGCTTTAGTTCAATCAGGGATTTCTTCAGGAAAGGCATATAAAGAAATTATGTATTTAAATTATATGCAATCACACGCTGCCGAAGAATATGCTAAAGCTCAAATAACAGACAAAGAAATTGAAAAATACTATGAAGATGAAGTTGTTGGAGATATCGAAGTAAGTCATATTTTAATTACACCAGAAATTACCGATGATATGAAAGAAGAAGAGATCAAAAACGCGGAAAAGGCTGCCAAAGAAAAAGCTGAAAATATTATCAAAGAATTAAAAAAAGCTGATAAAGGTGCTATTGCCACAAGATTCAAAGAACTTGCAAAAGAATCATCTGCAGATGCAGCTACTAAAGAAAAAGGTGGCGAACTTGGCAAGATTAATAAAAACACTTTAAGTAGTGATTACGACGAACTTGTAGATGCAGCATATAAATTAAAAGATGGTGAATATTCAACTAAAGTTGTTACTACTGAACTTGGATATCATGTTATTTATCGTACTAAGTCATATGATAAAGCTTCTTTAAAGGACTCTAAAGAAGATATTATCGAAACACTTGCTAATGAACTATTAAATGAAGATGGTACAGTGGTAGTAAATTCATTAACTCACTATCGTAAAGAACTTGGAATGGAGATTCAAGATAGCGAACTTCAAACTCAATATGCATATTATATTCAAAACCAATTAGCAAGTATTACAGCAAGTAAAAACGAGTAAAATTACTCGTTTTTTTGTGTCTCAATTTATTTATATTTTAATCAGCATCAGAAAACAAACTAGAAATTTTATCAGAATCATATCCTAATTGGAACATTTTTTGTTTAACCATTATTTTTAACTTAGTCCCTTCATATTTTTTTGCTAATTTTAGTAATACTTTTTCATAATCTTTTTTCATTTGTTCTTTATCATCAATATAAATCGTAGATAATATGTCACTAAAATAATTTTCATCATATCCCAAATTAATTAAATCTTTAGTAACTTTAAGTAAAAACATTTTTTGAGATAATTTATTACCTCTACTTTTTTTCTGTATTACTTTATTTACTTTTTCAAACCATACATCATCTTCTACTGCGTTGATATATTTTTGAATCAAGTTAGCATCAAATCCTAATTTTTTTAGTTCATACTCAATCTTTTTAGGGCCGTTTAAAGAAAGAAGCTTACTATCATTAATATAACTTTTCACATAAATCTCAGGATCTAAATAACGCTCTTTTTTTAATCTTTCCACTATTTTTTGGCGATCTATTTTACCGACACCCAACTTAATAAGTTTTGTGTCAATTTCTTTTTCCGTTCTTAATTTAGCGGTTATATATTTAAGCATTTTATTGTAAGCTTCATGATAGTTATTTGACTTAACTATTTGTTCATACACATCCTCAGATATTTCACCTTTTTTTAAAAGATTATATTCTAAAAGCACATCATCATAGACGATATGCTTTTTCCCTTCAATTATTAAACTATATTTATTATTACTTATTTGTTTAATATTAGTAATATTTTTCATCGTTCCTCAATATTCAAATATTCTTCACATACTTTATCTAAATCAGCAATTATTTTATCAATATCACTTGATTTAGCAATTCGTGCCCCCGAAGCAAACTTATGCCCTCCACCATTATATCGGCTTGCTACTTCATTAATAACTGGTCCTCTACTACGAATATTAACTTTATAAATTTCATTACGTTCATCGCGAGTAATAAAGCACCATGCGTTTAGCTCTTTAATAAAATTAAAATTATTAATAACTACCGAAGGTGTAGAATGGTCAACTCCATACTCTTCAATAATTTTATCATCAATTAAAATATAACCAAATTTATTATCTGTTATTTTAAGATTATTGATAATATAAGCTTCGAAACGACATTCGTTAAAACTTTTTTCGTATAAATGATCATATAATGCTACAAAGTCTAGAGCATAATCTTTAATTAATTTTACAACCACTTCAAATGTATGCCTTTGCGTATTTTTAAATAAGAAACGTTCACTATCAGAAACAATTCCTAAAAATAAACACTCAGCAATGTTTTTATCCATTTCAAGTTTTGTATTAAAAATTAAATCTGCTACCATTTCGGCCGTTGATGAGTAATCACTCGAAGTAAAATCAGCAGTGCCCTCGATATCCTCTTTCGGATGATGATCTATTTTAACAATGTCATTATAAGTTAATCCCTCAATACCATCAACGCGAATAAAATTAGGAACGTCTAAAACAATTAGTAAAGCATTGGTAATACTATTATAATCAACTCGATCAAGACTTCCAAGATACTTAAATTTACTTACGCCAGCTCCAACCGCATAAACCCGTTTATTAGGAAACGTTAGTTTAATCGATTCTCTTAACGCAACTTGACTAGCCACGGCGTCCGGATCCGGTCCAATGTGTCTTGCTATAACAATTTCATCATACGATTTAATTAATTTAAAAATTTGTCTAAATATATCTTTGTTTATAATAGTCACCTTCTTTTCTTCTGTATTATTAAATATTAAGCAATAAAACTATAAGTATCTTTAACAATCATGATTTCCTCGTTAGTAGGAACAACCATAACTGGCACTTTTGAATCAGCTGTAGAAATCAAACCTTCATGAAGTTCTTTAAATCCAGCAATATTTTGATTTGCTTCATCATCAGAATAAATTCCCATTGGATTTAAACGATCCATAACCATTTTACGAGCAGTTGCACCATTTTCACCTACACCAGCAGTAAATACAATAGCATCAACTTTCCCTTCAAGCTCTAAATAATATTCAGCAATATATTTAGCAATTCGATCAGTAAACATTTTAAATGCTAAAGTAGCTCTTTCATCACCTGCATTCATAGCCTCTTCCATATCGCGATTATCTGATACTCCAGCAACACCTAAGCAACCACTTTTCTTATTAAGTTCGTTTGTTACTTCAGCAACTGTCATACCAGATTCTTTACAAACATATTCAATAATTGATGGATCAATAGCACCACTTCTTGTTCCCATCATTAACCCATCAAGCGGCGTAATCCCCATTGTCGTATTTAAACATTCGCCATTTTTAATAACTGCGATACTTGAGCCACTACCAATGTGACAACTAATAATATTAATATCTTTTCTCTTTAATTTTTCTTGCATTTTAAGGGTAATATACTTATGACTAGTTCCATGAAAGCCATATTTTCTTACACCATATTTTTCATACCATTCATATGGAACTGGATAAATATAATTTTCCTTTGGCATAGTTTGATGAAATGCAGTGTCAAATACAGCAACATTAGGCACATCAATCGCATTCATCATCGCTTCAATCCCCGCTAAATTTCCTGGATGATGTAGCGGTCCTAATTTAGTTAAGTCTTTAATGTCTTGAATAACTTCATCAGTTATTACCACTGAAGAGGCATATTTTTCTCCCCCATGCAATACCCGATGGCCTACGGCTTTAATTTCTTCAAGGGATTTGATTACATTATTAGCAAATAATTCATCAATTAAAACTTCAACTGCCTCAGTATGATTGCTAATTAATTTTGTCTTCTTAATTTTTTCACCATTAATTTTAATCGTATAAAAAGAATCATCTAAACCTATTTTTTCAATATATCCGTTGATTAAAACTTTTTCCTCTGGCATTTCATACATTTGAAACTTTAATGAAGAACTACCAGCGTTTACACATAATATTTTCATATTTCCACCTCGGTAATATTATACAAAAAAAAAGCCTATTTGACTATCTTTTTGGCTTTTTTTTTACATTATTTTGATTGGTATAACTAAACATTTTAAAATGATCTACTGGCTTTCTCCGGTTCGCAAATAAATTGTAACCATATTCATTAAAAAATTCATTTTTTCTTTTTTCTTGGATATTTTCAATAAATATATCACAAGCTTTATAATACTCTTTTCTTATCATATTATTATGATAAACCAAAATAAAAAAATTATAACAAATCGTCATAATTTTTTTCTTCATACTCATTAATCTTTATAACTTTTCGATTTTTTATTGCTTCATAAATCAACGTTTTAAAATCGACTAAAGATTCATATTCTTTCACTAATTTGAAGTCTGGATGAATCACTGGATGATCTGGGACAAAGATAGTACAACAATCTTCAAATGGTTCAATGCTTGTTTCATAAGTACCAATTTTTTTGGCAACATCTATTATTTCAAGCTTATCATAAGTACATACCGGTCTTATAACAGGCATTTTTATTGCTTCATTAATAACTTGCATACTTTTTAATGTTTGACTAGCTACTTGACCAATACTTTCACCATTAATAATAATATGTGCATTTATATTACTAGCTAAAATAGCACTTATTTGATACATCATTCTTCGCATAATTGTTATTAAATAATAATTAGGAATATTTTTAATAATTTCTTCTTGAATCTTTGTAAAATTAATTACATGAAGGCGAACCTCGCCATTATATTTTGATAAAATTCTTGCTAAATTCTCTACTTTTTTAAGTGCCATTGGACTTGTATGTGGCGGTGAATCAAAATAGATTGCTTCAATTCTAACGCCACGTTTTATCGCTAAATACCCTGCAACCGGCGAATCAATACCTCCGCTTAGCATTAAAAGGCCTTTTCCTAACGTTGAAACCGGATATCCCCCTAAGCCTCTTTCCCCATTAAAATATATCAAAACATCATTAAGACGAATTTCAACATTAATAATAAGGTCCGGATTATCCATAATGACTTTTTTATTAGCCAAACCTTTTAAAATATGAGAACCTATTTCTTTAGCAATTTCGATACTAGTTCCTGGGTAGTTCTTATCACTTCTTTTCGCAACAACTTTAAAAGTCGCAAAAGAAATATTCTTAATTAAACGCAAAACATTTTCTTTAATTAACGCAAAATCTTTATCTTGATATTGATAGCCAATACATATTTCATGAATTCCAAAAACTAATTTGATTTTTTCCATTGCTTCAGGAATATTATCCGTGTAAACAATCATGCGACCACGATCATACTTAATTTCATGCTCAATTCCTAAGAGTTTATTTCTAACATTATCTTTTAAGGTCTTTAAGAAAAAATCAATATTATCACTCTTTGTCGAAAGTTCCCCATACTTTATAATTATTACTTTTTCCATGTTTTAATCCTTTACTACCAAACTATTTAACATATGATAATTTTTATCAAATGCCTCCAAAAAACGGGTAATTTCTTCAGACGTTGTTTGGCTTGATAAACTAATTCGAATTGTATGCGTAGATCTTTTAACGTCATTAAAGATAGCCATTACACCACTAGATAATTCGCCCGATGAACAAGCTGTATTTGTCGAAAGATAGATTCCCTCACTGTCCATTGCATGAATAAAAGTTTCTGGTTTAATATTTAAAAGAGAAACGTTTAAAATATGAGGGATTGAATATTTTGTTTTATTAATTTGAACATCTGGCAAACTACTAAATTTTTTACATAGCCTATCATTCAATAAAGAAATATACTTTTCTTTTTTTTCTAAATCAGCTTGAGATAGACGTAAAGCCTTTGAAAAACCTGCAATAAGAGGTAAAGCTGGAGTTCCAGGTTTTAACTCATTGCTTTTTCCACTTCCATAAATAAGTGGTTTAATGCTCACTTGGTTGCTTTTATATAAAAGAGCAATTCCCTTAGGACCATATATCTTATGTGATGAAATACTAGCTAAATCAACATCATGTAATGTTACAGATGTTTTACCTATTGCTTGGGTCATATCACTGTGTAATAGTGTCCCTGAATTTTCTTTCTTAATTATTTGGCGAATCAATTTTAATGGTTGTCTAATACCTACTTCACTATTTACAGCACATACACTTACCAAAATCGTATCAGGACGAATAAGAGACTTTAAATTGTCAAAATCAATTAATCCTTCAGCATCGTTATTAACATAACTTATTTCAAAACCTATTGAGGATAAATAATCACATATTGCATATATCGATGGATGTTCCAACTTTGATACAATAATATGCTTTCCTTTTTTAAAATTTGCCATGGCCACCCCGATTAACGCCATATTATTACTTTCTGTCGCCGATGAAGTATATGTTATTTCATTTTCTAATACAGAAAAAAGATCTGCAATTTGTTTTGTTGCAGAATTTAATAACTCTTTTGACTTTATACCTAGAGCATTTAATGAATTAGCATTACCAATAAATTCCTTAGTTGTACGATTCATTGTTTCTAATACTTCTAAAGATACTGGTGTTGTTGCAGAATAATCTAGATAAATCATGTTTCCTCCTAGTCTTTATATTCTTCTAAAAGCTTTTTATGGATTCCCGGTTCAACTACATTAATAGCACTAATTGCTTGTTCCAAACTATTTTTATAGTTGCCTTTATAAAATGCATTTTCAGCTTTGATAAGCCCGAAATCGACTTCTTTATTCACTGTCCGATAACGATTGCCATAAACAATAGCCATTTCTGCCATACGAGCAGTTTTTGTCGTTTCATTAATAGTATTATACACCTTTAAAACTAAATCTCTAGCAGTATCAACCCTAGTATTTAAAGTTTTTATGGAAATTGGTCGTTTATCAAGCTCATTTACCATTTCAGAAATTGCTTCGGTAGCCTCAGCTAATTCAACATAATAGTTTTTAGGAATAAGTGGAAGTTTAATGGTTTTAGTCTTTTCCTTAGACTGAAATAAAATTTCTTTAATTTCATCAAGTTGTTCTCTAGCTCTTAATTCATCATCTTTCAAACTTCCTAAATTTCTTAAAGTCACACTTAATTTTTCTTCCGTACTTAATAACTTTGTATTAATTATCTCCATTTCGTGACCAAGTTTAGAATAAGCTAATGTTTTATTTCGATAAGTGTTAATTGTTTTTTCATAAGCAGTTCGAATGTCTATTAATTCATCTTTTATCTCAGTTATCACGGCTACATCATCGTCGGTTAAATCATAACTATACTTCAATTCACCTATTTTCTTATAAAGTTCATTATTAATTTTTTCTAATTTGGATGACTTAATCAAAATGCTTCGAGAATACTCATCAAATAAGCGCCTTGATACTCTTTCTTTATCAAAATCACTATATAAAGAATCAAAATAATCAAGCATTGTTTTCAATTCAAAAATTGAATCTTCAACATCTAGGACATTTAATCGTTGAAAAATATCCTGAATTTTTTTATTTGCTTCCTCAATATTATAGTCAATATTTAAATACTCTAAATTATAACCATCTTGCGTCATTTTTTTAGCGATAGAACTTATATCTTCAATTTTTTTGGGAATTAAACTTTCACCATACTGACATATTGTTCTAGTTTCTTCAATAACAACTTTTAAATTAGAAATAATGGTATCAATTGCTTTAACAATTTTACCAACTTCTGTATATGCATTTTGATCCATTGCCATCTCAAATGACGAAAATAATTTATCAACATTTTCAAATTGTAATTCAATTGGTACTTTAACTTTTTGAAAATCCGTTTCATTATCGTTATATGTTCCTACAATGGCTCTATATTCTGCTTTTAATTTAGTTATCTTATCACGATTCTTTTCTTCACTCAAAGTTATTTCTCGAATTTCATCGAGTAAATAATCGGCTTTCGTCTTCAAATAATTTAAATCCATTTCAGCTTTGATAAGTGATACTTTTAAAGCTTTATAATCATTTTCATCAAAATTCAATTGAACTTCATTTATAGCATCGGTAATTTTAGGAATATCTTCATCTTTAATTTGGTTAAATCTTTTTTGCCAGTTCTCATATTGTTTTCTTAAATCATCATTATTAACAAGAGCTTCAACTTTATTTAATTCACTTAAGATTGAAGCTGATATTATTAAATTTTTTTCTCTTTCTAATTCTGTAATTTGATTGCGATAGTTTTTCTTAGCTCGCCTGTTTAGAACTAGTAAAACAACAACAATAATCAGCATCGTAATAAAATAATAGCCAATGGCAAATAACATAAATGTCGATCTAGTCATTTTACTCACCCTTTGCATCTTAATTTTAACATAAATTATTATTTTATTGAATAGCCAATTAAAAATTTACAAAAAAGAACTAGCTATTTATGTCTAGTTCCCATTTATTTGACGATAATGGATTCAAGTTCATATCCATCATTTTTAATTTTATATGTATATTCTAAAGAAATTAAATTATCAACATAATTATTTATGTTACTTCGAACATCATAATACCAAGTTTGATAATCAAATAATTCTTTTTCTAAACTTTCGTCTTGATAAATATACTCAACATTACTATAAGCTGCATAAACATTTAATATGAGCTTATTTTCTTTAACTTTATAGTCACCAAGTACATATTCATACCCCGGCTCTGCCAAAGCACCAGTTATAATTTGTTTACCAATATACTTATCATCAATCAGCTCAAACGTTATGAAATAATGATCATACCAAAAACCTTTTGGAAAATAATCATACTTGATATCACCAAAAAGAATTTTTATACTCTCTAAAATTTGTTTTTTACTAATTTCATACTGTTTATCACTGGCATATTCATAATTAGAATTATCAAACTTACTAGTTTCGTATAATTGATATTCAAAAAGGTACCTAAATACATAATCCATAATTTGGGCATTACTTAAGTTAGAACTAGTTATTCTATTATTATTTTTAAATTTACCCAAAGGATCAATCACATAGTCGGTTATTGCAAATAGTTTTTCAACATCTTCTTTATTTACTTGACTGTTTGTTAGCTTATCATTTATTTGCTCATTTATACTTGAGTTATTTTTGTCAGTTTCATTATTTTCTAATTTATCACTATTTATAAGAATTCCGATGATAATACATAGTAGGATAATTATAAAAATTAAAGCGCTAATTAACAAATTTATTTTACTTATGTGAACTTTCATTTTAATCAACTCTCCTAGTTTCATCTTAGCATAGCAAATACACTTTAATCAATAAATATTTTATTGATTTTTTAGGATAAATGTAATATAATGATATTGCTTTCCAAAAGCAAATGCGCCCATAGCTCAACTGGATAGAGCGTTAGACTACGGATCTAAAGGCTGGGGGTTCGAATCCCTTTGGGCGTACCATTTTATAAAAAAGTATTGGCATTTTCGATTTTTTAGTATATAATACTTATATGAGCAAATGAATTGCTCAAAAAAAAGATAATTGCTTAACTTTTTCGAGAAGTAGCACAGCTTGGTAGTGCATCACGCTTGGGACGTGGGGGTCGCAGGTTCGAATCCTGTCTTCTCGACCATTAAAAATTAACCTAGTATATTTACTAGGTTTTTTGATGTTTTAATTTAAACAAAAAAACATTTTACAGCAAAAAACTGTAAAATGTTTTTTAATAAGCTTTGCCAAAATATACCATATGTTTAGCCGGTTTGCCACAACATACACAAACATCTGCTAAATGTTCTTCTTCAAAAGGTATACAGCGAGAAGTAGCGCCTCCTGTTTGCGCCTTAATTTCATCTTCACATGCTTCTTCTCCACACCACATTGCTTTAACAAAACCAGTCTGATTAGCAAATTTTTCTAACATTTCTGGCATAGTTGTAGCGCTTGTAATATGATTATTTAAGAAATCTTTTGCTTTTTGATACATATCTTTTTGCATTATCGCTAAAATTTCTGGCAATTTAGTAACTACCTCGTCTATCGTTACGATAATTTTCTCTCTATTGTCTCTTCGAACGATTGTTACAACGCCATTTTCTAAATCTCTAGGCCCTACTTCTATCCGCACTGGAATACCTAATAATTCTTGATTAGAAAACTTAAACCCAGGAGTTTTTTTACTTAAATCAATATCTACTTTCATTCCTGCAGCTTTTAAATCAGCATATAATTTATTCGCAACATTTGCCACTTCTTCTTTTTGATGTGCAATTGGGATTATCATCGCCTGAACCGGAGAAATTCTTGGTGGTAAAACTAATCCATCATCATCACCATGAACCATAATAATTGCCCCTATTAATCTAGTCGAAAGTCCCCATGATGTTTGATGTGGGTATTCCATTTTATTATCTTGATTAACAAATTTAACATCAAAAGCCTTACAAAAACCATCGCCAAAATAATGACTAGTACCAGATTGTAAAGCTTTGCCATCATGCATTAGTGCTTCGATGGTATAAGTTGCTTTAGCACCTGCAAATTTTTCACTATCGGTTTTTCTTCCCCAAACCACCGGAATTGCTAAATCTTCTTCAACAAAATCATGATATATATTAAGCATCATTTCCGTTCTGGCTTCTGCTTCTTCTTGGGTAGCATGAATTGTATGACCCTCTTGCCATAAAAATTCCTTACTTCTTAAGAATGGTCTAGTTGTTTTTTCCCAACGTAATACAGAACACCATTGATTATATACCATTGGAAGATCGCGATACGAATTAACATTCTTTTGCCAATGTTCGCAAAATAAAACTTCGCTTGTTGGCCTTATGCACAATCTTTCTTCTAAAGGTTCTGACCCACCATGAGTTACCCAAGCAACTTCCGGAGCAAAACCATTAACATGATCCTTTTCTTTTTGTAATAAACTTTCAGGAATTAACATTGGCATGTAAACGTTTCTTACTCCTGTATCTTTAAAACGTTTATCTAAGTTAGCTTGAATATTTTCCCAAATAGCATACCCATTGGGCATATAAACCATACATCCTTTAGTACTTGTATATTCACATAACTTTGCTTTTGTAACTACGTCAGTATACCATTTGGCAAAATCTACATCTCTAGCAGTAATTGCCTCTACAAATTTTTTGTCGTTCATTTTTGCTCCTTCTTTCTTTTTCCTTTAAATTCTATCATAAAGGCAATAAATTGTAAACAAAACCGCTTAACTATTCCTTTAAACACCTAACGACACATGCATATTTTTCAATATTTTTTTACGAATTAAATCAACTGGCAATATGGAAAGCGACAAAACTAAAACAATTATTAATTCTTTAAAAGTAAGGCCATATGTTCTAAATAAATTTCCGCCAAAATAAATAATATAAATTTGAGTTGCAAAAATAAGAAAAGTTATAATAATAAATACCCTATTCTTTAATAGATGAGCCAAGAAATTTAGCCGATGAGTTCGCGACAAAAAAGAATTCATAATTCCTAAGAAAATAAAAAGTGCAAAAAAAGCTGTCATTAAATACTGCCCTTGAGAATTTTGACGAAAAAGATTACTGATAAATGGTAATTTTAAAAATAATATGCAAAGAACAGCACTGTATAAACCATTAATAACGATTTGATTAAGCATGTATTTATTCATAATTTTTTCATCTTTAGCTTTAGGCTTTTCTTCCATATATTCCGGTAACGGCGCTTCATATGAAAACGCTAACCCAGCAAAAGTATCCATTATCATATTTAGCCATAACATTTGAATAATTGTTATTGGTGTTGAAATTCCAATTAACGTACCAACAATAGATAAGAAAAGGGCACATGTATTAACCGTAAGCTGATAAATTATAAATTTTCGAATACTCTTAAAAATTGTTCGGCCATATAAAATTGCTTTACAAATTGAATGAATATTATTGTCTAAAATAACGATGTCACTAGCTTCCTTAGCTACTTCGCAGCCACTTCCAAGGGCAAATCCAACATCACTTTTCTTAAGTGCTAAAGCATCATTTACCCCATCTCCTGTCATGCCAACAACCAAATTATTTTTTTTATAAATTGATACTAAACGTGATTTATCTTGCGGTAACGCTCGAGCTATAATAGCTATTTTCGGAGCGATTTTACTGAGTGATTCATCATTTAGTTTTTCTAACTCATCATGAGTAATAATAATACTATCATAATTTATTAAACCTAGTTGCTTTCCAATGCTAATCGCAGTTTCTTTGGCATCTCCGGTTATCATAATAACTTTAATTCCCGCTTTTTGAATTGTTTCAATACTATTCTTAGCTTCGGGGCGAATTGTATCAGAAATAACAATCAAAGAAATAAAAACTAAATTATTAATATCATCTTGATCACTATAGGCATTGACCAAAACTCGATAACCTTCCCTAGTATATTTATCTATTGAACTTTTTATAGCATTAATTTCATATAAAGGTAAAACATCGCCCTCCTTGCTCAAAAATCGATTACATTTTTTTAATAAAACTTCACTTGCTCCCTTATAATAAATTTTTTTATCATCACAAGAGACACAACTATATTTTTTATCACTATTAAACTCTTCTCTTGTAATTATCCTTTCTTTAATTGTTAAAGGACCCAAAAATTCTAATATTGCTCTGTCGGTTGTATTACCACCAATTATTTGTCCTTGAGAAAAAGTCGCCTCATTATTTAAATAAAGAGACTTTGATACAACATTTTCATATTTAGGATATTTTGTTAAGGATTTTAAGTTACTAAATGAGATATTATCTTTTGAAACAAGATGCATTACTTTTAATTTTCCTTCCGTTAAAGTTCCCGTTTTGTCACATAGTAAAACATTTAACGCGCCGCTGGTTTCAATTCCGACTAGTTTACGAACTAAAACATGATCTTTGAGCATTTTTTTCATATTGGAAGAAAGAACTAACGTAATCATCATCGGAAGCCCTTCGGGAACTGCCATAATTATTATTGTTACTGACAAAGTAAGCGTATAAATAAAATATTCCATCATTAAATGAAAGTCTTTTAAAGTTGCTAAAATTAAGGAAAGATTAAAATCGTTGTTAACTACAATTTGAATAAACAAATACGAAAGACTAGCTAAAGCAGCTCCAATATAACCCAATTTACTAATGCTTCCTGCTAAAATTCTTAGTCGTGATTTAAGAGGACTTTCCTCACTATTGTCTTGCATCTGCCTAGATATACTTCCCATAAAAGTACTATCTCCTACTGCGGTGATTTTGACTGTAGCTTCTCCCTTATAAATTACGCTTCCACCATAGACATTATTTTTTTTATTATTAACATCACTTTTTTTATAAACCTCTTTAGATTCTCCAGTTATAAATGACTCATCTAAAGAAAGATTTCCCGAAATAATTTTGCCATCAGCAGGAACCCGATCTCCACTAGAAAGTTTTACAATATCACCAACAACTATTTCCCTAGTATATATTTCACTTAATTGCCCATTTCGATATACTTTTGCCAAAAGTTGCTGACTATCTTTTTGAAGGCGTTCAAAAGCTTTATTTGAACCATATTCAGATATCGAAGAAATAAAAGATGCTAAAAAAATTGCAATTAATATTCCAATAGTTTCATACCAATCAAAATTTTTAAAAAGAAAAACGACTTTTATAGCTAAAGCAATTAATAAAATTTTAATAATTGGATCACCTAGCGATTCAATCAAAAGCCTTATGAAAGAATTATTTCCTTTTTTGCTAATTTCATTACTACCATTTTTACTACGACTTACCTCTACTTCTTTATCAGTTAGTCCAAAAGTCATATGTCCTCCATTAAATTATATTAAAAATATGTCTAGCATATTCATATTCAAAAAAAACCCAAAATATGTTATAATTATAAATATAATAAGGAGACTAGATATGAAATATATATTTGATACAGATCCAGGGATTGATGATGCTATTGCCATTTTAATGGCACATAAACATAAATTAGATATTATCGGTTTTACCATTGCTAGTGGTAATATTCCTTTAGAAAAAAGTATTAATAATATTAAAATTCTCGAAGACTTTATGAAAACGAATATTCCAATTTTTAAAGGACGTCATGTAAATCCAAGTAGCACCACCGCAGAATTTGCACATGGTAAAGACGGTTTGGGTTATGCCGTGTTTCCCCCAAATGTAACTCGTCAAGTTGAAAAAATGTCAGCCGAAGACTTTATAATTAAAGCCTCAAAAAAATATCAAGGGGATTTAAGTATTGTTTGTTTAGGGCCATTAACAAATTTAGCAAATGCAATAAAAAAAGACCCATCATTACCATATCGTTTAAAAAAAATAACAGTTATGGCAGCAACCTACAATCCTGAATCTACTGAGATTTATAAAGAATTTAATATTAGTGTCGATCCTAAAGCTGCACAATACGTTTTTGCTTCACCATTCGAAGAAATAAAAGCTGTCACCCACGAAATTGGAGTTAAAGCTTTCATTGAAAAACATTATATAGATAACTTAAAACATTCAGATGATACTCTTTCTCGTTTAGTATCCCAAATTAGCGCTAAATATATCGACTTTAGTTTTCAATCAAAAGGAACAATAGGTTTACAAAGCCCAGACCCAATTACAATGGCGTCTATTATTAATCCAGACTTAATAACTTTTAAACCCTTTAAAATAAAAATTGAAACTGAAGGCGAAAACTGTGGTGAATCTTATGCTACCCCTACCGAAGAAAGTAATATATATTTATCGACTGATGTAGATCTCGAAGGCTATCGAACATTTTTCAAAAATACATTCAAGTAAAAAGGTTGCATTAATTTGCAACCTTTTTTTCAAAAGAAATAATTTCATCAATTGGGATGGGACTTATTTCATGATTATTAAATCCTAAACTAGTGTTTTTATTAACTAAAATTATAATACTACTACTAAAACTAATATACTCATCTTTATACTCTACCAGATTGTCTTTCGTTATTTTTTTTAGTAAATTTGTTAAAACAATACTTTTATTATCTGGAACCACAATAATGCTACTTGGATGATATTTTACTTTATTAAACATTTTATCAATATTTGATTCATCATTAACCTTAATTACATCATAATTGATTGCTTTACTTAAATCATTTATAAAATTTCCATACTCTCCATTTAGCATTATCGTAGTAACCCGAAAACTTTGTTTTAAAACATTAGTTAATTGTTTAATTATTTTATTTTCATAATTTTTTTTCATATTTTGCGTTACAACATTAATCTTTTTACTACTTATAATAATGTTATTTTTATGTTCTAAAACATCAATAATATCGTCTTTGCTTACAACATACTTATAATTATTCTTCAAATGATTGATCTCTTTTCTTAACTTGTTTTCTAAAATATTTTTTTCTAAAGCAGCTTTATAATTACCTTTTTCTATTTCGCATATTTTAGATAATGAAGTTTTTTTCAATTCCAGTTCTTTGTTCTTAATTAAATCATTACAAGTTTTTAATTTTACAAAACTCATAACCGAATCTAAAAGTTCAATAGATTTATCTGGATTTCTACGATTAGGAAAATAAGTACCAGCCAAGTGAACCAAAACCTTCAAGGTTTCATCTTCAATGCTTACTTTATGAAAATTTGCATACTCTTCTTTTATAGTACATAATATATCAAACGTTTTTTCTTCGTCCGGTTCATTTACCACAATCGGTTCAAATCTTCGAGCTAGTGCTTTATCTGCTAGGATATATTTTTCATATTCCATTTTGGTGGTAGCTCCAATACATTTGATATCACCCCGAGCAAGATAAGGTTTCAAAATATCTGAAGCGGAAATTGCACCTTCCGCCGCCCCAGCATTAACCATTGTATGGATTTCATCGATGAATAGAATTATATCTGGATTATTAACAGCTTCATTAATAATATTAGTTAGCTTTTCTTCAAATTCACCACGATATCTTGTTCCCGAAATTAAACTACCCATTTCTAACATAATAATTTTATTATTAAGTAATTTATCTGGGACATTATTGCTAACAATACGACGGGCTAATTCTTCAACAATCGCACTTTTTCCAACTCCAGCATCCCCAATTAACAGTGGATTATTTTTCTTTTTACGAAGAAGTGTTTCTATAATTAAATCAATTTCTTCATCTCTTCCAATTATTTTGTCATCTAAATCAATATAAGTATTTAAAAGCTTCCCTATTTTTAAAAGTTGTAAATTCGTTTCCTGATTAATTTCATTTTTTAAATAATTATATAACGCGTCCACATCGATATTCATCCCCATTAACATTCTAATAGCTACGCCTTCGCCTTCATCTAGCATATAAAAAATTAAATCTTTCTCACTTACTTTATTGGTAGATTCAATCGCTTTAGCAATTACTCTTTTTAGTAATGGCGTATAAATATTATCTTTTACTTCTCCATTAACTTGTGATAGCGTACTTTTCACTTCCCCATAAAACGTATTGTACGTTAGTTTAAATTTTTTTAAGCTTTTTGTTAAGGGAGTTTCCTTTTTTAAAATAGCTAAAAGCAAATGTTCTGTTCCTACATATTCATGTTGCAATAAGTACCTTTGTCTTTCAGCTTCCTTAAAAACTTCACATACTTCAATGTCAAAATTTTCAAACATATTCCATTTCCTTTAATTTAATTATGTTAATTAAAGATAAAAAATATGCAAAATTAGTATTATTTCATAATTTCAAACAAACCGATTGCCATAGCACAATCAACTTTTAAATTAATCTAAGTCTCCCGAGTAGCAAGTGATATATGTAAGAAAATAAAAACTCCTGATTTATAATTATTTTTTCTGAAGTAGCGACTATAATGAAATGTTCTTTATTTACAGCCCTGTCTCCATTGTAAGGATTAGGAGCTTTTAGTTATCCAATTGGTAGTTTCATTACCGTAATATCTTTAACACATTCCTTTTTGCTTTACTAAAAAAACAAAGTCTACTTTAATCTTCTCTTTTTGGGTAAAAAATTTACATTCATCATAATTATGAGATAATATCCCAAAAAATCCAACCGCCATACCAAGCACTAGGTTTATACCCGTTCTTTTTTAGTCTAAATGCATAACGTACACCCCAATATCCATCATAATCAAATAGATAATTAAATTGTAGTGTTGACCCTTGATTGAAATATATTGGTTCAAAATCCCAAAAACTAGGATCTCGTTCTATTGAAAGTTTTACATCATAAATCGAAGAAACGGTATAACAAAAACCGTATATCTCACAAATATCGTCTGTTAAATGTTCATTCCAAAAACCAAAATATCCATGACTATCATTAAATATTCCACTTGCCCCAAGTTCTTTAAAATTAATATATTCAATTTCATCATAATCAGTAGGGATTGCTATTTGCGTATCATAAACACCATAAGTGTCATCATCATCGTCCTTATTTGTTATAGAAAAATCGTCCTGTAACCAAACCTTAGTTGTAGGCTCCAATCTCGGCTGTTCCTTAAAATAAATTTTACATTCATCATTACCTTTGATTGTATATTTTATTGTCCCAAGCGTAGAGTCATAATTACTTATTTTTCCACCCGCTTCACAATATGTTCTTTCCTCATCTAAAATATAATCACCCGTAGGAACACTTTGACTTTCTTCACAATTTGCACCTACCCCATCACATATTAAAAAAGCTAAATTTTTTTTACTAGCTTGCACAGCATTTTGATCTATTGAATTTTCTTTTTTTGAAAAAAAGATTCCTCCAAATATAATTATCATTATAGCTAAAAGACTTAATAAAATTTTCTTCATTTTTACGCCAACCTTTATTTTTCCGCATAATATCAAAAAAAAAAAAAAAAAAATCAACTAAACAAACGTTCGTCAAAGTGAATCTTTAGCACAAAAAAAGAAGGCTTTCACCTTCCTATAAGTTCACTTTATTAAAGTGCATAAGTAACTATTGTTGCAAATACTAAAAGTACTACAAGCATAGCTACTAAGAATATCCAAATATACTTGAACCAAGATTTATAATCTATTTTCATTGTTGCTAATCCAAATAATAGGATTCCACTTGTCGGAATACATAATTGAACTAAACCGTAAGCTGTAAGATATAAAGTATGAACTAAGTCAAAATTACTTGCAAAGTCTGTACTTAATACTGAACCTACGATATAAGCTGTATAGCCTAAGTCAGCATGGAAAATAGAAGTTATAAACGCTGTTAATGTTGTAATATATGGATTGAAATTTTTGGTTAAGCCAAATGCCCAATCAGAAACATAAGCCATAAATGGCGACATATACGATACAATAAATAAAGTATATGTTATGAAGAATAAGCATACTGGTTTAATCATTTTTTGGAAGCCTTCACTAAACGAAGCAACGAAATCACTAGCTTTTACACGATTCATTAATGCTACAACTATAGTTATTATTAATAAAATGGTAATCATCGAAGAAACTTCCATCGCTCCGAATGCTACTGCATTAGCTCCTAGAATATAACTAAAAATTGTGAAATCTTCTCCAATAGAAAGTTCTGTTAACCATTCATGGAAGTTTTTAAATGCTTCAATACCAAAATGTGTTTCCCATCCTACATATCCTAAAATAATAAAGATGAATAAGAATGCAAATACTATAATACTTGGCCATGATTTCACATTACCCTTAACTTCTTCGATTGCATATAAGTCTGATTCTAAAATATTTTCAGAATTTTTCTTCTTATTTTTAACAATTCTAAAGATGTTATAAGCAATAAATAATACTAAAGCAATACCACCAATAATTAAACGATGTGTCATTCCTAAAGTAATATCAGTTACATTTAAATAGCTATTAAACCAATAAAGTCCATCCGTTCCATATGTAGCTGCTAAAGTACCCACCAAAATTGAACCGTAAGTTAATCCCATAGTAGTAATTTTATCAAATTTAGCATTTAATAAAATTGAAACTAAGAATGGAACAAACACTAAAAGCACAAATGGAGTTTTAAGAATTGATGTTAAACCAACTAATAAAACTGGTAACACAACTGCAACAACAATACCTTTTCCTTTTAAGAATTTAGCGCATTTCTTAACTAAAGCTTGATAGCTTTTTGTTTTAGAAACAACACCATAAAATCCACCAAGAACAAGTAAATAAATGATAGTAGTTAAGCAAAAATAAATTCCATAGTAGATTACAGTCGGAATATCGCTTAAACCTAAACGTTTCATTCCATATTCATAGAATGATCCTTCTTGAAAATATCCGTAAGGAATAACCCAAGTTAGACAAACTGCTATAAAAATAGCAATGCCAATCCATTTAAACAAGTCACTATTTTTTGATTTACATGTTAATAATGCTAAGAATGCAGCAACAGCTAAAACAACAATAATGCCAATAACAATTCCCATATTCTACCTCCTTATCCAAATTATAACACTCACCTAAGGAAAAAAAAAGAAAAAGTCGCCTTTTTCTTAGATAAAACCATATTTATGCAAAATAAAAACTCAAATCTTCACAAAAGAAATGAGTTTCAGATTATTATTTTACTTGCTTCATTGTTGGGAATAAAATGACTTCTCTAATTGTTTCTTGTTCTGTAAATAACATACATAAACGATCAATTCCATACCCAATTCCACCTGCAGGTGGCATACCATATTCTAATGCTTCAATAAAGTCCATATCAATATCATTAGCTTCATCATTACCTAAATCTTTTTCTTTTAATTGGTCTTCAAATCTTTCTAATTGATCAATTGGATCATTTAGTTCTGTATAAGCATTAGCAAACTCTTTTCCACCAATAAATAATTCAAAACGATCAACAAAACGTGGATCTTCAGGATTTTTCTTTGTAAGTGGTGATATTTCTACCGGATGACCATATAAGAATGTTGGCTGAATAAGCGTTTCTTCAACATATTTTTCAAAGAATAAATTAATGATGTGACCAACACTTTTTTCATGTTCTTCTACTGGAATATAGTGTTCTTCTGCCAATCTCAATGCCTCTTCCACATCAGAGATACTTTTAAAATCAATACCTGTTTGTTCTTTAATTGCATCGGTCATACTAATTCTTTTCCACGGACCTTCTAAATTAATTTCATTTCCGCACCAATTATAAGTCATCTTACCTACTACATCTTTAGCAATCGTTTGGAACATATTTTCAGTTAAATCCATCATACCTTTTAAATCTGAATACGCTAAATAAGCTTCCATTAAAGTGAATTCTGGATTATGTTTCGGATCCATTCCTTCATTTCTAAATACTCGACCAATTTCATAAACAGCTTCCATACCACCTACTAATAGTCTTTTAAGTGGTAACTCTAAAGCTATTCTTAAATACATATCCATATCTTGAGTATTATGATGAGTAATAAATGGTCGTGCTGATGCACCAGTTAAAAGTGTTGTTAAAATTGGCGTTTCTACCTCTGTAAAACCACGACTATCCATAAAATTTTGAATACATCTAATAATTTTAGGTCTAGTAAAAGCAATATTTTTGGCTTCTTCATTCATAATTAAGTCAACATACCGTCTTCTGTATCTTTCTTCCGTATCAGTAAGCCCATGGAATTTTTCTGGTAATGGTCTTAAAGCTTTAACTAAATGAGTATATTCTAAACATTTAATTGTAATTTCACCAGTATTTGTTTTCATCACTTTACCAGTTACGCCAACAATATCACCAATATCCGCGGTTTTAAACAATGTATAAACATCTTCCCCAACATCATTGATAGAAATATAAATTTGAACATTTCCGGTTTTGTCTTTAATTGTAAAAAATGATGCTTTTCCCATTTTACGGATAAACATTATTCTACCTGCAACAGTAGCCTTTACTTCTAAAGTCTCAAATTCATCATGTGAAATATCTTGATATTTTTCCTTAATATCTTTTGCAAAATCAGTTCGGTCGAAACGTTGCCCAAAAGGATCAATACCAAGTGAGCGAATATTTTCAGCTTTTTGTCTACGAACTAATTCTTGTTCTGTAAATTCTCTCATTTTTCTCACCTGAGCATATTTTATCACAAAAAAAAACGATTAGGAATACCTAATAGTCTTTTTTAAAATTATATTTGATATAATTTTGTTTTCTTTTTAGTTACAAAATACACACCAGCTGCTAGAACAATACCACCAGCAAT
This sequence comes from Bacillota bacterium, assembly GCA_015059375.1. Lineage (GTDB taxonomy): Bacteria > Bacillota_I > Bacilli_A > RF39 > UBA660 > UBA6448. The sequence goes on along the minus strand of SVAN01000003.1, from coordinate 4,301 downwards.
TACAGCATATGGAATATTAACACCTGTAGCTGGATTAATTTTACCAGTTGCACCTTCGTATACATATTCGATAGTACAATCTTCATCAGCAGCATCAACTTTTGCTGTTACTACTACTTTACCTACTAAAATCTTTTCACCAGAAGCTTCACCATCGTTAGGAACTGCGAATTTACAACTAACTGTGTTAGCGCCAGTACTTTCTTGATTTTCTAGAGCAAATGATCCAGCACCATCACACTTAAATTCAGTAATTGCAGAACCATATTTGAACCCGAAGTCAACATCTTCTAAAGATTCATTTTCAGTAGTAGCAATATATACTTCATAGGTTTTCTTAACTGTTTTTCCATCCTCACTCTTTTCAGAACTTACTGGAGTATTAGAAATACTCGCAGAAGTTGTAGCACTTACGCTAAATGGTGCTACTAAAAACATTCCTAAAACCATCAAGTATAGCATCGCTTTTTTCATAATCAACTCACTCCTATCTTTATTATGCTTTAATTATATCATAAAATTCTAAAAATCAATATATTTTTAAAAAATTTATACTAATTGCTGTAAAGGTGTGATATCATAATAAAGTAAAGGTGGTTGGCAATGAAGGTTTTAATCAAAATAAAGGATGATAGACTTTCCTTTTTAAATAAAAAGAAACTTAATACAGAATATAAAAATATGCTTAACACAAACGTTATTAGTAATGATGAACTTGTATTTAGCGATGAATATATTACTGAAAATTATAAAATTGTTTCAACCTTTTTAAGTGAACTAGTTAAAACTTATAATTTAACAACTTTATCTTTTCAAAATATGGAAGTGGCAGCCCTTTTTATCCCTATTATTGCCAAGATTAAACTCATTTCAATCATTAATTTTGAATCCGAAGAAGTTTTACCTTATAAGTTTTGCGAAAAACTAATAAAATGTCAAAATATTAAATTTATAAGTGCACAATACATTCCCCCATATATGTTTGAAATGCTTGATAAGTATGGTATTATTCCAGAATCAAGAAACGAAATATTATTTACATCAAACTTCATGGAACTTAATGGCTTATCTACTTACTATTCTCTATTCTATAAATATACTATCTATTTAGACTTCCCACTTTCTAGTGAAGATTTAAGTGATTTTAAAACCTTTTGTAAGATTAACCGTCACGTAAAAAAAATTCATATTAACATTCCTAATAAGTTTAACCTCGAAGAAATAATCTTTATTTTAAAAGAATACAAACATAAAAATGTTAAAATATATATTCACGGAGATGTTCATAACGAAGAATTAATTGAGTATTTAAGAAAAAACAATAAATCAATAAAGAAAAAATACAAGATTTCTTTAAAACTAAGCTATAGTCAAAAATATTTACAAAACAATTTAGCTAAACAAACCAATAATAACATTTTAAGAATGTGCGCTCTATTAATGCTAGCAATTGCCATTTTCTCTTCGGGTTATATCTTTTTTGATAATTATCGGTCAATGAAAGAAGTAGCCAAAATTCAAGATGAAATCAAAGACATAATCATTGCCACTAACCCCGAAGAAATTATTAATGATATTGAAAAAGAAAATACCGGTAAAGTTGTAGTAAATAATTATATTGCCTCCCTTACAACTGTTAACCCCGATGCTGTAGCTTGGCTAAAAGTCAATAATACAAACATTGACTATGCTATTTTACAAACCGATAATAATGAATATTATTTAAATTATAATATTTATAACCAAAAAGATCCTAACGGATGGTTATTTTTAGATTATGAAAATCATCCTGATAGAGTTGATGACAATATAATTATCTACGGACATAACCGTTACGTAAATGGTGTAATGTTCGGAACGTTACATAAAACATTATATAAAAGTTGGTATACTAATCCTGAAAACCAAATTATTAAATATGATACCATGTTTGGCTCTTACCAATATCAAATATTTTCTATTTATACAGTTGTTACAACTAATGATTATATTACCACCAATTTCTTTTCGGACGCCGATAAACAAATTTTTCTTGATACAATAAAATCACGAAGTATTTACGATTTTGGTATTGATCTTAACTTAGATAGTAAAATTATTACTTTATCAACTTGTCAAAGCGATACAAGCAGATTAGTCGTTCATGGCGTTTTGATCGAAGAATAATTGATTATTAATTAACCTTTCATCATTGGGATTCATAGATATTGCTATTTCATTATATTGTTTAGCAATATCTTTTTTATTTAAATAATAAGCACATATTGCATATAGATCATATACATGATAATCCCATGCATAATTTTCATTAATATAACTTTTACTTTTATTTTTTATTTCTAATGCTTTATCTAGATTTTCTATCGCTTCATCATATTTGTTTATTCCATATAATAAATAAGCCATTTCTACGTAAGCTTCTCGTAAATAAGGGGCTTCCTTTATTGCTAAAGCATACCATAAATAAGCTTCTTCCTCATATCCAAGTTCTAAGTAACTACGGGCAATATAACGCATTGAAGCTGCTCTTTCATCTTTCCAAGTGGCCTTTTTTAGTTTTAAATGACGATGTAAAGTTTCAATACATTTATCATGCATCTTATAATACATATATTCTCTACCTAAATAATGAACATTTCGATCATCTTCAGGATCTTCCTTTACACTTAATTCCAGTAAAGGAAGATAATTACTACGGCTTTTCTGATAATCTTGATAGTGATTTAAAATAATTTTATCAATTACTATTTCTTTTTCATCTTTAAGCGCTGTTAAAACCTCATGTACTGGGTGGGTCCACGTATAATTTTTATTATGAATCTTATTTAAATAAAAAACGGTTGCGGGTCGCCCATTTTCATCAAAAGACCAATTGTAAGTATATTTTACTCTTGTATATTCCTTGGAATAATTACTTTCTAAAACTTTTCGCCATCCTTTTGCAAACCTTTCATCCAAATCAGTACAAACATATAAATCAGTATCAGGCGGAACTAGTTCTAATGACTTATTTCTAGCAACATCAAAACGCCAAGGATTTATAATTTCTGATTTTACATTTACTCCTTTACTTAGAAGTTTTGCAACAGTATTATCGTTAGAACCTGTATCTAATACATATATTTCATCAGCTTCACTCATGCTATCAACCCAAGCATCGACGTTAGCTTCTTCGTTTTTACATATTGCATATACACAAATTTTCATTTTTCACCTCTTTATTAGATATTCTAAAAATTGTTTTTTGATAATTATAAATACCCGAAATTTTTTAAACTTTATTTATGGCAAATGACTTAATCATCAATTATTTTTGAACATACATTAACAATGGAGGTAATATGTATAATAATATAGAACGTGCAAGGGCCTATATTAATAAAAATAGGCCAAATTGTCCAACAGTATTTTGCTGTGTTGGTCCCATAGGACCGACCGGGCCTGCTGGTGGTCCGACGGGACCTACTGGACCTACTGGACCTACGGGGCCTTTAGGTCCTATTGGACCTCAAGGTATTCAAGGTGTTCAAGGCATTCCTGGTAATACTGGTGCAACGGGTGCTACTGGACCTATTGGTGCCACTGGTCCACAAGGAATTCAAGGTCCGACGGGACCTATTGGTCCCACTGGCCCAACGGGTGCTACTGGGCCTCAAGGTATCCAAGGATTAACAGGTGAAGACGGTGTTACCGGTCCTACTGGTCCTGCTGGTGAAATTGGTCCTACTGGTCCTGCCGGAGCTGATGGCACTTCTGCTACCGTTACTATTGGTACAACTACCACTGGGGATCCCGGTACTATAGCTTCTGTTACTAATACTGGTACTCCCGAAGCTGCTGTCTTTAACTTCACTATTCCACAAGGACCTACCGGTCCTACTGGGCCTACTGGGCCTGCTGGAGCTGATGCTGAAGCAGTTACATTAACAATAGGTACTGTAACAACTGGCGATCCCGGTACTGACGCCACCGCTTCTGTAATTGGAACATCACCTAACTTTGTTCTTAACTTAACTATACCTCAAGGGCCTACTGGACCTGCAGGAGCAGAAGGAGCTCAAGGCATCCAAGGTATCCAGGGTATTCAAGGAGTTCAAGGTATCCAGGGAGAACAAGGAATTCAAGGCGTACAAGGTAACGTTGGTCCTACTGGGCCGGCTGGCAACTAAGGACAAAAAAGATGGCGATGCTGAAGTAGTCAACAAAAAGTAGACACTAAAAAAGAATTTCATCTAAACCCTAATTGAGTTTTATACTCAATTGGGGTTTTATAATTTAAAGCATAACTTGGACGCAAATAA
>SVAN01000018.1 GCA_015059375.1 Bacillota bacterium | reverse complement strand
TTCTTTAGTCCAAAATTTATTTGTTCCTCCTTTGGGTCTTCCTCGCATTTTTATCATCTCCTTATTTTATTATAACAAAAAAGTGGACCACATCTTTTTATGTGTCCACTTTTATATTATCACTTCACAAAATAGCTTCTTTTTTTGTAATTTAACGTAACAAAAAAAGACTTTTTACAAGTCTTAAGATTGATTAACTTCCATAATCACAGGAAGAATAATTGGACGTCTACCAGTTAGTTCGTTAATATATGGTAAAAGTTCAAAAATTATTTGGTTCTTTAAATCGGTGTAACTATAAATGGATTTAGATAAATAATCATAAACTATTTGTGAAATTTTTGTTTCAATTTTATTCATTAACTCTTGATTTTCATTAACCATAACAAATCCTCTGGCTGTAACATTAGGTTTAATTAAAAGTTTTCTGGTTAAGGTATTAATATTTAAAATGGCAATAAGTATTCCATCGTGACTCATTAATTTTCGATCTTTAATAACTACTGAACCAACATCACCAATCCGCGATCCATCAACATAAATATCTCCGGCTTGAACAGTTCCGTCTTTATAAACTTTACCATCTTTTAATTTGATTATATCTCCATTTTCTGCAATGATAACATTTTCTCTGGGAATGTCGCATTTTTCCGCAATTTCTCCATGTTTTTTCAACATTCTAAATTCACCATGCATAGGCATAAAATACTCTGGCTTAATTAAACGAAACATCCATTTTAATTCTTCTTCTTTTGCGTGTCCAGAAGTGTGAATGTCACTAAATTCTGTATTAGTAAAAACTCGAACTCCTTTTAGATAAAGTTTATTAATAATTTTATTAATACTATCAGCATTACCTGGAATTGCACTTGATGAGAAGATAACAAGATCGTCGTTTAATAAAGAAATTTGTTTATGAACTCCGTTAGCAATTCTTGACAAAGCTGCCAATGGTTCTCCTTGAGTACCTGTGCAAAGAATGCATACTTCATTTCTTTTTAAATTTTTTGCTTGATATGCGTCAATAAATTGAGTTTTATCGCTGATTAAATTGTTGTTAAGAGCAAGTTCAATTGCGTTTTCCATGCTTCTTCCAAAAACAACAATTTTTCGATTATATTGCTTACAAGTTTCAACGATATGTTTGATTCTAAAGATGTTCGAAGCAAATGTTGCAATAATCACACGTCCATGATGTCTGGCAACAATGTCATTTAGTGTACCATCAACAGATGATTCACTTTTTGAGAATCCTTCGGATAAAGCGTTTGTCGAATCGCTTAATAGAAGTTTAACGCCTTCTGTCCCGAGCTTCGCCATTTTATGAACATCGGCCATTGGTCCGATTGGCGTTAAATCAAATTTAAAATCTCCGGTTTCAAATATTAAGCCGTTTGGTGTATGTATTGCTAATGCAAAACTATCTGGAATTGAGTGTGTTGTATTGACAAATTCTATTTCAAAATGCTTGAATTTAAGTATTAAGTCTTTATCGATAATTTCAATATTCTTATACGGAATGTTGCGCTCTGTTAGTTTCTTGTTAATTAAATCCGATGCAATTTTTGGCGCATAAATAACAGGAATATTAACACTTTGAAGTAAAAAGGGAATCCCGCCAATATGATCTTCGTGACCATGAGTAATAATTAACGCTTTAATTTTATTTTCGTTTTGTTTCAAATATGTAACATCTTGAATAACATAATCTATTCCTAATAATTCGTCCTCCGGAAAAAGAACTCCGGCATCAATAATAATAACTTCATCATCATGGGTGACAACGTACATATTTTTTCCAACTTCTCCAAGGCCACCTAAAGCAATTATAGACGTTTCGCCTAAATCTGTTTTCATAAAAATCCTTCTTTCTTAATAAATAAAGTTCTTTAAAACTATTACAAGTATATCACATTTTCTTATAAATGTCTAATTTAAAAGAATCAAACAAAAAAACCGGTAAAACCGGTAATTTATTATTTTGGTAGCGACGGTGTGATTCGAACACACGACCTGCCGGGTATGAACCGGATGCTCTAGCCAACTGAGCTACATCGCCAATACAAGATAGATTATAACAGAATAATTTTTATTTTGCAACTATTTTTAATCTCTTTTATCTTAAGGAAAATTTTAATGCTTTTGTTGTTTTAGCTTATTATTTATAGTATAATTGTTTATGATATTAGGTGAGAAATATGGGTAAAAAGAAAACGGTTGATATAAATGGCACTCCTCTTGAGTCTGTTACGATTGGTCAAATTAAAAAAGGAAAATTTGGTTGGCTTGGAATGCTTACATTATTTGTATTATTTGGAGGTGTAATTTATTTTTTGCCTGAACTAACAGCTTTATATCAAAAATATTTATCTGGTTCAACTCCATCGCTAGGAAATACAATCATTAATAATACTACAAATAATACTGTTGAAAAACCAAATGAAGATGAAGAACCCCCCGTAGACACAACGGTTTATACATTTGGCTCTGATGTTACGGTTGAACTAAATGGTCTTATTTTTTCGGAAATATCCTATATTAATAACGTTTTAGCATTTAAAGTTTCTAATACAACAGAGAGCTCTTATAATTTAAAAGATAATAATCTATATTTTCAAACATATGATAATGCAACAGACATTAAAATGGCTCTTAATACTATAGCATTAAAAGGCGAGCTACCACCTTCGAGTGAATTGAATTTTTCTTTTGAAATACGTGAAGGCGCAAAAAACTTTGATATTAAAGAAATTTTAGAGGAAGATTATACATATGTTACTTTTACACCAGATGAAAATGACAATATTGTTCTAACTTGTTCAAAAGACGAACAAAAATTAAAATATACATTTCACAACGATAAATTGACTATCGTTGAAGAATCGATGGTTGTACTTAAAAATGATGTTAATTATGATTCGCTATATAGAAAATACAATACAATTGTAGTCAAATATGGTTTGGCTAACGGGATTGAAGCTAAAATGTTGACAAACTTTTTGAATATGACATTTAGTATTAGAATAGATTACAGTAATTTTACTGGTAAAATCGATAATGATTATTATTTTGAAAAAGATACAAATTCAAGGATTGTAAATTTTATTATGGAATCGGAACTATTTAAATGTAGTTAGGGGGATTATGAATCTAAATATAAATGATTTTGCTGGTCCATTAGATTTGCTTTTGCACATGGTTAAAAAGCATGAAATGGACATTTATGAAATTGATTTGAAAATAATTATTGATGAATATATAAGTTTTATCAATTCTCTTGATCGCGGAGACCTTGATCGAAAAAGTGAATATTTGATTATGGCATCAGAATTAATTCATTTAAAAAGCAAATTACTATTGGGATTTGATGAAGAAGAAAATGATGATACTTATGAAATTAATTCGGAAGAAGACTTGCGAAATCGAATCATTGAATTTGAAAAGTATCAAAATATCAGCAATGATTTTCGCGTTTTAGAAATGAATCGTCAGGGTTATTTTACTAAAGTTCCAGAAAGTTTGAAGGAATATGCTCCGGAAGAAAAAGTAATTAATTCTACCTTGGATGTAAAAGAATTAATTGAAGCTTTTTTAGAAATGCAAAAACGTAATGAATATAAAAAGCCAACAAACACAAAAATCGCTCGGAAGGAATTAAGTGTAAAAGATAAGACTAATTTTATTAGAGATATATTAAAATCAAGAAAAAAAGTGGAATTTAGTGAACTTTTTAATGAGTTTAGTAGGGAAGAATTAGTTGTAACTCTACTTTCTATTTTGGAAATGAGCAAGAATAAAGAAGTATACTTGTTCCAAAACAAAAATTTTAGTAAAATATTTATAGAGGTTACAAATGAATAAATTAGCAGTATTAGAGGGACTTTTGTTTGTTGTTGGTGATGAAGGAATTACACTAGAGCAAATTAGTAAAATATTAGAAATAAATGAAACGGAAACGAGAAAGCTATTAAAAGAATTGCAAAATGAATATGAGAAGGAAGACCGAGGAATTAGAATTAGTTTTTTAGCTGATTCGTTTAAGTTGACAACTAAAAAAGAACATTTAGAGTTTTATCAAAAATTAATAACGACAAATCCTAATACCACTTTAAGTCAAGCCGCGTTGGAGACCCTAGCAGTAATCGCTTATAATCAACCGATAACCAGGGTTAAAATTGATGAACTAAGAGGAATAGCATCATCATTTTTAATTCGTAAATTACTGGCGAAAGACTTAATTAAAGTGTGCGGAAAAAGCGATTTGCCAGGACATCCAAATTTATATAAAACAACAAAAGAGTTTTTAGATTATTTTGGACTAGCTTCAATTAATGATTTACCTGATATTTCAATAAAAGATAGTACTGACGACCAAGTTGAATTATATAAAAGTAAATATACCGAAAACATTTAGTAACACAAATTAAAAAAACGTGGTATACTAATGTTAACTGCTCGTATGGCGGAATTGGTAGACGCGATAGACTCAAAATCTATTTTCTGCAAAGAAGTGTCGGTTCGAGTCCGACTACGAGCACCAATTATGTAAATAAAAAACCTAACTATATAGGAGTGTCATTCTCTTTTGGTTAGGTTTTTTGTTGATAAATTATTTTTTAATAGAAATTAGGGTTCTGTATAAATGTTCTTATCCACCAGATTCAGTTGAATCCCATTCTTCCCTCGGTTTTGAAAAAATACCATCACTATTCATCATTTTTTATCATCCCTTACGATTAAAATAATTATAACATATTATAGATTAATAAATATTCAATAATTGTATTTGTATTTAAATGTGATATAATACGCTTTCGAAGGGAATAATAATGAAAAAATATACTAATTATAATATGTGTAAAACGTGTGGAGGAATTTGTTGCCAACAAAATGGCTGCATATATATGCCGAAAGATTTTAGCTCGATGAGTTTTAACTATTTAAAGAAAGTAATAGATGAAGGAAATATATCAATTGCCGGTCAACCATTTAATGGTTTTATGGGAGAAGCTTGGTCTTTTATGCTCTATCTTCGAGCTAGAAATCAAAATGCGAATGAAGTAGATTTGATTACTTCAGGGGGACCTTGTAAGATGCTAGGAGAAGATGGGTGCACACTAAAAGAGAGTAAAAGACCAACTTTAGGATTATTGGTTAAACCAACTGTTATTGGTGGCCCTTGTGAAAAAAAGTTTACTCAAGCTTATTTTTTAGAATGGTTGGAATATAATGAAGTTTTAGCAAAATTAGTAACTCATTATACGAATAAATCTGTTGCTGAAGAAGTTATAGATGAAATTGCTAAACGAATTAAGGTAGTTAATGACAAAAGAAAAATTGGACAGGAATTAACTAGCATGGAAGCATATATAGAAAAATGGTATTATTCAATAATGGCAAACAAACCGTATTATTCCGTAGAAGAGGTAAAAGTATTAAAACTAATATAAATATTTAAAATAAAGGAGATAAAATGCGTAGAGTAGAAAAACATTTAACTGTAGATGATTTAATTGTCGAGTATATGATTTATAAAATTAAACATGGATATAATCCGAGTTTTTGGGCGTCGGAATTTATTAGTTTTTTACATTTTTTTGAAATTAATCAATGCGTCGAAGATGTTATTTATGATAAAAAAGAGTTGTTTCAACGTTTTTTTGAAAGAAAAATTCATAATGATTGGACTATAAAAAATGGAGAAAATACAATTGCAGATCCACATATGATTATGGAGTATTGTAAAGAAAATGACGATATTTTAATTAAGCCTACTTATAAGTTAAGTACTTATGATGTTAGCTTACTTAATACATTTTTGATGAGTCATTATGAAAATATGAATATTCAAAAGATAATCGAAACATTTTTAAGTAATTACCCGAAAAGAGAAATTGATTTATCAGTCAATGTAAGTCCAGAGAGCACCTTAATTGGAAAAAATATTGCTGGTCAGATTATTATTTATATTTGGAGCTGTTATATTCAAAGATTAATGGAGACTAAAAATTGGCCTAGACAATGTACAGATATTCAGAAATATTTATTAGAAGTTGATTTAGCAGAAATTATAGGAGTTAAATCAATCAAAAAAGATTTGCTTAGTTTTTACGACGTTTTATCTAGAAAAATAGCAGTATTGTATGATCGTGATAAAGAATTACATATAAGTAGTTCAAATAACGTCTATTTGTCTGTAGCTAATTATAACTATTTAATACTTGGTTTCGAAGAGCTAATTTCCACGATATTTGGTAACGATCAATGTTTTTTAGATGTTAATTTAAGTAATATTATTATTTCTGAAAATCGAGAGATAAACAACATCTATGCTTGGGATGATGATTATAGCAGGTTATATGCCGCTAGTACGATTGATAATGTTAAAAAACTTGTAAAAGTTGTAGGTTCTGACAAAAAAGATATGCATTAGTATTATTTTTCATGAATAGATATTAATAAACTTATCCAATATATAATTGGAGGGAATAAATGAATAATTCGGAAAATGAAGTAAATGTTTTAGATGAACTTAGTAAAGGGGCTTGTATGGGTAAGGATGCAATTCAATTCGTTTTAGACAAAGTCACTGATGAGTCTTTAAAAAATGAACTTGAAACGCAATATCAAAAGTATGATGAAGTATTTCAAGAAATAAAGCAAATATATCCAGAATATAGCTATGAAGAGCCTCATCAAACGAATGCAATGAACAAAATGATGACATGGTATGGGATTGAGATGAAAACAATGTTAGATAGTACTACTACGAAGATTGCTGAACTAATTATGCAAGGTACTAATATGGGAATTATTGAAGGAAGACGATTGCTAAATCATAAGGATACTGATGAAAATGTTAAAAGAATTGTTCAAAAATATGTAGATATGCAGGAAGATGCTGTAGAAAAATTAAAAAGTTTTTTATAAAAAATAAAATCACAGATTACTAAGTTACTGTGATTTTATTTATTGTAAGACCAATATTTTTTTAATGATTTAGCTACTGCTTGTTGATATTTCTTTGGTTGCAATATTTGACTACCATTATCTAGGAGGGATTCTTCGATAGAGTCAAGTAGTACATTACCGTAATAATAAAGGTCTTCTTGGTTTTTAATTGAGGCATCGGCTTCCGTAATTATTCCTACAGGATTAATTGTTACAACTGGCCCAATATTACATTTGCCATTTTCTAAATCTAATTTATATTTGTTATTGTAAGTAATATAGGTTTTTATTGGTCTTAAAGGAACAAGTAAATTAGGATTTAAATTTTCTGCATTACCTTGTTTGTATAATTTTTTGCCAATCCCTCGATAACCAAAGAAAAATTTACTTTCTCGATATTTAACTAGGTTTTCATTCATGGTATCAACTAAATTCTTTTTTTCAATTTCAGATAAGTGATAACGATCTAATGAAATGGCAAATAGGGCCCGTACTGTATCACTACCTATATATTTATCTATTTCATCCAGAATTGCCAATAGTTTTTCTGAGTAAATAGTTCCATTGATTGTTAATGTAATCGTATCTACTAAGATATGGTTATCTATAATGTGAGCTACGATTTTTTCAATTTTGTCTATTGCAAGAGTAGGCTCGCCACCACTTATTACTAAATTACCGACGCTTTCAACTTGATCGAGAGTATGAGATATGACTTCATCTGCCATAGATATGCAATCTTTTTTTCCTCTTAAACAATGATCACAATTCAAATTACACTTATTAGTAACAATCATTGACAGTGTATCAATATGACATTTTTTCATAATAAGCCCCTTTTCTGTGCTGTTATATTAACGTAACAGGTATTAAAAATCAAATCTTTCTGTTATAATATAAGTCAAGGAAGTGGATTTATGGAATATAATGTAATAAAAGATGCTGATAAAATTGTTCAAAGGTCTCCTTACGTTGTTAACGAACCGATGAAATATAAAAATAAATGGTCAGATTTGTTTGGTAATAAAAATCCAATTCATCTTGAATTAGGGATGGGGCGAGGCGATTTTATAATTAATATGGCAAAAACATATCCTCATATTAATTTTATAGGTTTAGAATTATATGCCTCGCAAATGGTCATGGGAATAGAAAAATTAACTAGTCAAAAATTACCTAATTTAAAACTTATTAATTCTGATGCAAGAAATATTATTGATATCTTTGGTAAAGAGATTGATACAATATATTTAACATTCTCTGAACCTTGGCCCAAAAAAATTGACGAAAAAAAGAGATTTACGCACATTAGTTATTTAAAATTATATGATCGTATTTTTAAAAAAGACAAACATATTATTATGAAAACTGATAATAAAGGTTTATTTGCTTATTCTCTTGAGACTTTATCTCAATATTGGTATTCATTTGATCGCGTAAGTCTAGACTTGCATAATGATGAAAATCCAATAAAAAACATAATGACTGATTGGGAAAAGAAATGCCATGAAGATGGTAAAGCTATATGCTATGTAGATGCAAGTTTTAAAAACTAAATTATACTTTGGATATTTGTTGCTTGTCATCTTTTTATGTTTGAGGTGTTTGGATGCAAGAAAAAGACGAATTAACGAAATTATTTAAATTAGTAAATATGAATGAAGTGGCGGTTTCTAATGATGAAATGCCTATTGTTGGTACACAAGCATTAGCAACTTGTGTTGGTGTTTTAATTTATAGTGAGAAATACAAATGTGCTTTAGTTGCTCACGTTGGAACTGAATGGCAAAATCTATTAGAAAGTATTTTTGAATTATTAATAAAAAATGAGCTTGATAGTGCTCCTTTGGAGTACCTGATTATTCCGGGATACTATTATAATCATTATGAAGTAGTAGAAAATCTATCAGCAATTTTTGCAGATCTTTATCCGCTTTTTGTGCCGATGCAAGTTTCTTTGGACAATGGGGTGTATATTAAAGATCCAAAATTGCCGGCCCATCAGTTTGCCTTTGATGCTAGAACAAAAAAATTTGTAACAAATCAAGTTCTATTTGGTAAAGAATATTTTGATGTACAATCTAATTTAAAAAAGTAAATTATGGCAGTAAATAATATGTCAAAATAGATGTATATCAATAGTAGTTATTAAATTAGATTGATATAATATAAAAGCTTAAAAAGAAATGTTTATTTAAATACCGAGTTAGAAATGATTCGGTATTTTTGTCCTCTTAATGAGGATATATGATAAAATTATATTGGGAGTCATTTATGGATAAAATAATCAAAAATATATTAAAAAAAATTGAAAATGAAGGTTATGAAGCTTATATTGTAGGTGGTTTTGTTCGTGATTTACTTTTGAATAATCCAACATGTGATGTTGATATTTGCACTAATGCGCTTCCCAAAACTTTAAAAGAAATCTTTAAGTTAAATCAAACTAGTAATGGATATGGTGGATTTAATATAAAACATAAGAAATATACAATTGATATTACAACTTATCGTAAAGAAAAAAAGTATAGTAATAGACATCCTGTGGAAGTTGAATATATCAATAATTTATTTGAGGATATTAAAAGACGGGATTTTACAATTAATTCTCTTTGTATGGACAAAAACGAAAATATTATTGATCTATTAGGTGCTAAAAAAGATTTGCAAAATGGAGTTATCAAGGTAATTGGTAATGCTGAAGAAAAATTTAAAGAAGATCCCCTTAGAATGTTAAGAGCTATTAGATTTGCAACTATTTTGGATTTTGAGATTGATCCTGAGGCATTTAAAGCTATATGTAATAATAGCAATCTTGTTGATACTTTAAGTAGTGAAAGAATTAAGGAAGAATTAGCAAAAATTTTGAGCAGTAAAAATGTTCATAAGGGGTTAGATTTGTTATCTAAAACAGGCGTTGATAAGGTAATTGGTTTATCATATAATAAAGTATTATTCACTTCTGACATTCTAGGAATGTGGGCACAAATTGATGTAAAAAAGATTCGGTTTAGTAAGACTGAAAGTGAGAATATTGCTAAAATTAGAACTTTGGTCAACATTGGTAAAATTAGTAATTTTGAATTATTTAATTATGGTTTATATCTTTGCTTGGTAGCTAGTCAAATAATCAATGTTGATTTCCAAATTGTTAATAAAATATATAAAAACTTACCAATAAAAAGCATGGCAGATATAGACATAAAGGGCGATGAAATTATGAAACTTTTGAAAATTGAACCTAGTAAAAAAGTTTCAGAAATTATTACGGATATCAAAATTGAAATTTTGAATGGTCGTTTAAAAAATCGTAAACATGATATAAAAAAATATGTATATAGGAAGTGGAAAAATGAATATGGACAATAAAAAATTTGTTATTGAAACAGTTTTTTTAAAGGAAACTTTGAAACATAATCTTACATTAAATGAATTTATCATCTTAATGTATTTTGATAATGAATATGAGCTTACTTTTGATGTAAAAAAAGTTTCTAAATCCACTTGTCTAAGCGAAAAAGATGTTCTAAATGCGTTTGGTAGTTTACTTGATAAAAAATTAATTATTTTAAATTCTATAAAAGACGAAAGTGGAAAACTAATAGATAAAGTTAGCTTAGAAAATTTGTATAATGGAATTAAAGACAATGCTACTAAAAGTGCTAAAGAAAAAGAAAAAAACGATTTGTTTGCAAAATTCCAAGCGAATTATGGACATAGTCTATCGGGAATGGATTATGAAATAATTAAGGCTTGGTTAGAAAATGGCTTTTCTGAGGAGTTAATATTGGGGGCCTTAGATGAAGCTAACTATAATGGGGTGACAACGCTCCGATATATTGATAAAATTTTGTTTGAGTGGAATAAAAAAGGCTTTAAAAAAATGGAAGATGTTAATAATCATATGAAAAGTAGATCTACACATAATGATAGTAAAATAACATATGAATCAAGTGTATTGGAGTATAATTGGTTAGATGAAGAGTAATGACCTTTGTGAAAAACTAAATATAATGATTGAAAATCCACACTGTGAATTAGAGTATAATAAAGATTATGAATTGTTAATTGCGGTGATGTTATCTGCACAGTGTACAGATAAACGTGTTAATATTGTAACAAAGTCACTATTTTCTAAATATTCATTAAGGCAGATTGCCAATTTAAGTCTTGATGTTCTTGAAAGAGAGATAAAATCACTTGGCTCTTATAGCAAAAAAGCCTATTATACGAAAAAAATTGCTGAAAGCTTAATTAACGATTATGCTGGAAAGGTACCGAATAATCGGGAATATTTGGAAAGCTTACCTGGCGTTGGGCGCAAAACCTGTAATGTAGTTTTATCGGAGCTTTTTGATGAGCCCACAATTGCTGTGGATACGCATGTTGAAAGAGTTTCAAAAAGAATTGGGTTAGTAAAAGCTAATGATGACGTTTCTAAGATCGAACATAAATTAATGAAATATTTTGAAAAAAAAGACTATAATCGAGTTAATCATCAGTTGGTTTTATTTGGTAGGTATATATGTACGGCCAAAAATCCTAATTGTGAAAAATGTTTAATAAATTGTCAACATAAAAAAACTAAGGAAATTTTGTAATCCTTAGTTTTTTGTTAGTCTAATCCAACATTAGAATCATCTGGTTCTGGTGTAGGCTCAGGAGGAACTGTGATATTTTCTTCGGTATCTGGAGTAGAGGGTTCTGGACTATTTACTTTGACAGATATAGTTAGGCCCTCTGATTCGTTGTCTTTGAAAATTTGGTAAGATGATTTGATAACAAATGTGTATGTTTTTCCAGGTTCCAGTGTTTGAGTATAGCTTGTATTTTCAACCCAGCTTAAGTTGGTTAAATTACTTTCGCTATCTCTTAAATAAACTTGATATCCTTGAATGCCAAATATGTTTGTGTTATCCGTAATTCTTTCTTCGTAGTATTTGGAAGCAAATTGTCCAAAGTAATCATTATAGTATTCTTGCAAATAATTTGTGTCTATTGCTTTTGGAGTATTAATTCCTGTCCAAGATAAGGTCACAGTATTTCCGTCTAAGGTGTATTTTCCGTCAGTAGGATTTTCTAATTTTTGATATCTATTAGAAATTTCAGTAGGTTCTGTTCCTTCTTTGAATAATTCAGTAATTCTCATATCTTCCGGAGTATGTTCTGATGGTAATTGTAATGGAACAGAATATTTTTCCACTTCGACTTCAATGACGCCGCTTGGTTTTTTGAAGGTTTTGTTTGTACTATAAATGTTTTTGGCAAGACCGCTCATTAATTTACTTCTTGCAGTCCATCCAGTGTCAGTATTCATGTGATATTCTTTCGTTAGCTTATCATAACCATACCATAGTGCAATACAATATTCTGGTGAGTAGCTAACAGACCAAGAGTCCATAATTGTACCGTTTGGAAGGCCTAATAATTTGATTGAACTATCATCTATGGTTGTGGTTCCTGTTTTACCTGCAACTTGCGTACCTCGAACATTAACGCTACCACTCCAACCTTGAACTACAGCGTCGATTAACATGCTAGTTATCATATAGGCTGTTTCTTCGCTAATTATTTTTTCTTTTGTATATTTATGTTCGAAAACAGTACCATCTTCATAAATAACTTTAGTAAAACTATATGGTTCTATATAATAGCCTCCGCGAGCAAAAACAGCATAGGCAGCACTCATTTCAACTGGGGAAACGCCTTCGAATCCTCCGATGGAAGCTGATTCATATAGGTTAGAACCATAATTTATTCTAAAGGAATGAACAAAATCAGGAATAATGTTTTTATCTTTGGCCATAACTTTTTGAAATGCCTGTAGCGCAGTTATGTTTCTTGAACCTACTAGAGATTCACGCATTGTAATCATTCCTTGATATTTTCGATCGGCATCCGCAATTGGGGTACCATCAGTATATGTATACTTTTCATCGAAGAAGTATTCTCCTGTTGAACCATTAAGATATTCGATGTAAGGACCATAATCAAAAATTGGTTTAGCAGTAGAACCAGGTTGTCTACGAACTGTAGCTCGATTATTACCTAAAGCTGCGTAATTTCTACCTCCGGATAATGCAACGATTGCTCCGGTATTAACATCGGTTACAACGGTTCCCTCGTTATCGTAATCGTTGTACCATTTGAAATATTTGCCATCTTCCATTTGATTTAAAACTTGTTGGATTTTAGTATCAATAGTTGTGTATATTTGCATCGGTGTGCTATAAGGATCGACGCCTATTTTAGTTTCAACTTCGTTTAAAACATAGTCAATAACAGCTTGGTTTTCAGCATCAGATCCGTTAGAACCAGGTTCTGCTAATAAGCTTTCAATGCTAATATTTAATACTGCATTTTGTTCTTCTTCAGTAATATATCCATGATGAACCATTAGTTTTAAAACTGTTTTCTGACGATTTCTAACGCCTTCGGGATTAGTATAAGGATTATAGGTTCTAGGGTTTTGATACATTCCAACTAAAATCGATGCTTCAGCTAATGTTAATTCAGATACTGATTTATCAAAGAAATGTTGGCTCGCTTGTTCAACGCCATAGATTCCACTATAGTTTAAGTTGCCGTCATGACCAAACCATAATGAATTGGCATAAAATTCAATAATTTCTTCTTTGGTATAGCAGTTTTCTATTTTGAACACAGCCATATAAATATCAGTGAATTTTCTTACGATACCTTGGATACCTTCATCAACCGAACTAGTGTAAGTCTTTTTTACTAATTGCATTGTTAATGTTGAGGCGCCACCTTGGTTTCGGCCCATTAATTGATTTAAACTTGCCTTCAAGAAGCGAGCGATGTCTAATCCATTGTGTTGGAAAAATCGAGAGTCTTCGGTTGCGATAAGCGCATCTATAAAAACTTGAGGTAAATCTTCATAGGTAATTAAAACCCGATTTTCTTGGCCAATTCTAGCAAATTCTTGTCCGTCGATATCGTATATAACAGTTGCTTCTTTTTTATAAAGTAAATTTTTGTCGAAATTTGGAGCACTGATTATAATATATAAAGCAAACACTAAACACAAACTGGCTCCAACTATTAAAATACACATTAAAACAGACATTATAATATTTTTGATGCCTTTTTCTTTGATTTTTATACTAAGTTTATTGGCTTTGTGAACTTTTTTTTGTTTATTTTGTTGTGAACTTTCTTTAATCTTTTTTTTCATTATCACATCTCTCCTTAATTAAGTTATCTAAAGCTGGTTTATAGTCAATCCCTTTTAAATAATTATATTGTAATAAATATCCTTTTTCTTTGATAAAATCATAGGGAATACTTTTCCTATCTGAATTATTAATAAAATCAAGTAAATCTTCTCCAGAAAGTAAGAAACACTCATTGTTTATCATAATTATTAAAAAAGCGATTCCACCATGTTCCATAATCCTTTTGATGTGTATCAGTTGGTGCGGTGCAATATTATTGATTGGCAAATAATTTTTATTGGTATTTTTGGCATCGAATTCAATGTAGTATCCTTTATATATACCATTATAATCTAACGTTGAAGCATTTTTGTAGTATGCATCAGAAATTCTTTTCTTTTCGTAATCGTACTTAACCACTTGAATTGGAGTTGGCTTTTTATAAATAACAGCAATGTTTTTTTCTATATAATACTCATTCATTATACTAATGAGATTTTCTAAATCCATTCCACGATTACCATAGTTAACTTTTTTTATATAAGTCTTTTTTACGTTGCCAGGATAATTCAAATTAACCACCTTTTAAATTATATCAAAATATTCATAAAAAGTTAACTAGCATTGTTCTAAAAAAAGATGAAATTTTTTGCATAACTTTGTCGATAATGTTGAAAAGTTTTTTTTGAGTAGTTAATATATTTTTGGTGATTAAAATGAATGTTGAATATATCTTAAATAAGCTTTTACTAGAGGTGGAATTTGCCGATATTTTGCTAGAAAGTGAAAAACTTAGCGACCTTGACAAATAACGACAGCGTTTGCTATAATTTTCTTGTTAGAAGGTGCGTAAAATGTATAATGATAAGATTTATTTAACGCCTCAAGAAATTTTAGAACACGATTTTAAAATTGATGCAAGAGGATATCGTCCTCAAGAGGTTGATAAATATCTTGATATGATTATTCGAGATTATACAGAATATAATAATATCATTAGAGCGTTAGAAAAAAAATTAAAGGATTTAAGCGAAGATAATTATACATTAAAGCAAGAAATAAGACGTTTGCAAGCTGAGTTAGAAACTGCTGAAGAAACTTCTAATAGTCAAAAGTCAGTTACAAATATTGACCTTCTACGTAGAATAAGTCAACTAGAAAAAGTTGTGTATGGTAAGAATGATTAATATCTAGGCAAACGCTGCAAATTTATTTTGTAGAGGAAAGTCCATGCTCACACATTCTGCGATGAATGTAGTGTTCGTGCCTAAGGAACAAATAACTTAGGGTAGTTTAACTAACGGCTCTAAAAATTTCTGAAAATGAAATGAGTAAGTATAAAAGTGCCAAAGAGACGAGTCTTTTAGAAATAAAAGAAGTGGAACGTGGTAAACCCCGCGAGTGAGAAACCCAAATTTTGGTAGGGGAACTGAAAAAGGGAAATTGAACCTGATTTCGGATGTATATACATAGATAAATGTTTGCCGCTTTGAAAAAAGTACAGAACATGGCTTATAAGATATTATTATTTTTTATATAAGGAGTGAATTTTCTTGGAAGAAATTGGAAATCTCTTTTTGCTCACTAGAGAAGCTGCTGGTGTTTCTTTAAAAGAAGTTAGTGAGGATTTAGATATTGATGAAGCAATCTTAGAAAATATTGAGGATGGGAAAGCAGGGGCATTCTCAGATGTTTTTGTGCTTAAAGGGTATGTTGCTGATTATGCAAAATATTTAGGCCTTGATGCAGATAAGATAATTGATGAGTTTAATGAATTCATCTTTGAAGCAACGTCAAGAATTCCTATTAAAGAGATTGAAAAGCAAATTAGCGAAAATAAAAAAAATGAAGACGAGGAAAAAATTGTTTCCCCATATACTCGAAGAGAAAAGAAAGTAAAAAATGGTTTATATTTAATCGTATATATAATTTTAGTGTTGGCAATTATTTTTGCTGTTGTTTGGAGCGTTAAACAAATAACGGTAAATAATCAATCAGCCGATGCTATAAGTTATGGAAAGTAGGTAGGAAATGAATTTACCAAATAAAATAACTGTATCAAGAATTATTTTAGCAATTATAATTTTAATTATGCTAGTTATACCTTGGCATTCTTTAGGTGTTGATTGGGCTTCGTATGATAGCATGTTCGGATTTGAATTAGATTCTCCGCTGAGTTTAAAATACATTGTAACGGGTTTCCTATTTTTAGTAGCTAGTTTAACCGATCGAATTGATGGGCAGATTGCTAGAAAAAGAAATATGGTTACTGATTTAGGAAAAATGCTAGATGCAATTGCAGATAAAATTTTAGTCAATGGAGTTATTATTATTTTAGCTTATGATCATATTATTCCACTTTTGGTACCAGTGGTAATTATCACAAGGGATATAATTACTGATACATGTAAGATGGTTTCAGGAAATAAAGGTAAAGTGGTTGCGGCATCGTGGACTGGTAAAGTTAAAACTGCTTTTATGATGACAGGCGTAACATTAGCTTTCTTTGGAAATTTACCATTTGAATTAGTTCATTTTGATTTTACTGGTATTTGTTTGATTGTAGCTACGGTTTTAAGTTTAGTTAGCGGTTGTCAATATTATTTTAATACTATGAAACTTTTAAAAGAAAAATAAGGGCAATATTAATTGCCTTTTTTGGTGCAAAAGTCTAGTCACAGATTTATCTTTCGAATAATATAAAGCAAAAGGAGGATAATATCAAATGAATTTTGAAAATCGTTGTCCGAATATGGATACTATGCCTGTTGCTGATATGGGAAATGCAAATCAAATGTCTATGGGGATGGGGTGCCAAACGATGCCTGTTTATGAATGCCCGGAAGAAAGGGTGTGTCATCGTTATATTTGCTATGAAGTCCCGCATATTAAACCATGCAACACAAGAATTATTAATCACCATGTATATCGACACACATTTACACCGTGTTACAGTAGCTGCGAAGAAAATGTTGTTGAAAATGTTTTTGATCAAAGATGTTGTTAAAATCTCCGTCGGGAGATTTTTTTCATATTTAAATTTTGATATAATAATTATATGAAAAAGATAAAAAATGAAAATGAAATAACGGTTGAAATAGATTTAGCACCTGATATTGCCGAAGCGCAGTTACAAGATAAAGGCTTTGTTTTAGAAGCAGAAATGGATTATAATGATATTTATATGGCAAGAAGTGATTGTACTTGCACTGATTTTTTAGATATTTTAAAAAATACAATTATTATTCGCAATATTATTAATAACCAAGAAAATGTTAAACAAATCGTTTATAAGAATAAGACTTATAATTCAAAAAAAGAAATTGTTAAACAGTATCAAAAAAAATGCATGATAGAATCGTTGGAAGATGCCAAAGATTTTTTTGAAGAAATTGGATATAAAGAGTTAATTAAAATCTATGACCATATAAAAGTTTATCGTAACGATAAGTTTTCTTTAGCTTTGCAGTTTGTTAATGATAAGCATGTTTATATTGAAATAGAGCAAGACAAAAGTCCTTTTGAAAATTTGGAAGAGATGAAAAAAGCTGCTGATGAGCTAGGCTTTACTTATAAAACGAAAAACTATTTTGTGAAAAAGGCAGAAATAGAGCTGATGGAAAAATACTAAAGGAAATTCTATATAATATTTAGCCTTCTGTGATATAATGATTGTGGGTGTATAATATGAAAAAGGATAATAAAGTAACAAGTTATAAAGATTATTTAGAAAGTGTTAATAAAAATGAAATAATTAAAATGCTTGAAACATTTCATATTGATTACAACAAAAATGCAAAAAAACAAGAGCTGATTCAAAATGTCATGGATAATGTTAACGCTATTGTAACATTTACACTAAATTTATTTCAAATTGATGAATATCACAATATCAGGCTATTTGTTAAGAAAAAAGGTAAATTAGTTATTAAGGTGAATTATTTATTAAGAAATTTTATAACTAATTTAGAAAGACATCACTTAGTTATAAAAAAAGATGAAAAGACTTTCTTTTTACCTAAAGAACTTTTAGATATTTATAAAAAAGAACTCAAGAAAAAAAGGCTGCTTGATAAAATAAAAGCAACTACTGATGAATATAAGTTAATTTTAGGCTTTGTAGATGCCTATGGGATTATTGATTTTAATAAGTTTCATGAAGGATATGCTAAATTATATAAATTACCTAAAGAAAAAGCGTTAATCCGAATAAAAGATATTGCCAATTTTTATGATGAATTTAAAGTATATGAAGATAAAAATAAAATATATATTGCTAATGAACAAATTGATAGTTTAAAAAAAGGCAAGTCATTATTAAAAAAAATTGGAACATTTGCAGTATATACTAATGAAGAGTTAATAAGTATATATGACTTTACTTATATGATGAAGTTTAAAAGTTATAAAAAATTAATGAAATTTATTAATCGAAATTACTATGTTGAAAAAGGCAATTTTAAAATTATAAATAAATATGTTTTAAAGCCTTACTTAACAATGTATCAGTTGAATCCCGATGGAGCTAAAGAAGTTTTATCTTCATTAATCGATATGTATTTTGAATTTAACAATGAAAAACATAAAGATAAATTTATTGGGCTAGTGGAAAAACTAGCTTTAGATTATCCATCTTGGGATACGAAAGGTTGTAGTGAGAAAGATGACAATAATTAAATCAAAAAACATAATACTGTATGAAATAATTGGTATTTTACTGTTATTTACTATTTTTTATTTTATTATTGTAAATAAAGTTAGTTATGCATTTACAAATGATCCAAATGCTCTTTATGATAGCAAGATTAACTTAATAAATAAAATGGCTGTTTTATATGGCGAAGATAATTTAGATTTATTTGATGAGCAAGAAACTGTTTATATCACAGTTTCAGATTTGGTGGAAACCGGATATTTAATAGCAGATGATGATCATGGTAATGTATCTGATCCTACAAGTGAAGTTAAGAAATTAAATGAGTTAAAAATAAGAATTGCATATGAAAACGGGGAAGTAAGTACTAAAATATTATCGTAGTTGACATTTTTTGTAAAAGTAACGTCAAAATTTTACAGAAGTTATTGAACTGTTTACATGTTATTGGGTATGATATTAATGTAAGGAGTTGATAGCAGTGTTATATCCATCTGTTGATAAAATTTTAACGAAGGTTGATTCAAAATATTTACTAGTACATGTTGCCTCAAAAAGAAGTAAACAAATGCTTGAGTACAATCACTATCAAATGAAAGAAGAAGAATACAAAAATAAGAAACACCTTGGCCGGGCTATGGAAGAAATTGATAAAGGATTAGTAACTATTGTAAAAAAATAGCAAGTTTACGAAAAAATAGCTTGATTATCTTAAAATTGTATGGTAAGATAATTAAGTCATTTGGGGAATTAGCTCAGCTGGCTAGAGCATCTGCCCTGCACGCAGAGGGTCGCGGGTTCGAATCCCACATTCTCCACCATAAAGAAACGATACGAACCCCACAAAGGTTCGTTTAAAGAAACCTTGTTTCTGTATAGAGGCAAGGTTTTTTTGATGCTCTATAAAGGAGGTCAAAATATGAAAGTAGTAAAGAAAAAA
>SVAN01000029.1 GCA_015059375.1 Bacillota bacterium | reverse complement strand
CCTCTCAATACTTGAATTATAGTTGCTTTACTTTCATTCTTAATTGATTGAAAAAATGATATTACAAACAAATTAATTGCCATTGGTAAAAATGAAATTGAATATACTCTTACAATATATGGAACAATCGCATTAATTTCAGGTGTTACCTTCATAAACGCTTTTGCAATAGGAATTGGAATTATTAAGCAAATTAATAAAAATAGTGTTCCAAAAATGAAGGCAGTTAAAAGCCCAACTCTACCTACTTTTTCATATCTTTCTTTATTTCCTGCGCCAAAATTTGCTGATACTATTGGCTGTGATGCTTGTCCTATGCCTAAAAAGATACTTGAGAATAATGATGTTATTACTGAAAGAAAGCCATATACTGCTAACGCATTTTCTCCTGAATATTTCATAATTTGATTATTCATTGAAAATAATAACACAGTCATAGCAATTTGAGAAAGTCCAGCACCAAAACCTAATTTAATAATCTTACTACAAGCTTTTATTAAATTCGATGGTTTAGTGAAGTGTAAATTTGTTTTTTTAAGTAAAATATAAAGAACTAATATTATTAATTGAGTAATCGAACCTAATGCTGTTGCTATACCTGCTCCATCCATTCCCATATTTAATGGAAAAACAAAAACAATATCACCAATTATATTTACAACGCCACCAATTAAAGTTACAAACATTACGATGTTTGGAGAACCATCTGTTCTAATAAAAGCCCCTAAATAAGGTACTAATATAAATGCAGGTAATGCATATACAATCCATCTTCCATATTCATAAGCATAATAAAAAATTGTATCTTCTACTCCTTGCATCAAATAAACATCTTTTTGAAAAATCAAAAGTAGTATCCACATTATTAATGTGATAGTTATAACTAATACAAATGAAGATGCATAATAAGCATTAGCTTTTTCTTTATTTCCTTCTCCTCGAGATTTGCTCATTAACACAGATCCACCTATTCCACATATTAAATCAACAAAATGAGCTAATGAGAATATAGGTAACAATACTGCACATGCAGCAGTTCCATCTGGTCCAACCTTTTGTCCTATAACTATTGTGTCAACTATACTATATGTAGCGATTGCTATTGCAGATAATACTGCTGGTATTAAAAACTTAAAAAATATTTTTATGGGATCATCTTTTAATAAATTCATTTTCTTAATTCCTCCTCAAATCCTTCTTTTAAGTTTTTCCCATAATACTCTAAGACTTCTATAAAAGATTCCCCATATTTTTCTAAAGTTTTATTTAAGGCATAATCTTCAGCTTTATATATAAATGGTAACAATCTTTGAGCATATTCCTTTCCTTTTTCCGTCAATACTATATGCATCTCTCTTCTTTTATTTTCAATAGGAATTAACTTAAGAATTTCTTGTGCTTCCCATTTTTTGGTAATCGTATTTATTGTTGATTTAGAAATTAACCACTCTTTTGATATTTCGTTTTGAGAATGTGGTAAATCGTCATCTAATGCATATAAAATGCATAATTCAGCGTCTGATAATCTCTTCTTTTTTTCACTTACATAATAAGCTTCATCAATATTATATAAAGCTTTAATTAATCTTTTTGCTTTCAATCTTTTTTCATCCATTACAAATACCTCACAACCCAATTTATTTTAGTACGAAATCGTACTTTTGTCAATTGATATGAATCTTATAATCGCCATATAATAACAAGAAAATAAAGCGACAAACAATACCTTGTTTTAAGTAATCGTTAAAAAGTTGATATCAACAATACACAATTTTGATACAATTTTCGTTATTGTCTATCTTAAATTATCAAAATTTAATTATACGGTGAGACTTGTACCCTATCAAAATAAAGAAAAAAGCCGATACTTAATTGTATCGACTATCATTAACGATAATGGTGAAGCGGACGAGATGCCATACGCTACTTTTTTGTTGTATTTTGAATCATATTCATCCATGATTTTATCTTACAAACGATAAACATTTATTCTTATAATATTTTTTATAAACATACTTAATTAATTAACATTCGTCTTAATTATATATAACCAATCATATATAAACATTAGATTTATCATTTCTGAACTTTCATATACTTTCAGAAATTTAAAATTAACTTTTTTAATATAAAGAATGAGTGAGCAAATTTTATATTAAATTTGCAATTTACATTTTACTATAAAGTATGAAATATGAGATTTTTGCTTAAAAATATACTTTCTTCATTTAAAATACATTTAATATAATAAAATCATCGTTCCACTCTTGAAAATAATCAAAATATATTGATGTAAAATAAGAAGCCTCTTCAGTATCAAAATTCCATTTTATAATATAACAGTAGTAATGTTCAGCTAAAAAGCCTGCACCAAAAGAAAGTGTTATATAAAAATCTCTATCATCTACATAAACTTTGCCTGGTCTAAAACTTGTTGATGATGTATGACTTTTTATCTTTTGTCCCTCTTCAAATTTATTTAAAATTGATTTATTTATTGTTTTTTTAACATTTGTATTTTTATCAGTAATATCTAAAGTTGATGAAAATATATTAGATTTAGATTCAAATAAAAAATTATTATTCCTAAAATTATCGGCATCATACTTATATTCTTCATCAATATGACTTTTTTCTTCAATAGTCATCTTTTT
>SVAN01000028.1 GCA_015059375.1 Bacillota bacterium | reverse complement strand
CCATATTCATCTTTCGCCTTCTTAAAAATCTCAAGAATCTCATCTGTCATATTTTTATGCGTTTTAGTATCAATTTTTAGACGTTTTCGAGTCGCATTATCAGCCTCAAATATATTTTTTTTCATTACAAACCTCTTTGAACAACATTTCGTTACATTATTTTTGATTATAATGAATATTTTTCAAAAGTCAATAAGTAATTTTAATAAAATTACTTAAAATAATTTGCTTTAGATTTATAAAAAATATTTCAAATAAAATTTAAAAAAACTATTGACTCTTTGAATTTAGTTTTATATGAGTCCGACTCATTGATTAAGCAAAGATTTATTTTTTTGATTTAATCAAGATTTAAAATTAACTTTATAAGGATTAAAACAATGACTAATATTGTTATGGCCGAAATGCCGGAAAACTATGATACAAATGAAGACGTTAATCACTCTGATGTTGTAATTCAACAAGAAGTATTACAAAACATTGCTTCTAAAAATAATTATTTTATGACAATTAATGATATTGTCGATGCTAACAAGTTATCACCTGAAAAGTTGTTAGATTTGATTGATTCTGCAGCTAATGATAATCTATTTTCTTCAACCAAATTAAGCGGTCAAGAAATGATTGATCAGGTTAACAAAATTCGAGAATGGGTTGATAATGAACAAAGTATATTAAAAAGCGCTCCATTATCAATGGATACTTACAATAAAAAGAAAGCTATCTTACAGGCTCGTGCTGCTTATGTCTTGCTTTATGAATGTTATGTTGGTGAAGAATTGCGTAAAATTCCTAAAAAAAATGGCACCAATAAAAATTCAAAAAGTCGAGCATCTGGAGATGTAAAAACTAAAGCAGAAGTTATTAAAGATAAATATGGACTATCTCCTCGTTTAGTTCGAGATTTTCAGGGTTTAACATGGGAAGGTGTTAAAGCAGCTATTGAAATTGCAATTAAACAAAACGATATTCCTACACGAGCTTTAGCATTATCTAAATCTACGAAGAAAAAAGTTAAAACGAATAATCGCAATGAAGAAAATAAATATCCTAAGTTTGAGTTAGATAATATCGAAGAAAGTGAACATAAAACACTAACATTAGAAAAACCGCTATATGTTACTACTATTTTTTCTAATATTTCATTAGGACTATCTAAAGCTCATAAGTTAAATATACATTGTGCTGTAGCTGCGGAATGGGATATTAAAAGAGCACTTTGGCATGAGTTACTGTTTCCTGATTGTCATATGGTGAAAGGTGATTTTACATCAGATGAATGTTTTAAAGAAGCTCTAGAATGGCATCACAAAAAAAGTTGTACTATTGTTATGGCAAGTCCTTGCTGTGAACCATTTTCTAATCTTAATAATTCACGAAACAAGGGAAATGTACCGGAAGCAAAACATTTTTATTATACAACTAAATTTATGAAAGAATCACAACCATATGGATTTATTATTGAAAATGTACCAAATTTTATTGATGCTCGTCCTGAAATTGCACATGATGTTCTCAAAAACAAAGATGGATACATTCGTTGCATTGGCGAATACATACGTGATGAACTAAGTGAGGCGTATTATTTAAATATTGGTATATATACATCCGCTGATTATGGCTGTGTTGAAGACCGAAAACGTCTTATAATACTCGGTGTGCGCAAAGACAGAAGCAATGGACCTTGGAAATTTCCTAAAAAACATTCTGTAAGAAAAATGCTATGGGAAGTAATTGGTGATTTGAGAAGCTTAGAAAATGGTGAAATTGATCCAAACGATCCATGGCATTATGCACGAACTTTACCAGAATGTGTTGTAAGATTTATAGAACAAACTCCAACAGGATGTTCAGCTTGGGATAATGCAGAAGATTTTCAACCAGTACTTGATAATGGTGAATATCCTGAAGCTAAATATAACAAAGGATATACGCGAAATGATTGGCAATATCAATGTCCAACTATTACAACAGGAAATGGAAGGATAAATGATTTAGCCTCCATTCATCCTGGAAGATATAATCCTGAAACTAAGAAATTTACAGATCCGCGCGTATTTTCACTGAGAGAGTTACAGCGAATCATGGATTGCCCAAGCGATTTTTTTGATAAGCTAAATCTTGCAAGAGATGAAAACGGAATGCTTGAACAGAAGACAGAAACCGCTCTACGCGAAGCTATTGGTCAACACTTTTGCCCGATTCACGTTAATGCTTTATTTAGCACCATGCCCTTACCAGTAAATGATAACAATAAAGCAAATGACGATATTGCAGTTTAGTTTTTATATAAATAAGGAGGTGGTTCTTGACCATCTCCTTATTGCTTTTAAAGTTATTGTCGTTAACGTCAAAAACTTTTTAACATAGCTATTATGCATTTTACGAACAAATGTTCTGCTTTCGTTCTCGATGTTTTCTGAATAAAAATTTTTTATAAGCCAAAATATAGGAATCAAATGTTCTATGAAACATAAGTACGTGAAATTTAATTATATAGGATTTCTACAATAACGTATTTTGAGCTTAAAGATTTGCTCTTTTAATAAAGTACATAACCGATATGTATTTGTTATTATTATACTCAAAATTTAATGATGATTATAAAATATATAAGGTATGATATAATGAATAAAAATAAGAATAGAATTAAGAATGAGTATGTAAACTTTATCAATACTACTTATAATCCTACACACTTTTTGACTGTTAGATTACCTAAACATTGGGAAACTGAAAATTTATACTATGCAGTTGGAAG
>SVAN01000017.1 GCA_015059375.1 Bacillota bacterium | reverse complement strand
TATTATCTAGACAAGTTGGTGTACCTAAGATTGTTGTTTACATGAATAAATGTGATCAAGTTGATGATCCTGAATTACTTGATTTAGTAGAAATGGAAATCAGAGAATTATTAGGAGAATATGGTTTTGATGCAGATTGTCCTATCGTTAAAGGTAGTGCATTAAAAGCTCTTGAAGGTGATGAAGCTGCTGCTCAAAGTATTCGTGACTTAATGGCTGCAGTTGATGAATATGTTCCATCTCCAGCTAGAGATACAGATAAACCATTCTTAATGAGTATTGAAGACGTATTTACTATTTCTGGTAGAGGAACTGTTGTTACAGGACGTGTTGAACGTGGTACTTTAAGCCTTAACGATGAAGTTGAAATCGTTGGTTTAAGAGAAACTAAGAAAACTGTTGTAACAGGAATTGAAATGTTTAGAAAATCTCTTGACTTTGCTCAAGCTGGAGATAACGCTGGTGTATTACTACGTGGTATTTCTAGAGAAGATGTTGAACGTGGTCAAGTATTAGCTAAACCAGGAAGTGTTACACCTCATACTAAATTTAAAGCGAGTGTGTATGTACTTTCTAAAGAAGAAGGCGGACGTCATACCCCATTCTTCTCAAATTACAGACCTCAATTCTATTTTAGAACAACAGATGTTACTGGTGTAATCGAACTACCTGCTGGTGTTGAAATGGTTATGCCTGGTGACAATGTCGATATGACTGTTGAACTAATTGCTCCAGTTGCACTTGAACAAGGAACTCAATTCTCAATTAGAGAAGGCGGACGTACTGTTGGTGCTGGTGTAATTTCAGAAATCATTCAATAATTAAAATAAAAAAGCGA
Organism: Bacillota bacterium; assembly: GCA_015059375.1. Taxonomy (GTDB): domain Bacteria; phylum Bacillota_I; class Bacilli_A; order RF39; family UBA660; genus UBA6448. Next base: position 21,470 of record SVAN01000017.1, on the reverse strand, counting down.
GAAATCGCTTTTTTTGTTGTAAAATATATTTAATAGGAGTATATGATGAAAAAAGATTTATGTTTAATTGTAATGGATAATTGTAAAGAATTTGGAATGAAAGTAAATAAACATTTGCAGAAAATCCGACATTCACAGGATGATTATATTTTGCCAATTGAGTCTGTAAGATTTAGTGACGGAGAAGGAAAAGTCAAGCTACTTGAGAGTATAAGAGGAAAAGATGTTTATATAATAAGTGATACGCATAATTACAGTATCACTTATCAAATGTATGGTAAAGAACATATGATGAGTCCAGACGAACATTTTCAGGACATTAAAAGAACTATTTTAGCAATGATGGGCCATGCTAAGCGAATTAGTGTTGTAATGCCATTTTTATATGAATCACGTCAGCATCGTCGCAAGAGTCGCGAATCCCTTGATTGCGCACTTGCTTTGCAAGAATTAAAAGCCCTAGGAGTAGATACCATTATTACTTTTGATGCGCATGATCCTAATGTTCAAAATGCAATTCCTAATATGGCATTTGATAATTTTTTTCCAACTAATGATATCTTAAAAACATTTCTTAAAAATGAAGACATTGATAAAGAAAATACCCTAGTCATTAGTCCAGATGCTGGCGCAATGGATCGGGCCAGATATTTAGCTGATATTATAAAAGTAGATGTAGGCCTATTTTATAAGAGACGTGATTTGTCAAAAGTAGTAAATGGTAGTAACCCAATAGAGGCTCATGAATACTTAGGGAAAGACTTAGAAGGCAAAACCGCCATAGTTGTTGATGATATGATTGCAAGTGGCAAGTCGCTAATAGATGTAGCAGAAGAACTAAAAAAAAGAGGGGCTAAGAAGGTTTATTTTTTTGCCACCTTTGCATTATTTACTAATGGACCTGATATCTTTATTAAATCCCATAAAGAAAAACTATTTGAAAAAATATATAGTACTAATTTAACATATACACCTCAAGATATTTTAAAAGAAGATTGGTTTATATCGGTGGATTGTTCTACGTTTCTAGCGGAAATAATAGATGATAACAATTCAGACAAGTCCATTTCAGAATTAATTGTTAAGAAAACGCCAATTCCTTCTAATAAATAACTTATTAATAACCATTTGTTAGCGACCTTATAATTAAAAAAATTAATAATTGTCAAGCTTTTGTTAAAGTGATGCTTATAAAAATTAGGAAAGATAACATTCCTAATTTTTATTTGCTACTAAATTCTTTTTCTAAGTACCCTTTTTTTAGTAAATAATTGTATACTCTTTTATTAATGATTAAATCAAATTCGCCAATATATTCATGTATTTGAGGATTAAATCCTAGTTTAAATTCATTTAATCCATAATATTTATTGTTTTTTGTAAAATCGCCAGTAATTCCATTTAAATTGACATATTTAAATTCATTATGATAGTAGTTTAATATTTCTGAATATAGAAAATAGTTTGGAGCAAAGTCTTTATATTTTTTATCGTAACCACTAATTAAAATCGTTGCTGTGTCTTTATGTTTTATAACTAATGCTCCAGCAATATATATTTTTTCGTTGTTTGTAATGTTTTTTGTGGCTAACGAAATGTCATTTTTATATGCTAGTAAAGTTTTATCAGAATTCATTTTTTTGTTGATATTTCTAGTTCCGGGAATTTGACTTACTTTTCTATTTAACTGTTCATTTTTAGCTAATTCTTTGGTGTATGCAGTTTGTGAATTGATAATATATTTTTCATAATTAATACTCACTAAAAAATAATCAATAGCATGACTTTTACTAAAAATATTATAGTAATCATTATAGTAAAATTCCGATTTTTTAATCTTATTTTTGATAAATGGATGAAGTAAGTTTAAATTATAGCTGTTTCCAAGTTCCAATGTAAGACCTTTTCTGATTCCTTTTCTTATTTTGTTTCTCGTATTTTTAGAAAGGGTATCTATGTTATAATTGTCAATATTAACAATTGCAGTAATTCGTGGTAACACAGATTCAAAATATATATTGTCATCTAACTTTGTATAACCACATTTCTTAAGATTATCAATTATTGACGTATTATTAGTATAAGTTTTAATGTGGGTTTTAGGGTTGATTGTGGCAATTGTTATTGGCGGATTAATTTTAATAAAGATGACTGATTCCTTTTTGTAATATTTATATAAATCGTTAGTAAAGTTTTGTAGAAGTTCTATATTAGAATAGTCAATTAAGAATCCTTCAGGAACGTATGCATATAGATATCCGTCAATAAGTTTTACAAGTACAAGTGCAGCAGCATAAATTTGATTATTATCAACATAGCCAATTAGTTCGTATTCATAATCATTTTCAGATTTTAAAAGTGCATAATTTAATGTTTGGTGATAGTTGCTAAATCGATGTTTTTTGGAAAAATCTTCGAATTCTGCTATAGAAAGATCTCGTATATACATATAATAACCTCCTCAAAGGGAGAATATTATATCATATTGCATTAAAATATTCAATTTGCATAAAATGATAAAAAGAAGTATACTTTAAATATTAAAGGAGTGTAAAATGTCAAATTTTATAAGACAAACTAGTTCTAATAAATTTAAAAAAATGATGTCAACTAGCATTGCTACTTCACTTGTCTTACTTATTGGTGGGTTGGTCATGCTATTTATGCCAGGCCTTACAAATAAGTTAATTGGAATAGTAGTAGGACTAATGATGTTAGTTAGTGGCGGGAATATGATTTATAAATATTTAAAAAGAGATGGTGCTAAGTTATATTCGTTTAACATGATTTTTGGAATTATTTTATTTGTTATAGGATTAATTGTAATTTTAATGCCGTATAGTTTATCCTCTTTTGTTACGGTTTGCTTAGGGCTATATTTAATCATTGTTGGAGCTAATAAAATAACGTATGGAGTATGGTTTAAAATTGGAAATGATTCTGCCTGGCTTATTACAGTCGTAATTGGCATAATGTTGATATTTTTTGGTATTATGGTAATTATAAATCCCTTTTCAATGCTAACCATAACTAAATTGGTTGGAATATTTTTAATAATAATTAGTGTGTTAGATTTAACTGATACTATTTTGCTACGAAAAAGAAGCGATGAAATTACAAAAATTTTTTGGTAAAAGAACTGTTAATAAGTTCTTTTTTTAATTGCGAAGATAAGTTACTGAGGATATACTTATAGTAGGAGGATTTATGAAAATAAAAAGTATTAAAGCAAGAGAAATTCTAGACAGTCGAAGTAATCCGACAGTAGAAGTAGAAATGATTATAGATAACGGTGTTTGTGGTATAGCATCGGTTCCTTCTGGCGCCTCTACTGGTTCAAAAGAAGCAATCGAGCTTCGAGACAACGATGAAAGATATCATGGTAAAGGAGTATTAAAAGCTGTTTATAACGTCAATAATATTATCGCTCCTAAATTAGAAGGTATGGATCTTAATCAAGCTGATGTTGATAAAAAGTTATTGGAATTAGATGGCACTTATAATAAATCAAAATTAGGTGCTAATGCAATTTTAGCGGTTTCTTTGGCAGCGCTAAAATGTTTAGCAAAATCAGCTGGAAAAGACCTATATGAATACGTATCTGATGGGGATTACTCAATGCCGGTTCCAATGATTAATGTTATTAATGGTGGTGCTCATGCAGATAATAATTTAGACATTCAAGAATTTATGATTGTTCCACTTTTAGAAACTGAAGAAAAGCGAATAAGAGCAGCTTCAGAAGTGTTTATTACTTTAAAGACAATGTTAAAAAAAGATGGAATGTCTACTGGTGTAGGAGATGAGGGAGGATTTGCTCCAAATCTTTCTAGTAATGAGGAATGTTTTAAATATTTAATGGAAGCAATCAAAAAATCTGGTTATGAACCTGGAAAAGATATTGCATTAGCTATAGATGCGGCAGCCTCAGAATTTTATGATGAAAGTACCCAAAAATATACATTAGATAATAAATTGTATTCTGCAATGGAACTTAAAGATTATTATTTAGATTTAATAGAGAAATATCCAATAATAAGTATTGAAGATCCATTTGAAGAAGAGGATGCAGACAGCTTTGCGCTATTAACCAAAGAAGCCGGTCACAAAATAATGGTTGTTGGTGATGACTTTTTTGTATCTCAAGCCAAGTATTTACAGATGGGGATTGATAAAAAGGCGGCTAATGCCATTTTACTTAAAGCAAATCAGGTTGGCTCTGTAACCGAGTTTATTGAAACAATTAATTTAGCTAAAGCTAATAATATAAAAATGATTATTTCTCATCGGAGTGGAGAAACTGAGGATACCTTTATCGCCGATTTAGGAGTAGGATTAAATATTCCTTATATTAAAACTGGATCGGTATCCCGAGGTGAAAGAGTTGCTAAATATAATCGGTTAACCAAAATTGAAAATGAATTAATGGAAAAAATAAGTTAGAGATTAATTGGTAAAAATACAAAAAACTAGTCAAAAACTAGTTTTTATTTTATAATGATAAAGTAGGTGATTAGATGAAAATAGTAGATGGAAATAAAGCGTGTAGTAAAATAGCATACTTATTTAGTGAAGTTTGCGCAATTTATCCTATAACTCCATCCTCGCCGATGGCGGAAAATATTGATTATTTGTCTCATACTGAATTAAATAATATTTATAATTCCAAACCTGAAGTTGTTGAAATGGAATCAGAAATGGGAGCAGCCGGTGCTTTACACGGAGCGTTAATGAGCGGATCATTAGCTTCTACATTTACGGCTAGTCAAGGTTTGCTTTTAATGATTCCAAATATGTATAAAATTGCTGGAGAAATGTGGCCTGGTGTTATTCACGTAGCGGCTCGTAGCTTGGCTACACATGCACTTTCTATTTTTGGCGATCATCAGGATATTTATGCAGTGCGTCAAACTGGTTTTTGTATGCTTTCTTCTACCAGTGTAGAAGATGCACAAAATCTTGCTGCGGTAGCTCATCTTTCTGCGATAAAAGGATCACTGCCGTTTGTTCATTTTTTTGATGGGTTTAGAACTAGTCACGAGTTAAATACAATTGATGAATTAGATGAAGCAAAAATTATTTCTTTGCTTGATAAAGAAGGATTAAACAACTTTAAAAAGCGAGCTTTGAATGTCGGTTGTAATAAAGAATTTGGGACAAGTCAAACTGAGGATGTGTATTTTCAATGCACTGAAGCAAGAAATCTAAAATACATGAAAATGCCAGATATTGTCAATGAATATATGATAAGAATTAATGAAATAACTGGTAAAGATTATAAGCCATTTAATTATTATGGCGATGATTGTGCGACCAATGTTATTGTGGCGATGGGAAGCGTTTGCGATACAATCAAAGCGGTTATTGATAAGGAAAATCAAAGTGGTAGAAAAATTGGCTTGATTGAAGTTCATCTTTATCGTCCGTTTAGCGTTAAATATTTACTTGATGTACTGCCTAAGACAGTGCAAAGAATGGCGGTTTTAGATCGAACTAAAGAAGCTGGTAGTGTTGGAGAACCATTGTATCTAGATATTGTAGGGGCTTTAAAAGAAACGAACATTGAAATTGTAGGGGGACGTTACGGCCTTTCTAGTAAAAATACTACTCCTGATCAGATTTTAGCAGTTTATAATATGCTTGATAGTAAACTACAAAATAGCTTTACAATAGGAATTAACGACGACGTTACACATTTAAGTTTGCCAGTACAAAAGTATGAAGTAGATTTATCTTGCCAAGAGTTTAAAATATGGGGATTCGGCTCAGATGGTATGGTTAGTGCATCTAAAGATATCCTGACGATTGCTAATGCTAGTTTAGGAAAGTACGTCCAAGGATATTTTGAATATGACTCTAAAAAGAGTGGAGGTGTTACAATTTCACATCTTCGAGTTGGAGATAAGGCAATTAATGTGCCATATTATGTTATTAATCCATCGATTGTAGTTATTACAAAAGATGAATATTTTAAAAAATTTGATATGCTTTCGGAAGCGAGAAATGGCGCTTATGTTTTGGTTAATACAATCAAAAATCAGGATGAATTTAATGCTTTTCTACCGTCTGACGTAAAAAAAATAATTAGAGATAAAAATTTAAAAATTAATATTATTAATGCAGAAAAAATTGCTTATGCAAATAATATTCGTGGAAAAATCAATAAAATAATGGAAGTGAATATTTTAAAACTTTTAGGAATATCAAATGCCGTAGAATTGGTAGTGGAATCAATAAAAAAAGCGTTTGCTACCAAGGGACAAGATATTGTTGTAAATAATGTCAACGCAGTCAACGAATCGTTAAATAGTATTGTTGAAATTAATGTTACATTAAGTGATGAACCAGAAAAACAAATAAAGGAAAAAGATATTTTTGAAATAATGGAATGTCGTTTAGGTAATACTTTATCGGTAGGTGACGTTTTACCTATTGCTGGTGGAGAATTCCCTGGTAATTTATCAAGACGTGAAAAAAGAAATGTTGCTAACCTTACTCCTAAATGGGACAAAGATAAATGTATTCAATGTGGTATGTGTTCGTTTGTTTGTCCTCATTCTGTAATAAGAAATTTTGTAACTGAAGATAAAACACTAGGTAAACCATTAATTGGCAAAGACCAATACAATTTCTTTGTTGGAATTAGTAACTATGACTGTACTAGTTGTGGTTTATGTGTTAATATTTGTCCTACACATGCGCTGACGATGGAGGAGAATGTTGAGCCGACAAATGAATTATTTGATTCCTATGAAAACCCCCAAGTTTTCAACAAATATACAATTAAAGGCAGCCAACTTGCGAAGCCAAGATTTGAGTTTAGTGGAGCTTGTGCCGGCTGTGGCGAAACCCCATATGTTAAATTGTTAACTCAGTTACTTGGAGATAAATTAGTTATTGCAAATGCTACGGGATGTTCAAGTATTTATGGAGCCAGCGCTCCGTGTATGCCGTATTCAATACCTTGGGCTAATTCGCTATTTGAGGATAATGCGGAATTTGCTTATGGTATTCATATTTCATATAAACAAAAAAGAAAAAGAATTCGTCAAATTATGGAAGCGAGTATTGGTGCAGTAGATTTAGAAACCAAAGAATTATTTAATAGATATTTGGGTAATGAAAATGATGAAAGAATCACTTCGGAAGTGGCTAATCTTTTACAAAATAAAAACATACCAAAAGAGTTGGTTGATTTAAAAGAATATATGCCGGCGCGTACCGTTTGGGCACTAGGTGGAGATGGCTGGGCCTATGATATCGGGTATAATGGATTAGATCATATTCTTCATTCTAATGAAAATATTAAAGTTTTAGTTTTGGATACAGAGGTTTATTCTAATACTGGTGGGCAAGCAAGTAAGTCAACCAAAAAAGGTGCAGTTGCAGAATTTGCTGATTTTGGTAAAAAGACTACAAAAAAAGATCTGTTTAGAATTGCCAGTTCAATTGAAAATTGTTATGTAGCTAGTATATCTTTAGGCGCCAACATGATGCAAACGATTAAAGCTTTTAAAGAAGCTGAAGAACATAATGGACCTGCAATAATTATTGCATATTGTCCTTGTGTAGAACATGGAATAAAAAATGGAATGGGTAATTCAATTCGCGAAGAAAAACTGGGTGTCGAATGTGGATATACATTGTTAATGAGATATTTTGATAATAAATTATATCTTGATTCTCCAGAACCTGATTTTGAAAAGTATCGTGAATTTTTAGATAATGAAGTGAGATTTAAGGCTTTAAAAATTAAGAATGCAGAATACGCTGAAGAAATCTTAGAACAGCAAAAAGCTAATGCAATAAAACGATATAATTATTATAAAAATTTAGAAAATAAAAACTAACTTTGAAACATAAGTTAGTTTTTTGTTACATAAATTGCGAAACCATCACTCTCGTGATGGTTTCAAAGAATAAAAAGGGGTTGACTAGTGTGATACTAGCACCAAATCGCCTTCTCAAGTGATTTGGTAATTAATATACTAAATCAAAGGGGCTAAAAAGTCAATCAAATTTACATGTAATTTACACAAAAATAAAATTAATGTATTTTTTAGATTACAATGAATAAGCAAAAATATTTTTTTAGATATGATATAATAAAAAATATGGAGGTAACATGGATATAAACAATATTAAAGGGGTAGGGCCCAAGACAACAAAGTTACTTGAAAAGCTTAATATTTTTACTGTTGAAGATTTATTAACATATTATCCATATAGGTATAATATATATTCGTTTACTGATTTAGTAAGCGAATCAGATAATTTAATTGTAAGTGCCACAATAGAATCTTTACCAATTGTATCTTATATTAAAAAAAATTTTAATCGCTTATCGTTTAGAGCTAATGTGAATGGAAAGATTTGTAATGTAACAATTTTTAATCGAGCTTTTTTAAAAGCAAATTTGACTTTGGGAAAAGCAGTTACATTGATTGGTAAATATAATATTCAAAAAAACACTTTTACAGCAAGTGATATAAAATTTAATATTAATCCTGGGGATATTGAGCCTGTATATCATTTAACTAATGGAATAACGAATCAAACTTTGGGTAAATTAATAAGAAGCGTCATTGATATTGCGATTAGAGATTTAATCCCTAAAGAGTATATTGAAAGATATCATTTTTCTAGTAAGGCGGAAGCGATAAAAAACATTCATTTTCCTTGTAATGCAAAAGATGTAAAAAATGCTAAAATTAGGCTTATATATGAAGAATTATTTAATTTTTCATTTAAAATGAACTTTTTAAACAAGGAAAATAAAAATGTTAGTGGCATATCACGCGTAATTGATGCTGAAAAGATGCAAATATTAATTAATAGCTTACCATATCGTTTAACTACTGATCAACAAAATGCTTGTGAAGAAATATTAAGAGATATGACATCATCATTTCGGATGAATCGTTTATTATTAGGTGATGTTGGTAGTGGTAAGACTATTGTGTCAACTATTGCAGTATATGCAAACTATTTGTCGGGTTATCAAGCTGCATTAATGGCGCCGACAGAAATATTGGCTATTCAACATTATTTTGGCATAAAAAAAGTCCTAGATAAATTTAATGTTCGAGTTGATGTGATAACTGGTTCGATGAGCGCCAAAGAAAAGAAATGTGTGTATGAAAAAGTTGCTGATGGTTCTGTTGATTTGTTAATTGGTACGCATGCCATACTTAGTGATAATGTTTTATTTAAACAATTAGGTTTAGTAATTACAGATGAACAGCATCGTTTTGGTGTAAATCAACGGAGTATTTTACAGAAAAAATCTTTTAAACCAGACGTTTTATATTTATCAGCAACGCCAATTCCAAGAACTTATGCGATGACAATTTATGGAGATTTAGATATTTCGATGATTAAAACTAAGCCCTTGGGACGCAAAGAAATTATTACTAAAGTTAAAAAAGAAAGTGATATTAAAGATGTTTTAGTAGCGATGCTTGAAGAAATCAAAAAAGGACACCAAATATATATTGTATCGCCATTAGTTGAACAAAATGAAGAGCTTGATTTAAATAGTGTTAATATTTTGAAAGAAAAAATTGATTTAGCATTTCAAGGAAAGATAAAAAGTGAAATTATCCACGGAAAGATGAAGCAAGCTCAAAAAGATGCTATTATGAATGATTTTAAAAATAATGAAATAAAAATATTGATATCTACTACTGTAATTGAAGTAGGAATAGATGTTGGTAATGCCACCATGATGGTCATCTTTAATGCCGAAAGATTTGGTCTGGCATCATTACATCAGCTTCGAGGACGTGTGGGAAGAAATGAGTTGCAAAGTTACTGTTATTTAATAAGTAATTATGATAATGCGCGGTTAAAAGTTATGGAAGATAGTAATGATGGTTTTTATATATCTCAAAAAGATTTTGAACTTCGAGGCCACGGCGATTTGTTTGGAACAAAACAAAGCGGAGATATGAACTTTAAAATTGCTAATCTTAAAAATGATTATGAAATATTAGTCCAGGCTAAAAATGATTCGGAAGAGTATATAAAAAATAAGGGGTATTTACAAAGTGAATATTATTCTGATTTGTCTCAATATTTAGAGGTTGTTGATTAGGTGTAAAGTTTGTTAAATATATAGTGTAGGTTTAGTTTTATTGATAATACTAAAGAAAATTGTACATACTTTTATGTTGAAAAAAATGAATTTTTAATAAAAAATTTTATTAAAGTGTAAAGTTGGCTAAACCGGATTGACTTTTAAAATAAAAGATAATATTATTAAGATAGCACGATAGCAATATCGTGTATATGGTCAACTCTTACGAATAATAATGTGGGAGATGATCAACCAAAACCCCCTGAAGGAGCCGAAAGGCTCCATTTTTTGTTTTATGATGTTTGTCGTCATTGTGTCTAAAATTTAATAAATGATTGAAGAAACAGAAAAATAAAAATTTCGTTTTTTTAAAATTTTATTCAAACCATATAGAAAAGAACGAATTATAATTTATACCATACAAAGTAAATATTTTTTATATATTTTATGATGATGTGATATTATTATAATTAGAGGATAGTATTAAGGAAGTAGGTATTAAGATGAAAAAATATATAATATTTATATCTTTATTTTTGTTTTTTTTAATAAGTTTTTTGTATGTTAAAGCAGAACAATCAACAACTTCAAGTCAATTAACATACGAAAATGCCCAAAGAATGATAAAAGAGGTTATGAGACAATATTATATTAGGGGTCCTTATATACAATACAATTATGCAAAGGCAGACTATTATGGATTGAACCCAGAAGATGCAACATCTCAAGATAATCAATTTACTGTTTGTGCTGGTTTTACACATAATGTTTATAATCAAACATTCGGAATAAAAGGACCTAGTAAATTTATGTCAGCGGATAATGAATTTAAAACAGATGCATTTCCACAATATAATTATCATATTATATATGCAGCACAAGATGCTTATCAAAAAATAACAGCTGATGAAATACAAGATGATGGAACTTTATTATTATATTATCAAAGTAATACTGAAGAAAAAGAAAAAACACCTGATGGTTATATGAGAAATCGTGAAATAGTAAAGTATGTTTATGGAGATAATAATAATTCATCCACTGATGGAGGATTTAAAACTTTAGTAAAAAATGTAAAACCCGGGGATTTATTTGTATATTCTGGTCATGCGTTAATTGCATATGATACTATTGATTATGATAATGATAATGAGCCTGATGATGTTTTAATATTAAATGCATATCGTGATAATTATATTAAATCTAATATAAATGTAACAGATACTTCTTCTTTGATTTATGATGCTAATCCAGCATTGTCAGAGTCTGAAATTTATCCTGCTGTTAATGGAAGACAGCTGTTGAATATAGAAAAAGAAGGTACCATTAAAATGACATTATTAAGTAATGAAAGAAGATTTGTTTCTAGCACAGGTGTTTTAAGATGTTTAAACAAAAATAATCACGCTAGTGGAGTTGATGAATGTGCTGTAATTAGACCTTTTTATGAAGATAAAACTACAGGAAAAGCAGTATTTAATTTTGAACAAAATAATAAATTAATTAGTGAAGTATTAGATAGGTCAAAACTAAGAACATATGAGTACCCTGGATTGTTAATTGAAAAAACAGTATCAAAAGGTGACAATAATAGTGTTAATATTGGAGATGAATTAGAATATAAAATTAAAATAACTAATAAAAGTGATGTTTCAAAACATGATAGCAAAATGCTTACAACACCATATAGTAGATTTGTTATAACAGAAATATTAGATGACAATGTCTACTGTGTTGATTGCGAGGACAAAGGTTGGGAAGTATCTGGCGACGGAAAAAAAATATCTATAGACTATGAAAATTTAGAACCTGGAGTTTATACAGATTTTACATATACAGTTAAAATAAAAGATAATGCCTCAATAGGATCGACAATTAAATCAGAAGGTTATTTTGATTTAAATAGATATAGTGATTCTTCAATTACTACAGGTACTATAGAAAATAAAATTGTTGGCAAAGTAGAAAATAAAAATTATACAAAGTGGTATAACGGTGATACCGATAAGGGAATTATTGGATATAAAGATACAACTTCTGGCTTAGATTTAATTAATCAAATATACAAGAAAGCAACAAATCATGATTTTAGTTTTACAAGTTTTAGTTTTGATAATTTATTTTATAAAAAAGCTGATGGTAAAGTTGGTTCTAGTATAAAAATACAACCTAAAAGAGAAGTAGATATTAGATTTCAAAAAATGATCTTAAATAATTATTATAGTGGATTAGCGATTGATGGTTCAAACTATTTTTTTCCAAGATGGAAAGAATCAGAGGAATCAAAAAATCGAGCAAAGACAATAAATTCAAAAGATTTTAAAGATGGCGATATTTTAATTTACAATATAACAAATAGCCAATACACAAATGAAGACGGATTTTATGCATATATTTATACTGGTGGATTGTTTAGAGGAGTAAATGGAGAAGGGTGTTCTGTGCGAAACGAATTTTCTCTAACATATCATACCAGTGATTATTGGGACGGAAAAAGTGGATGTAAATATTTAACTGTAAAAACTAGTTTGTATGATTATAATAGTAGTGATGATTGGAGCGCTGATGAGTTTAAGTTCGAAAGAAATTTTATTCTTTATCAATCATTATATGGTAAAGATAATTATATTATTTTAAGACCAGAACTTATAATGAATGAATTAACAAGTATAAGTTTAAATAAAACAAAAGAAGATCTTAATGTTGGAGAAAAAGAAAATTTAAATGTAATATTTACTGCAAAAAATGAAAATGAAGAAACGACTGAAGATAAAACAGTAGAATGGACAACAAGTAATGAAAAAGTTGCGACAATAAATAATGGTGAAGTAATAGCTATAGCACCAGGAGAAGCAACAATTACAGCAACTGTAGGAAAAGGAACTGATGTCGAAAAAACCGCAACATATACAGTAACAGTAGTTATTCCATTAGAAAGTATTGGTCTAAATAAAACAACAGGACAACTAAACGTAGGAGGAAGTGAAACTTTAACAGTAACGTATAATCCAACAAATACAACAGATGACAAAACAGTAACATGGTCAAGTAGTAATAAAAATGTTGCGACTGTAAATAATGGAAAAGTAACAGCAGTAGCACCAGGAACAGCAACAATAACAGCAACAGTTGGAAACAAAACCGCAACATATACATTGACGGTAAAAGCTCCAATAGAAAGTATTAGTCTAAATAAAACAACAGGACAACTAAATGTTGGAGGAAGTGAAACTTTAACAGTAACGTATAATCCAACAAATACAACAGATGACAAAACAGTAACATGGTCAAGTAGTAATAAAAATGTTGCGACTGTAAATAATGGAAAAGTAACAGCAGTAGCACCAGGAACAGCAACAATAACAGCAACAGTTGGAAACAAAACCGCAACATATACATTGACGGTAAAAGCTCCAATAGAAAGTATTAGTCTAAATAAAACAACAGGACAACTAAATGTTGGAGGAAGTGAAACTTTAACAGTAACGTATAATCCAACAAATACAACAGATGACAAAACAGTAACATGGTCAAGTAGTAATAAAAATGTTGCGACTGTAAATAATGGAAAAGTAACAGCAGTAGCACCAGGAACAGCAACAATAACAGCAACAGTTGGAAACAAGACCGCAACATATACAGTAACAGTAAAAGCAACCGCAAAATCTACACTACGAGAAAGATTTATTAGTATAGGGTTAAAAATAAATGATTCATTTGTTCACGGATTTGAGCTAGGGGATTTATTAAATAATATTAAGATTCAAGTTAAATTGAATTATACTGTTTCCTCAAATAATCCTATAATAGCAACGGGAATTCAGTTTAAATATAATTCAGAAATTTATACTGCTGTAGTATATGGGGATTTAAATGGTGATGGTAAAATCAACTCTGCCGATTTATTAAAAATGCGTCAGCATTTATTAGGAACATCTATGTTATCAGGTGCATATAAAGAAGCGGGATTAATAACAGCAGATAGTATTATTAATTCAGCAGACCTATTAAGAATTAGACAACATTTATTGGGTCAAAAGATAATCGAGCAATAAAGGAGAACGTAAAGATGAAAAAAGGATTAAACATTTTATTATTAATTATGGTGTTTATGATGCCAAATATTGTATTAGCAGCTGGTAGCGCAAGTGGTAGTGCTCCTGAAACAGTAGAAAAAGGCAATTCATTTAATAAGTGCATTAATAATACAATTTGCATTGCCTAATCCATATATAAATATAATGGGGAATGAAACATATGCTGATTTATTTAATATTTTTATAGGAGGAACAATACTACATTTTTTAGCATTCTTTTTAACAGGATGTGGATATACAAGAGGTGTAAATAATCCTGAATCAGGAAGTACAGGATATCTTATAAGTTATTGTTATTTAACTGGATTAATAACATTACTAGGATATCTAATATCTAATGTAACATTCTTTATTATAAGCTTTATTGTTTTATATGTAATATCATGTATATTAGTTAATAAAGTATTTGATAAAAGTATTTTTTAAATAATCAACAGAACCATTCTGAAGACTAACCAGAATGCTTATAATAATATCTAATATATTATATTTATTAGATTAAATTAAAGCATTAACTTAAATTTTAATTTTTAGGTACGATTTAGGTACGATGCCATTAAACAAAGCTGGTAAATTACGAAAACATCATCAATTTATAGGCGTTTTTTCAACAAAAAAGGGCACTTTTGATCGTAAAAGTACCAATCAACCAAAACCCCCTGAAGAAGATGCTGTCAAAGGCATCTTCATTTTGTTTGTTTATAAGGCTTTTTGAGACACTTATGTAACTTTAGGTCCCATTTTAGGAACTATTAGGTACATTTAAGTGTCTTTTTATTCGTTTTTATTAAATTTTATTTAATATTTATAAAGTAGTATAACTATATATCAAGTTTATTCATTAAGTTAACAATATCATCCATTTTATTCTTAAATAAGTAGGAGTAAGTATTAAGTGTTTCGTCGATTTTAGCATGACCTAAATATTTAGCGACAATCATAATATTAGCTCCATTATTTATAAGTAGTGATGCACAAGAATGTCTAAAGTCATGTATTCTAATTTGTTTAACTTCGGCTTTATCAGCATATTCATTTTTATGTCTTCTAAGTACATCTGGATGAATAGGGTTAATATCACCAAAGACAAAATATTTTTGGGTAAACTGATATTGATGTTTCATATTATATTCTTTTAGTTTTTTAAGGTCATTAACAAGAATATCTGGCATAGGTAATGTTCTTGTACTAGTTCTTGTTTTAGGTGTAGTAATTTGCCAATAACCATGGTCTCCGCACATATTAGTTACATTCTTTACTATTGATAAGGTTTTATCTGCGAAATTAATATTATCCCAAGATAATCCTCTTAATTCACTACGTCTTAATCCACAAAAATATAATGTTTCAAATAGTGCTTTAAACTTAATATCATCAATAACACTCATAAACTTTTGAAATTCTTCAAAAGTATAAAAATCCATTTCTTTTGGTAGTGCATTTGGATCATTAAATTTTTCCATTTTATTGTAGATAGGTGCAAAGTTAAAGTCATGCCACTTAGTTCCATAGTTTAATAAATTCTTAAAGAACTTATAATATCCATTTTTGGTTTTTAAAGCTAAATCCATTTTAGATATTTCAGTTCTCCATTTAAGATAATGAGATACAGTAAAATCTCTATTTTTAAGATTATCAAACATCTTAAGTGGAATAGAGTTAACTTGATAAGTTCTTAAAGTAGTATTCTTAACTTTATCAGATTTATATTCATAAAACTCTTCATACAAATCTTTAAATGTCATATCTGTAATATTTATTTCTCGTTTATCTACTTTAGTTAAGAAATCTCGCTCAGCTCGTTCAGCTTCTTTTTGAGTATGATATTTTTTAGATTTATATCTTTTTTTATTTCCAGTTATATCTCTAATGTATGTATAAAAATACCAGCGTCTACCATCTTTAGTACCATCTTTTTTACTGACTTGTCTAACAGCCATAAAATATCCTCCTTTCATTGTTAAACCACAGTCAATATAAATTTATACGAGTAGAGTTTAACACAAAAATAAAAAAATCATAAATGTATGATTTCCTATAACACAGTCTTGACAACTTGTTCTTTTAATTGATACTCAGCAATCTTTTTATAATAATCAATATCTATATTTAAATATTTAACAACTTCACTCATAGGAAGTAATCCTTTAGGTAAGACTTTACCATCTTTTTCAATTTTTTCTTTAATCTTTCTTTTTAATTTAGATGTATTAGTAATTCCTAAACCAGATAACTTTTGTAAGTCTTCGCTTGTACACCAAACTTTAGATATTATTTTAATCATTTCATTAGCGTTCATATTTATTCCTCCTTATTTAAATTCTTTTAGTAGTTCTTCAAGTTCATTTATTTCATCATCTGAATATGTACTGGATTCACATCTTTTACCATGCCATAACATTACATCGTCTTTATCATAATCAATTATTTTTTCAAAGATATCTTCATTTAAATTGCAACCATTTAATTCAGTTACATGAATATAGTTTTGTCTATATCCTTTTTTATCAATGAATCCTTTTGGTATTCCTTTAACAACAACTTCAATATTAGTATCAAGAATATATTTATTAGATAAAATTTTAGATATTCTAGCACAAAAAAAGGATGGGTTATTTTTTATATGTCCATCCTTGTCTTTATAATATTCGTCTTTACTTATATCAAACCAAATATATTTATCATCAACATTATTTTTAATATTTATTATTTTTCCATGTACTAGTATATAATCTTGTATTTCCATAAAACCTCCTTATCTTGCAAGATCTTAAGTTATATTTTTATTTTTAATATTTAATTATTAATATTATATTAGTCAGTTATTTCTATATAGTTAGTTATTTGTTTCTATCTGCATAGTCATTTTTAGCATTTAAATAAATTTTTCTATGAAAGTTATCTCTGCCAACAATAGTTATAAAATTATTTTCAGATAAACTACTTAATAATCTAGTAATACTTCTTTCACTCATATTAAAGATAGTAGCTAAATAATTATTAGAAGCATGAATATAACCATGTTTATATTCAAGTAATAATAATCTTCCATAGAGTAGTTTAGCAGTACTACAAATATTTTTACATTCACTAACTTCATATGGTATCTTTAAATATTTATAAATTTCTTTATTCATAATAATTCTCCTTTCTATTTTTAGACACAAAAAAAGAAGATATTTCATCTCCTTATCTACAATTCTTGCACTATTATACTCATAATACACCTTGACAAAGTCAAAGTCTAGTCCAACTTTAGTCCAAAAAATTCCCAACGAAATCCTTAACGAATTCCCAATAAAATCCTTAATAAATTCCCAATTACTAAAGTTCAAAATGTTGCCTTTTTCTTTGATTTATAAGGGTTTAACTATTTATAAAAATGATAGAAATTGTATAAAAAAGATTTGTAAAAAATGTTAAAAATAATATAAAAAAATCAACAAAAATTAAAAACAAAAAAATTTTTTGAATTTTTTGTCAGGGGATTGGGGATATTCCCCATATTATGTGGAAAGCTCTATGGGAGGAACTTTCCAATACTTGCTAATAAAATACAAAAATTTAAAATTTGTTATTATTTCAATACAAAAATTAGAAATCCGCCTGAAAACATAGGGGATTTTGCTATTTTATGGTATAATTTTTATAGGTGATTACTTATGAAAGAATTAGAAACAAAGATTGTTAAATTTGCAGAAGAAAGAGATTGGTTACAATTTAATACCCCAGAGAATTTGGCTAAATCAATTGCTATAGAAGCAGGAGAATTGTTAGAGTGTTTTCAATGGAATAATAATTATGATAAAGATGAATTAAAACAAGAAATAGCAGATGTCATGAATTATTGTATCTTATTAAGTCATCAAATTGGTGTGGATCCTAAACAAATAATACTAGATAAAATGGAAATATCTGCCAAGAAGTATCCTATTGAAAAATCAAAAGGAAAGAGTACAAAATATAATAAACTATGATTTTAATTGTAAATTTAGAGGTGAATTATGTTAAAAGTTTCTGGTAAAAGTGAAAAAAGAATTGTAAATGAGATTGCTCAAAAAATTATTGATATATACAATGAAAAGGAAGATATATATGGAGATGCATACATTGGTTATCCAATATATGCAATGGAATATACAAATCAAAGACTCTATTGTGATTTGGCAATAGTTTCTAACTATGGGGTATTTGTTTTCAGTATATCGAATGAGGAAATTATTAATTATAAAGAAATACAAGATGAACTATTTTTAAAACTTGAATCTAAATTTAAAAAATGTAAATTTCTAATTCACAATAGAAAGTTAATATTTGATTATAATGTTTTAACTTTTTGTTTAGGAATTGAAGAAGAAAATATAAATGATTTTTTGTTTTCCAATTATGAAACAATTAAACAATACATTTTTGAACAAAATATAGAGTATGATGCTAAATTAGTAGATAATATTTCTTCAGCATTACAGGAAGCACCGGGATTAAATAAAAAGTCATATTACAAAGATGCTCCTGCGGGAACTAAAGCAGATCTTATTAATAAAATGAATGAAATCGTAGAGAAATATGATGTTAACCAAATGGATGCTATCACAGAAGATCCTAAAGGAATACAAAGAATAAGAGGAATGGCAGGAAGTGGTAAAACAGTTATAATAGCAAGAAAAGCAGTTGAACTACATACAGCACATCCAGAATGGACTATTGTCGTTACTTATTTTACTAGAACGTTGAAAGGACAGTTCATACAATTAATTGATAAATTTTATAAAAATAAAAATGATGGTCAAAGTCCGAATTACGATAAGTTGAAAATTATGCATGCTTGGGGATCTTCTTCATCAGATGGTGTGTATTATGATATATGTAAAAATATGAATATTAAATCATATACATATCAAGGTGCAAGAAATAGATTTCCTTTTTCTCAGAGACCGTTTAATGATTTGTGTAGTGAATTACTAAAAAGTAATGATAATTTTCCTAATTTATATGATTGTATATTAATAGACGAAGCGCAAGATTTTGATTCTAACTTTTTAAAGTTATGTTCAAATGTTTTAGATGATAATAAAAGATTAGTTTATGCTTATGATGAATTACAAAACTTAAATGAACTTTCAATGCCGGCTCCAGAAAAAATATTTGGATTTTCCATCGCCAAAGATACACCATTAAGAACTTGTTATAGAAATCAATCAAATGTTATAGTAACAGCTCACGCTTTAGGTATGGGGTTATATAGGAATGAAGGAATGATTCAAATACCAAGTTCAAGTAGTGTATGGGATAGTATTGGATATAAATCAGATGGAGACATAATAGAGTCAGAAGAGGTTACATTATATAGAGATAGAGAATCAAGTCCTAATTTTTTAAATGCAAGCGATGCTGATTTGATAAAACTTTTTGTTGATGAAACTTTTGAAGAATCCTTAGAAAAAATGATTTTAGATATAGAAGATGTGATGACTAATGATCATATAAAACCAGCAGATATTATGATTATTGATTTAGATGGGAAAGAAAATATATCAAATTATTCACAATTAAATTTATTGTTAAATAAAGGTGGTAAAAAGATTAAGATTCATCAAGCTGCCTCTTCTAATCCTGAAGACTTTTTTAGAGAAGACTCAATTGTATATAGTTCAATATTTAGAGCGAAAGGGAATGAAGCATATTATGTATATATATTAAATGCTCAAAATGTATTGAAACACTTTCTAAAACTCGTGATAGGAATGCAATTTTTACTGCAATAACAAGAAGTAAGGGATGGGTTAGAATTTTTGGCCATGGAACAAGTATGAATTTATTAGAAGAAGAATTTGAAAAAATAAAATCGCATGATTACAAGTTGTATTTTAAAAATTATCCAACGGAACAAGAAAGAGAACAAATGGTCCAAACTAATAAAGATTTAACAAAATCAGAAAATGATGCTATATCAAGTGCTAAAGAAATTTTTGAAAGATTAGATTCTGCATCAAGACAAATTGCATTAAAAGAAATATTAGGAGATTCTTATAAAGAAATAATAGATAGTATAAAAAATGAGTAAGGCAAATAAAAAAATCATTTCAGAAATAGTAGCAGAATACAATTTTGTTATTAATTCTTTGCTAAACAAGGGATTGGTCAGAGATTATTCTTGTTTTTCGATAAAAGGAGAAGATATTTGTTCTTTGACTAGAAATAATAGAAAGAATGAATCAAATATTTTGTATGATAAATTATGCAGCATTTCTGATGTGGCAGATACGATTTTGAAAAATAAAGAATATAACTTATTATTATATGATAAAGGAATTTTTCAATTTGAATTAGAAATTAAGGATGGTCAAATAGTAAAAGAAAGGTTAATTTTTATCAAGAAGCAAAATAAATTATGGAACAAAGAAGATGTTTCATCAATGGATAATGATGAATTTGCTGAAGATTGGTTTAAAGAAGAAATTGGAATTCCAATCATTATAAGAATTGATTATGATGAAAATGAATTTCAAGAATTAAAACATCCAATTTCTCATTTTACAATAAGCAATTACGATGAGTGCAGAATACCTATGCAAGGACCAGTATCTATTTCAAGATTTATAAATTTTATTTTAAATATTTTTTATAATGAAGAAATAGAAAAAATAAAAAGTAATTATGATACGAAAATTACAATTACTGATATAGAAAAAGAAACTATTCATTTTGAATGGAAGTAATGAGGGTGAAGTAAATGTTAGTATATGAAGGAATAAAATCAGGTTTTATTGATGATGTTAATTTAAATAAAATTGTTGATAAAATCTATGATAAGTATAAACAATTTTTTGGAAGAACAAGTGAATCTCAATTAAATTCTTGGAAGAATTCTATGCAATATATGAGAGGTGTATTAGATGATAGGGAAATACCGGATAATGCCGGTGTAGCTATAGAGTTTAATATACCTACAACATCAAAAAGAATAGATTTTATATTATCTGGTAGAGACGATAATAAAAAAGATTCGGTTATTATAATAGAACTAAAACAATGGGAAACTTGTGATGCTGTAGAAGGAAAAGATGGGATTGTATCTACTTTTACTGGTGGTGGAATTAGAGAAGTTACTCATCCATCTTATCAAGCTATGAGTTATGCAAATTTAATTAAAGATTTTAATGAAACAGTACAATTAGATGAAATAGGATTATATCCATGTGCTTTCTTACACAATTATGATTTAAGAGATGATGATCCTATTTGTAGTAGTCAATATCAAGATTACATTAAAGAAGCACCTATGTTTGGTACTA
>SVAN01000016.1 GCA_015059375.1 Bacillota bacterium | reverse complement strand
CGCCGGTTACCCGACCTCCTGGTTTTCAAGACCAGTCCCTTCAACCAGACTTGGGTATTCCCCCATTTGTTTGGAACAATATGATTATAGCATAGTCCAAATTGCATTGTCAATCAAAATATTTCATAAGATTAAATTAAAAAACTCTTGCAATTAGCAATTAAACAAGTTATAATTAAATAGTCTTAATTAATTAAGACAGTGCCTGCCCGAGTGGCGGAATAGGTAGACGCACAGGACTTAAAATCCTGCGGGCATTAAAACTCGTGCCGGTTCAAGTCCGGCCTCGGGCACCATAAAAAAATTACTAGGTTTATCCTAGTTTTTTTATTGTTATAAAACATAAAAAGCAATTTATTTCAAATTGCCTTCAATTTCGGAAATCTTATCACTTATCCACTTATTCAAGTTATTTTTCAGTGGCAAAAAGCCAAGTCGGGATTCCTTAACTTTACTTTTATTGTTCGATTTGTAATTAATGTTTTTTATTGATAATTTTAATTGTCCATTTTCTTCATTTACTTCCAAAACTTGACAATATATAATTTCGCCGATTTCTAAGAAATCGTGAATATCATTTACAAAATCATTTGATACTTCAGAAATATGAATCAACCCCGAATAATACGAATCAAAGTTTACAAAAGCTCCATACTTCTCTATTCCTGTGACTTGGCCTTTGACGATACTTCCCGCCTTAAAATCAGCCATAATTTGTCTCCTACCAATAATTATACCAAAAGTTTCTGAAAAATGGTATAATAAATTTGTGATTGACATGGAAAATAAAATAATAGAATTAGTAGAAAAAATGCGTCCATATCTTAATATGGATGGTGGCGATATCGAATTTATTAAATATGAAGACGGATATGTATATATTAAAATGATTGGTGCCTGCAGTGATTGCATCTATCAAGATAATACAATAAATGATGGTTTACTCACTTTTTTCCAAAGTGAAATACCAGAAATAAAAGGTGTAATTAACGTTAATATATAAGCCAAGCAATTTCCTGCAAATGTGCGTATAAAGAGATTTCTTTATACGCTTTTTTTAAGAACGCTTCATAAGCATCGACTCGAGTTATTATATCTACTATCATTTGAATATCAGCATGATTATTAACTACTTTTTCATATCTATCAAAATAATATGATGGATATAATAACCTGGCAAATAACATATTATACGAATATGGAGTTAATGGTACGCTTTTCAAATAAGTTTGCAATTCTAAAAAAGCATCTTCTTTTTGCCAAAAGGCACTTTTGATATATTCTGCCACATCACGTACTTCAAGATCAAAAATAAAAGTTAAAGGATTTAAATAATTAATTCCTAAATTTGGATAATATATTCTTTTGCGGGATAAAACAACATTATCTTTTAAAGATATCGAATACAGCTCATTTATTGAATTTACATAATAAATTGCATTTTCGGCTAAACCGATATAATAATCAATTGATTTTCTTATTACTTTATCACAGACTACTTCATTCATTTGATTTTCAATATAATCAATTTTTTTACTCCACAGATTAGCCCAATCATTGCGATATAAATCACTTTTTAATGAAGCAAGCTTAGTCTTTTTATTTAATTCAATAATTTCTGATATTGAATATTCTTCATTTTTACTATGTACTCTTAAAAGAACATACATCGAATCATCAACTTTTGTTAAAACTTCCTTTTGATTATTCAAAATAATATCATGACAAGGGATATTTTTATTTTTTAATTCTCGGCTTACCTCAATTAAATCGCGAAGATCTTTAGCCGTTCGGTTAAAAAAAACAAAATAATAGTTATTTGTTTCATAAACAAAATGATATGCATCGCCCTCTAAAAAAACTTCGTCAATTTTTAAAGAATAATAGTATTCAATTGTTTGTTTCATATTAAATTATATAAAAAAACTTAGGTGTTATACCTAAGCTTACTTATTTTCAAATTTTTTGATTAATGCATCAAACATCGTTTCACACGATTTCATAAAATTTTCTTTGATAGCAATTATATCATCACTAGAAACTGAATTAGATGTTGTCGTTGATTCACTATTAGTAACCGCTGGCGCTACTGGAGTTTCAGGCATTGGAGCCATAACTGGGGTATCTATTATTGGAGCGTTTGGAACAACTGGAGTTTCTACCACTGGAGGTAGCGGAGCTATTGGTTCAGCAGGCATTATAGGCGCTGGAGCAATAACTTCTGACTGAGCAATCGGTGCTGGTTCCATTAGCGGTGCAGCTTGTACAACTTCAGGAGTTGGTGATACTACTGGTTCTGCTGTAACAGCTGAAGTTTCAACAGTTGGAGCAATTGGCTTATATACATTTTTTAATAAATCAAACGAAGCAACTGGCAATGTTAATTGAGTAAAGAAATCATCTTGTGCAGTTATTGATTCTGGTACGCTAACATATGGAAGAGCAGTCCCCGCAATGATTGTTTTTAAGTTTTCCTTTACTGATGCCCATTCACTTTGATCAAAAATCTTTTCAGCGCTACTTCCATTAAATTTACTTATGCAAATAATTGGAAGCCCCATTGATCCATTCGTTTCATTATCAAATACAATATAAGTCCCATTTGTTCCTTTAAAACAAGTTACTAATGGTTTTTCCACTACATTTCCACTCGTTAAATTAATTTTTATTTTACTCACTTTACTCAATCCCTTCTAATATAAACAATTATAACAAAACCACTATTTTTTTTCAATCCTTTTAAGAATAAAATAGCGGCAACCATATGCACAATGATTTTTTAAATAACTTTCAATATTTTGATAATCATTAATTGGCTTATAATTTTTATTTTTTTTATCATTAAATCCTTTTAAACGAACTTTACCATAAGCCCAATCACCAAAAATGTAATCAAAGCTATCAAAATAATCAGTAATTTTTTCTTTTAATACATCTTCTTCAATAGCATTTTTTTCATTTTTAACAATTTCATATTTTATTTCATTAATGATAATTTCCATAGCTCCCCCTATAAAACAAATAGTGTAATAATTAAAATTACCATTCCCACTGTAGCAGCAATCGCTAAAAAGAAAAGAATATCAACATATCCATTCCCTGTCGAAAGTGCTGGTTTGGGATTATTATAATTAAACACCGCTTTATCTAACAAATAATTTTTATTAATTGCATTTGCATTAATATCAAAATAACTATACACCTTTTTATTTACTTCATCAAGTTCTTCAGAAGTCATGCCCTTAATATCTTCAAGTGAATACTTTAAAATTTCATACGCCTCTAAATTTAACGTTTCCTTTGGTCTAGAGATAACCTTTTTATTATTTTCTGACATTTGTTTTTCAAAGTATGTAATAACTTCCATTGGATCTTTAGCCATTAAGAAATTATAGGATACTAAAAGAGGATTTTCAGCATATGGGCTATAAAGTAAACCTTTAAAAGCATTGATTTCTTCATTAGAAACGTTTAAACTTTTCTTCTTTTTAGCAAACATATCAATTAACATTCTTTGGATTTTGATAAAATTCGTCTCGCCTTCATTTTCATAAAATCTTTCAAATGCTTTTTTAAAAGCTATCAATTCATCCTGACTATATCCATATTTTCTCATATTATTATCTAGTGATTGTTCGTTCCCTAAATAATAAGGATTTAAAATATCTAACTCATCATAAATTATGGTTAACAACCGAATAACTACCACTAAAAAGGAATTAAATTTAATCCCTTCTGGATTATTTTTATTATTTAAGTACTCCATTAATGCTTTTGTAAAAGCTTCATTTACAAACACGCCATTTTCCATACTCTCACCTATTATCAAGTATAACACAATTATTAATTAATGGGAACCTCAAAAATTGAGCTATTTGTCGTTAAATAGTTACCATAAAGATCTGGAATACGACCATTAATAATTTTCGAAGAAATTAATAAATCATAAGAAATGGTCTTTTTTTCCGCACTTACAGGAGTCACAATTCGACCATCAACGTTAATTTTAATATAAGCTTCTACTAAAGCATTATTAAGACCATAGTTTGTAATTTTGGTGTAAACATTAGTCAATATCGAATTTATATAATTTACCTTTATCGTAATCTTTGGGCCAATATTACTTAAAAAAGCATTTGAACTACCGACCCAAAAAGGTACTTTATACACCATTCCTTTTTTTAAATCAAAATTTTCATTTAGATTACTTTTTATTATAGTTGTCACTTCGTTTAAAAGCTCATAAGAAGCATTTAAATTATAATCAACATAAAGTATTTCTCCTGCTTCATTCTTATATATTTGTAAAATATCTTCGGTGGTATTTTGTGTCATAATTTTATTAACGGTGTTATTAATGGCATTATAAAACTCTTTTTGAAACAACTCCTCGGAAACTATGTTTATCTTACCAATACTTTTTTCACTATAAAAGAAAAATAATAATAAAGACAAAAAAAGAATTAAAAGAACGCTTATTAAAAAATAATATTTTCTCTTAATTCTTTTTCTAATCATACTTAATTATATGTTTTTAACTAAAAGATTTAACTAATATTACTACTCCCACTAAAAAGACAACCACTAGTAACGCTATAATAATTTTAATAACAATACCAGTCCCTTCTTTTTCCTCTATGTCTTTAAAGTCTTCAAAGTCAGTTTCTTTAAAGGAATTACTCTTTGTAAAAAAAGAATTATCAAGTGATGTAGTATGTTCTATTTTTTCAATTAATTTTTCTGTTTTTTCCTGTAACCCTTCTAAAATTGCAGTATTATCATCACCTTTTAAATCCTCAAAAATATCTAATGGATCAGTACTTTCATCGTTTATACTTTCATTTTTTCGGCTTACTTCATTAATAATTTTTTCTTTTTCTTTCTTTACATCTTGTTCATTCAAAGTAATTGTATTTATAAGTTCCTCTAATTTTCTAGCTGCTGTACTGTCTTCTCTACTTTCACTATATTTAATGTCTCCATCACCATCATAATCTTCAATGAAATCTTCACGATTAATATTTAAATTACTTAAAATATCAAATTGCGTATCTCTTAATTTTTTTGAGCGAGCTTCATTATAACTTTCAACTTTACTTTCTTTAGCTTTATCCAAAATTACATTTATATCATATTCTTTCGTTTCAAAAATTGGTTTAGCTTTAACCTCTTGTTTAGGAGTTTCTAGTTGTATACTACGTCTTTTAGGAGCATCATTATAATGGGTATCTAAAATACTTTTTATTTTTTCAACATCAATACTACCACGATTATTACCAATCACAGTTGCATTACTTTTCACTTCAAAATTTTCTAATTCTGTTTTACTAATTTCCTTATAAAGTTGATTGTTTCTTACTGTTCTTGATTCTACTTTTTTATTATTATCATAATATTTATCAACCCTTGAATTCATTATGACACCTCTTACTATAATGATAACATAAATAAAAGTCATATTAAAGGAATTTATTGATTTTTAAAATTGTTTTTACTATAATTAGACATGGAGGACCTATGAAAAAATTAATAGTTAAAGATGGATGTATTGGATGTGGAGCATGTGTTGCTATTGACAGCGAACACTTTGATTTCAACGAAGACGGATTATCAAATGTAATCAGTAACGAAAATCTTGAAACTGACGAATTAAAGAACGCTATGACGTCATGCCCTGTTAATGTTATTAAATTTGAAGAAAGTGAATGCAATTGCAACGACAATTGTCCTTGTGGCGAAGATTGCAATTGTGGTGATGATTGTCAATGTGGCGAGGGATGTAACTGTCATAACTAAAAAAACTTCCAATCTAATTTGGAAGTTTTTATTTGCTATAAAGTCTTTTTACTTCTTTAGTTGATAAAACACGATACTCACCAGAACCAAGATTACCAATTTCTAAAAAATCAATATGTGTTCTTGTTAACTTATCTACTAAGTAGCCCAATTCTTTAAATAAGTTTTTAATAATATGATTACGACCTTCAATGATTGTTATCGATATGTATGTAGTTTCCTTTTGGAGGTCTTTTTTCTTTATCTTAAAATCAATAATCTTAACTTTTCGCCCATCAACAACAACGCCTTTTTTTAATTTATCAATTGTTTCTTTATCAATAATACCAGCAAGTTTTGCCAAATAAGTTTTAGGAATATTATTACGAGGATGCATTAATTTATTCGCTAACTCACCATCATTAGTTAAAATAATCAAGCCCGTCGTATCATAATCGAGTCTCCCAACCGGATAAATTCTCTGATTACAATTAATCAAATCAACAACTGTCGTTCTTCCCTTTTCATCCTTAGAACTGCTGATGACTCCTCGCGGCTTATTTAATAAATAATACACTTTATCATGATTAAGATTTAACATTTGGCCATCTATTTCAACAACATCATCGCCCGATATCTTTGTTCCCAGTTCTGTAACAACTTGGCCATTAACTGATACTTTTTTTTGCAAAATTAATTCTTCGGCTTTTCGTCTTGAACAATAGCCACTATTAGCAATTACTTTTTGAAGTCTTTCCATAAGCCACCTCAAAGTTAGTATAACATAATTTAAAAGAAAATGTTAGTCAATATAAATGCCATAATAATACCCACTAAGTCTGCTAAAAGTCCTACAAATAAAGTATATCTAATCTTTGACACTTTAATAGAACTATAATAAAGTGCAATAACATAAATAGTAGTATCTGTACACCCTTGCAGTACCGAGGCTAATCTTCCAGCAAAACTGTCAGGGCCATAAAGTTCAAAGATATTAGTCATAATTGTCATCGATGCAGTTCCTGAAATTGGTCTTAAAACCGCCAAAGGTAAAATTTCTGCAGGTAAAGATAATATTTTGGAAAGCGGATTAAGTAAAAAGTTTAAAACGTTACTATCCAAAAAAAGATTTACAGCAAAAACCATAGCTAAAATTGCAGGGAAAATATTATAGACTATTTTAAGACCATCCTTAGCTCCAAGTAAGAAAGAATCATAAACATTAATCTTATGGAAATAACCATAAAAGACAACAAGAAGAATAAAAATTGGAATTACAACAAAAGAAATATCATTCATTTTTGCTTCTCCTTATTAAATAATCAATTACTACAGCACAGATGCATGAACAAGTTGTTGCAATCACTGCGGGAGCAATTATTTCAGTAGGATTCAATGACTTATATGCAAGACGAATTGCAATAATTGTAGTTGGCAAGATAGTTACTCCAGCGGTATTTAAAACTAAAAAAGTTATCATCGGCCTTGAAGCCACGTCTTTATTATCATTAATTTTTTGAAGTTCGTCCATTGCTTTTAATCCAAATGGAGTTGCTGCACTACCTAAACCTAACATATTAGCAGCAATATTGGACGAAATATAACCTAGCGCTTTATTGTTTTTAGGAACGGTTGGAAATAGTTTTTTTAATATAGGTTGTAAAAAATTAGCAAATTTAATTAATAAACCAGCATCCTCAGCTATTCTCATAATCCCTGTCCATAGAACAATTGTAGGCAAAAGCGATAAAATTAAGTCTAAAGCCTTATTGGCGCTTGATAAAATGCTATTATTTACTAGTTCTAGATTTCCAGAAAAAACTGCATACACTACACCAATTATTATTAAAAATGTCCATAATAGTGATACCATACTAATATATATGAACAAATAAAAAAAATAAAACTTTTACATTTTATTTTTCTGTTACATTTAAAGCAAGCTTTTCATTATCATAGGTTAAAGTTATGTAATAATTACTCTTTTTTATTCTCTCTTCAGGATTACTTACTGTTTGCAAAGTGTAATTTGTTATATTTTCGTTATATTCAACCTTAATTGAGACTTCCACTTCCCCTTTCGATATACAGGTATCTTTGTTATCACATAATGTGCTTCCAATGTTTAATATTGTGGCTGTTATACCATATTCATCGAAATTAACAACATCTCCTTCTTTTAAGTTAAATGTTTGTCCGGATATGTTATGTTTACTTATGACGATAAACACTAAAAACACAGATATCAAAGCCAATACAGTAATCAAAATAATCAATCCTAAATTTTTTTTCATTTTTACCTCTTTATTATTAATATAATTATATCACAATTCTTATTTTTACCTTCGGAAAGTTCTTTATTTTATGTAAATATCCTACCCAAATAACTTTTTAATCAATTTTCCCCAAAAATTCTGAGCTGTTTTTTGTCCTTTTTTTATATAAATTGGTTCAGTGTACAATAAATGTTCTTTTAAATAAATATTAGCACTACCAATTTTTTCATTATTCTGATAGTTATTTTTCTTAGTTAAAAAATATTTTATTTTTAGAAAATTTGTATCTTCATTTTTCAGCAATATTTTAACATCATTTTGAATATATAAAGTATCTTTAGCATAAATAACATCATCAATTATTTCAAAATCATCTTTGCTAATTATTTTTATGCTTTTGTATGTATTTTTAATTTTCTCATATAAATCTAAATGATCTTGCCAATCATTTCCGTCGTTTAAAGTAACAACGATTAAATTCATTTCATTTATTGTAGCGGTAGTCACTAACGTTCGTTTAGCTTTTTGTGTATAACCAGTTTTGCCCCCAGTGATATAATCATATTTTAAAAGTCTATTTTTGTTTTGCCAAGTATATGTTTTCTTATCACTTTTGGCACTATAGTTTTTTGTTTTAAATATCTCTCGAAAAGTTTTATTCTTCATTGCATATGACGTCAAAAGTGCCATATCATAAGCACTCGAAGTGTTCCCTTGCCCAGATGGTTCTTCAAGACCATGACTATTATAAAAAAAAGTATTTTTCATTCCTATTTTTTGTGCATATTCATTCATAAGTTGGCTAAATTTTACCATATCGCCAGATACAACATTAGCTATTAAAATCGCCGCATCATTCCCGCTACGAAGCATCATCCCATATAACAAATCTTTTAAAGTTATTTTCTCACCGATTTCAATGTAAATGGAACTACCTATCCCCTTCAAAATACTTTTATCCACTTCAACAATTTGATTTAAATTTGCATTTTCAATAGCGATTATACAAGTCATGATTTTACTAATCGAAGCAATCAGTCTTTGATCGTGAATACTTTCTCCTAATAAAACAGTTTTAGAATCACTATCCATAACAACATAACTCGAAGCTCCAATAGCCGAAGCGTTTGACATCAAAATAAAAAAACTGAACATAATCACAATTAATATTTTCATATTATTAATTATATTCAGTTTATTTTAATTTACGCAATCAGCATCATTAACGACGCAAATGCATTATGTAAAAAATGGCCAATCATTGATGTTGTAATATTATTTGTTTTAACATATAAATAAGCAAAAAAGCTACCTAAAACAGCATAAGGCAACGAAAGTAAAATTAAATCAAAGAACGTTTCTTCATACAATGTATGAATAATACCAAAAATTATACCGGAAATAGCAATAAAAAGGTAATCGTTTTTAATGAGTTTTCTTAATGCGCAACGAAAAACTAATTCCTCTACAAATGGAGCATATATTAAAGCACTTGGTAAAATGTATAATAATGGTAAAGACTCAGCTAATTGCTGATTAACCGATGTACTTTGTCCATTTTTAATTATAACGACGATAGCACTAATTAAAAAATATACCCCAAAAGCTAATATTTGTTTATTAAAAATAAAGTTAAAATACTTTTTAAAGCTTTTTATTAAAACTTTTGTTCCGTTTTGAAGTTCTTTAAAAAAAACACCCAAACAAACAATTATTAAAATAATATCAAGGATAACCGATTTAATAATTACTCCCCAAGGTAATAAAGAAATTAAATCTGGCAAAAAGAAATAAACTATTAAAATTATTACAGCAACAATTTTTTCGTGCGTATATACCTTTTCAAAACTTAGTGTTGGCAAGTCTTCATTATTAACAGACTTTGGCTTTGTGTCGTAATTTCGCTTGGTACAAACAACAATAAAATTAATTAAAGATAGTAATCCGATTATGGAGCTTTCCGTAGTAAAAAAACAAACTATTGCTGTTATCAAAATTAAGTACCAAGCTATTTTATCAGATTTTTTAATTATATTATACAAAATAAAAATATTTAAAATAATTGTTATGACTGCTAAAACGAGAGTAATACAATGACCGTATTTTTCCATTAAAAAAATATTTGTTTCAAAAGAAGTATCATTAATAGATAATTTTTTATAACTTTCAACTATATAACTTACATATTTATTTAAAAACAAAATACTAAAGAAAGAAACTATTATTTGAACTATAGAAGAAATAACAAAATATCTTTTTTTATTTTCCATTATTTTTCTAACTCCTCCATAATCGCTGGTAAAATTTGTTTTTTCCGAGACATTAAACCTTTAATAAAAATTCCTTCTTTAACATTATTCAGTTCAAATGCGTTAGCCACTAGTTCTTCGCTATCAGTATTATAAAGAACATAACTGCCCTCTTTTAAGATATCGACAATAAAAATTAAAACAGCTTCATACTGTAAGTCGCTCATTTCATTTAACTTATCTACGTAATTTTCAATATTTTTAGCAATTTCATCAAAATCCATAGTAGTAATAACGGCAATACCATATATTTTGTCATTAATACTATAAGATTTAAAGTCTTGCATAATTAGTTCAGTTACACTCATTCCTTTAATTGAACTAGCAGCTTTTAACATTTCCATTCCATATCCTTCTAAATCAACTTTTGCTAATTTAGCCAAAGAAAAGGCGCTTTCTTTATCAACAATTGTTGTCGTCGGAGAAGTAAATAATAATGTATCAGAGATAATAGCTGAAAGTAATAATCCTGCAATATTTTTAGGTATTTTAACTCCCTCTTTTATAAATTGATGATAAATAATAGTAGCTGTACAGCCAACAGGTTGACACGTAAAATAAATCGGCGCATTAGTTCCTAAATTGCCAATATTATGATGATCAAAAACCTCAACAATCTCAGCTTCTTCTAAACCTTCAACCGATTGTTCATAATTATTGTGATCAACCAATATAACTTTTTTCTTTTCAAACGATGAATGATCTGTAAGTTTTATTACGCCAACACACTCATTATGATTATTAATAATTGGATAATTATTATAATTATATTTTTTTGTTAATGCTAAAAAATCAGAATAATAACCATGTAATTCAATTGTTTTAGGTTTAGGCGTTTCATTAATTGTACTTATAAAATTTGTTAACGATAAGCGATTACACAATTCAAAACTTGAATAACTACTGGTAATAATATTTACCTTATTTTTTACCGCCTTATTAAGAAGCTTCGCTGGAATAACTCTATTCCTTGTTAATATAATTAATTGAACTTTTGAATCAATAGCATATTCAATTACTTTATAACGATCTCCCACGATTAAAATATCATCTTGCGCTAATTTAATTTCTCTTATAAAAGCATCACTGCTAAAAGTAACAGTCTGAACACGACCTTCAAAATCATTTCTAAAATTAGTAATTATTTTTGCATCTAAAGTTTGCAATAAATGTTTTAAATTTGTTTTAATTTCATCTCTTTTATCTGAAACTAAGTATTTTGCTAAATTTTTTAATGTTACATAACCAGTTAACACTTTATTATCATCCACAAGCGGAATTGCCGTTAAATCAAATTTTTTCATGCAATTAAAAGCATTATCAATACTAGCATTTTCATTTACATAAGCTTTTTTTACAAATTTTGTATCTTTAATTTGAACTTTAGTATCATTTAAATATGATGGAGTATCTACCCCAAAATATTCTAAAACAAACTTTGTTTCACGATTAACAGGACCAATCACTTTTGGAACACAATTAATTCCCTTTTGATTTTTCAAATACGCTAAACTTATTGCCGAACACACTGAATCTGTATCCGGACTTTTATGACCAAAAACATAAATAGGTTTCATAACTACCACCTTTCTTCTAAGTTTATCACACGGGCCAAAGTTTTTAAATCCCTTTTAATTCAAATAAAACATCGCGAAGTTCCATCGCTCTTTCAAAATCCAAATTGCGAGCTGCTTCATTCATTTCATTTTCAACTTTGATTATCAATTCCGCTTTTTCTTTCTTGGTCATTTTATTATTAGTTTTGCTTCCTTTTACTTCTGTAGATACAACTTCTTTAATTTCTTTTATAATTGTCTGTGGAATTATTCCATGCTTTTTGTTATAAGCCTCTTGGATACTCCTTCTTCTGGCCGTTTCTTTAATTGCTTTATCCATCGCTTCGCTCATTTCATCAGCGTACATTATTATATGACCATTTTTATTTCTAGCCGCCCGACCAATGGTTTGGATCAAGCTCCTTTCACTTCGTAAAAAGCCTTGCTTATCGGCGTCTAATATACAAATTAAACTTACTTCAGGAATATCTAACCCTTCTCTTAAAAGGTTGATTCCTACTATAACATCATAAACACCCAATCGCAAATCATGGATAATTTTTAATCTTTCTAATGTCTTAATTTCATTATGAAGATAAGCTACTTTAATGTTCATTTCCTTTAAATAATCAGTCAATTCTTCGCTCATTCTGATTGTTAGCGTTGTTATTAACACGCGCTCATTTAAAGCTGTTTTTTTGTTAATTTCACCAATTAAATCATCTATTTGTCCCAATGTTTTTCTTACTTCAATCGTTGGATCAAGTAATCCTGTAGGTCGAATAATTTGTTCAGCATAAGTATTGTTAGTCAGTGATAATTCATAGTCTCCCGGCGTTGCCGAAACATATATTACTTGATTAATTTTTTCAGTAAATTCTTCAAATTTTAATGGGCGATTATCTAATGCACTCGGCAAACGAAAACCATAATCTACTAAAGTTTGTTTCCGCATCCGATCACCATTATACATTGCTCTTACTTGGGGAACTGTAACGTGTGATTCATCAATAACCAAAAGATAATCATTAGGAAAAAAATCCATCAAAGTTGTAGGTGTTTCTCCCGCTTTTTTTAACGCTAAATGACGGGAATAGTTTTCAATACCACTACAAAATCCGGTTTCTCTAAGCATTTCCATGTCATAATTAGTTCTTTCTCGCAATCTTTGTTCTTCCAAAAACTTACCAGCATCATGCAATTCCGCTAATCTTTCATGGAGTTCTTGTTCAATATTAATCAACGCTTTTTCCATTGTTTCTTTACTAGTAACAAAAAGTGACGCTGGAGAAATAATTATGGTCTCTTTTTGTTTTAAAACAGTTCCCGTAAGCGGATCAAAAACACATAATGATGTCACAATAT
This sequence comes from Bacillota bacterium, assembly GCA_015059375.1. GTDB lineage: Bacteria > Bacillota_I > Bacilli_A > RF39 > UBA660 > UBA6448. Next base: position 9,160 of record SVAN01000016.1, on the reverse strand, counting down.
CATCATCAATTTCAATTCTTATTCCTGACTCTTTCTCATTAACTGGAATAACATCAATATAATTGCCTCTTACGCGAAAGGTTCCCCGATGAAAATCTAAATCATTTCTTTCATACGTCATATCCACTAAATGAGTAAGGATGTCATTGCGTGAATACTTATCCTTCAAATTGATTACTAACATATTCTTTTTATAATCTTCTTTTTGCCCAATATTGTAGATACAAGATACACTAGAAACAACAATAACATCATCATAATTAATTAATGCTGCAGTTGCTCGATGACGAAGTTCATCAATTTCGTCATTTATCGAAGAATCTTTTTCAATATAAGTATCGCTAGATGGCACGTATGCCTCAGGTTGATAATAATCATAATATGAAACAAAATATTCAACATGATTATTTGGAAATAACTCTTTCATTTCTGAATAAAGTTGGCCCGCCAAAGTTTTATTGTGAGCTAAAATTAACGTTGGCTTTTGCACTTTTTGAATAACATTTGCAATTGTGAATGTTTTACCAGTTCCAGTTGCTCCCAATAAGACTTGATTTTTTTCACCTTTATTTAATCCCTCAACCAAAGCATCAATTGCTTTTGGTTGATCACCACTTGGTTTATATTTTGACACTAATTTAAACATTTTAACCTCCTACTATATTACTAAAATTATCCCCATAAAAAAAGCTTTTATAATTCGTTATATTAATATCTTTGCTAATAGCTATATTTTATCATATTTTTATTTATTCTAAAAAAAAGATTGATGCATATACCTGCTCAATCTTACGATTTTTTATCCTTTTAAACTAAAACTATTGTTAATAATTAAAGTACTATAAACAAACAACACATCCTGAGTATTAAAATCTATATATTCAAGATAATTTAAACTGCTAATATAACGATTATCAATGACTGTAATTTTAGAATAATATGGAATCAATAAAGGAGTTATACTACTTCCAAAAGAATCCCTAAATATAATTAATTCTCTATTTGTTAACGAGCGGTCATTAATAATTTCAATATAAGCACTAGCTCCATCCAAATAAACTTCATACGCGTCTAACGAAGATAGTTTTTCAAGATTATATACTGAATTCAACCGGGTATTTTCTAAATAAGTAGCTTGACAATCTTTTAGAATATCATTAGTTAAATAATATAACTTATCTGGCTGGCGATTCAAAGCTGCCTCCTTAGAATATACTCCATAAAAATCATATGGGCCCTCTTGTGTATATTGACTGTTATCCTTAGGTAAATTAAAAACCTTAGCTATATTGTCAACCACTTTTAATATTTTTTCTTGCCGCCAATGTGTATCGGTCTCATAATAATCAGCCAAATTCATAATTTGCCGAATATCAATATTGTCTACTGATAATTCCGCCATTTCTTTGTAAAGATAATCATAATCAATATGTAAAAAATTTTTTGTATCTAAATAATAGTTTTTATCCGGAACAATTAATAAAAATGCATTATTATTTTTAAATAACTTACTAATATTATCAATATGTTTTTTAAAATTTTGAATTGATTTATCATTCGTCGGATATTCAGATTTAAAAATATAATTCTTATTCAAAAAAATTTGATTATTGTCAAGTTTATTTAAAACTTTATAGTTAAAGTTAGCTTTAATACTTCGAAAACTATCCCGAAGCGGAAAATGATCAAGTAAGTAGTCTTCAAAATCTGAGATGTAATTACTTGTCAATTCAAATTTAGGAATATTCGCCAAAGTTCGTCTTTCAACATTACTAATCTTCTGATCCTCAATTACAATATGCGCCATTCCGAAGAAAAAAATATAAACTATAAATGTCACTACAATTATTTTATCTTTCATTTTTTCACCTAAAACCTAAAATATAAAAACGGATTAAACGACGCATCAATTAAATATGCTGTACACAAAGTCAAGAGAACTATGTAATAAAAAGGCTCAAATGCATCAATTAAAACCCCCGCTTTTGTTTTCTTAATTTTTTTTATTAACCAACTAAATAATGGAGTTGCAGCTACAAAAGCAATAATAAAAATAACTAAATAACTTCGTAAATAATATAAAGTTACATTTCCAGTTAATGGAATATTACTTATAAAGAACATATCTTTAAAATTATTGATAATTTCACCTACTGTTAACGAATTAAAAATCATGAAACTTATAACGACAATTACTAAAGTATAAAAATATTTTATAACTTTTGTTTTATCTAACCATTTCTTTAATAATTCTTTTTCTAAAATCAACAGGATACCAAAATATAATCCCCATATTATAAAATTCCAACTAGCACCATGCCAAAACCCCGTCAAAAACCAAACCACAAATAAATTGCGAATCCATTTCACCTTTTTTACCCTATTTCCTCCCAAAGGAATGTATACATAATCTTTAAACCAAGTAGATAAAGAAATATGCCATCTGCGCCAAAAATCAGTAATTGAATTTGCTATAAGCGGATAATTGAAATTTTCTAAGAAACGAAATCCAAACATTAGTCCTAAACCAATAGCCATATCGCTATAACCACTAAAATCGAAATAAATCTGAAGTGTATAGGCAATAGGTCGTAACCAAGCTGCCATAATAGTTTTTTCAATACACTCTTTAGCAAACTCTCCTAATACATTTGCTAAGAGAACTTTTTTAGAAAGTCCAATTACAAATCGACTAATTCCCTCACTAAATAATCGAAAATTCATTTTTCTTTCCTTGAGTTCTTTTTGAACGTCTGAATATCTAACAATTGGGCCAGCAATAAGCTGAGGAAACAAGCATAAATATGTCATAAACTCCCAGATGTTCTTCGCAGGTTCATGTTTTTTATTGTAAACATCTATAACATAACCTAATGCTTGAAAGGTAAAAAAACTAATACCAATTGGCATAACAATATATAAAAAAGAAATATTTGTATTAAAAATTCCATTGAGATTGCTAATAAAGAAATCAGTATACTTAAAAATTAATAATTGAATAACATTATATAGCACTGCTAAAACTAAAAAAGTTCTTCGATAAATATTTTTGGCTATAATTTTACTAAACATATAATTTAAAGTCCCAGATAATATTAAAACAATAATATACTTAGGTTCCCCCAAAAAATAAAACAGCATACTAAAAAATAATAAAACTAAGTTTTTCCATTTCATTGGACTTATAAAATAAATAAGCAATAAAATTGGCAAGAAAAAATATAAAAAACTAATACTTGAAAATAACATTTTTTACCTCAAAAAAAAGTCTTTATTCAAGACTTATAGATTATCAAAACTTTCTTTTATTGTTTCTCTTGCTGCGCTGTCTTCAATTAAAATCAATACAATTAAGTCACCCTTATTATCAACAATAATGTCTTTTTCTTCAACGCCAACGCAAAGCCACTTTCTAGGATTGATATTTTCTTTAATTGTTGTTTTAATCTTTTCAATATCGGCATTTTCTTTTGCTCTTAATAAAACAACTGAATGGGCAATTGAACTTATTCCCGGTTCTGAAGCTAATGCTTCTTCATATTCCACATCTGTAGACCCTAAAAAATATTCAACATTTTCTTCCGTAACTTCGGTATTCATTAGCATCATTGGGCGTTCATCTTCAGGAATTGTTTCATATAATTTTGCCATCAAATCTTCTAATGTTCCCTCAATTTTAATTTTTTCTGACTTACATCCCGTCATTAATAATAAACTTGCACACACAACGATGAATAATCCTAATTTTTTTAACATATTACTACTCCTATCTTTATAACCTCATTCATTATATTATACTTATTTATATAAAGCAATAGGCATTATAATTATCTTTTAATAAAACCTTAGGTATATTATATCTTTCACGATACTATACAAGTAAATTATTATATGTGACTTCCCCACCAATATTAGCATCTATTATTCTTTCTACATTTTTAGTTAGCCTTTTTCCATTTTAATGATATAATATGTGCAAGGAAAAAGAAGTATGAAAAGAAGAAATTGGTATGCTTTAGATAATTCTGCAAAAATCATGCCATCAACAACAACCAATTTAAATACAAATGTATTTAGACTAACATGTACGCTAAACGATAATGTAAATAGCAGATTGTTGCAAGAAGCATTAGATAAAACCTTAATAGAATATCCCATGTTTTTATATACGATGAAAAATGGCGTGTTCTGGCACTACTTAGAAAAAAGTGACTACAAACCGCTTGTTAAAGAAGAAAATGATTTCGCATGCAGTAAATTAACGGGAGAATTACTTTTTAAAGTGTCTTACTATAGAAAAAGAGTTCATTTAGAAGTTTATCATGTTTTAGCAGATGGACATGGAGCAATGGAATTTTTTACTTACTTAATTTGTTCTTATATCAATATTAAAGAAAAATTAGGTTTAGATATTCCTTTAAACGATTCAAGTGTTTCTGAAAAAGAAAAAGATGATTTTAAAACATTTGATAAGTCTAAGTTTAAAATAAAAATTGAAAATATCAAAAAAGGTTATAAACTTAAATATCCTAAAAAAGACACAATTAATCATGATATTATTGAAATGCACCTTCCCGTGGACCAAATAAAAAAAGCAGCTAAAAAGTATGAAACAACAATAACAATTTATCTTACAGCAACTTACATCAAAAGTATTATTGAAAATGCTAGAGTCAAAGATTTAAAAAGACCAATTGGAATTACAATTCCGGTTGATTTACGAACTATCTTTCCATCAAAAACTGTACGTAATTTCTTTTACACTTTTTTAGCTACATATAAAGCGCAAGAAAAAGAAGTACAAATCGAAGACATTATAAAGGTCATCGCTGAGCAATTTAAAAATGAACTAACAAAAGAAAATTTACAAAAAAAACTTAATTCTTACATGTTGATTGAAAAAGTTTTAGTAATCAGAATAATCCCAACATTTATTAAAGATATTGCTTTAAAATTTTTTGCAAATCAAGGAAAAAAAGGACAAACTTCTGCTTTATCCAATTTAGGAATTATCAGACTACCTAGCGAATACGAAAAGTATATATCCTCTTTTTGTGCCATTGCTAGTACAGAAGATCAGCAGCTAACTGCCTGTAGTTTTAAAAATAATTTGATTTTATGTTTCAGCAGTCATTTTATTAGTAAAGATATTGAAAAAAACTTTTTAAAAGAAATTCAAAAAGATATTAATAGCCAAATTTTGGTTATAAGCAATATAGGAAGTGATATTAAATGAAACAATGTAAAAAATGTCATATTAATTTAGATACTTTTGCTAATCAATGTCCCTTGTGTAATAGTGCTATTGAGTCTAGCCCAGATTTTCAAAGCTCTTATCCAATGATTAATGATATTATTAACAAAAGCTTATTTAGAAAAATTGTTTTCTTTTTAGCTTCACTAATCTCATTATCTGTTATTGCTCTTAATTATTTTTTAACTCCAAATATTAGATGGTCTTTTTTCGCTGTACTACAGATTTTTTTATCTTACTACGTCTTTTACAACATTTTAAACGGCCAGAGAAAAGTTATCAAATTGTTACTGGCATTAAGCTTTGTAATTACTTTTTTATCCATTTTTTGGGATATTTATACTGGATTTCACGGTTGGAGCACTAACTATGTTCTTCCTTCACTTTGTATTTCATACGGTACCTTCATGTTGATATTGCGATTTGTCGATTATTTTGCTTTTCGAGAAAATAGTTCTTATATTTATTTAAATATTTGTTTAGAGTTTGTCCCTTTAATTTTAGTTTCTTTAAATTACGCTAAATTAAATACACTTATTTATCTTGCAGGTTTTTTTGGCATCATCAATCTTTTAATATTAATTGTTTTTGATGGGTCCGACTTAAAAGAAGATATTTTAAAAAAAATGCATTTTTAGCCTTCGATTTACACATACTACATATGAAAGGATGACTTAATATGTTAATAGTAGTGGGTTCAAGACGCGAAGGAAATTCCTATAATTTAGCCAAAAATATTCAACAAAAATTAGATTTACAAAGAATTCATTGTGAAATAATCGTACCAGGTAATCAAAGAATTCATTTATGTACCGGATGTATGGATTGCGATAAAAATGGAATTTGTGACTTTACAGATGATATGAAAAATAATATTGATAAAATTATAACAGAAGAACATATCATGTTTATTTCACCCGCCAGATGGAATTTATTATCCGGAGATTTAAAAATTTTTATCGATCGTTTAAATCCATTGTATTCCACGGGAAAATTAAAAGGAAAAAAATTTATTGCAGTTGCTATTGGTTCTAAAGGCAAAGAAAAATATAGTACCGAATCTGTTATTAATAGTCTAACTAGCTTTGCTGAAAGCGCTGGGATGGACGTGATTTTTGATAAAGAATTTAATAATTGCTTAAACGCCAAAGATATTCTCCATTATGATAATGAAGTAAATCAGTTTATTGATGACGTAGTTGCTAAAATTTCTCAATAAAAAATAATCTTTTATAGATTACTTTTTTTATTTTTAGAAAAATAGTCAGTGTTTTAACCTTTCATAACAATTCACTTAATATAATTTATTATAAAAAAAAGAAAACTACTTTGAATTTTCTTTTTCTAGTTCACGATAGTTAACTTTTCCTACTAAAGTTTTAGGAAGCGACTCTCTAAATTCAAACTCTTTTGGCATCATGTAAGCTGCTAAATTCTTTTCACAATATTCTTTTATATCGCTTTTTACTTTAGCGGTCAATTTCACATCATTATTTAAAACAATAAAAGCTTTTGGCACTTGAACTTTATAAGGATGAGGAATACCTATTACTCCACAATTTAGTACATCTGGATGCGATATAATAACCTCTTCAATATGTGACGGATATACATTATAACCAGATACAATTAACATTCTTTTTAATCTTTGAGCAAAGAATAAAATACCATCCTCATTCATATACCCTAAGTCACCTGTATGAACCCAGACCTTACCCTTTTTATCCTTTTCTAACATTTCGTTAGTTTCTTTTTCATTATCTAAATATCCAAGCATAACGGTAGGTCCGGCAAGTAAAATTTCACCAATTTCGCCAGTTTTACATTCTTCACGAGTTTCCGGATTAACAATTCTAACTTCATTCCCTGGAAGCGGAATTCCTACACTCCCTAAAACATCAGAGCCTAGAGCACCAAAGGTAGCTGGGCCAGTTGTCTCAGTCATTCCATAACCCTGAATTATTGTTTTATAACAATTATGTTCTTTTAAGAAATTATTTACCATTTCATTTTTAGCAGGGCTTAAAGTATCGCCACCCGAAACGATATATTTAATATACGATAAATCGACATTATCCATATGCTTATTAGTTATTAAGGCTTCAAATAAAGTTGGAACGCCAGGAACTAATGTTGGATTATATTTAGTTAATAATTTATCAAATCTTTTAGCATCAAACTGAGGAACTAAAATTGAGCTAGCACCTATACAAAGCGGCACATGTACACATACTACTAAACCAAAGCAATGAAATAGCGGCAAAACAGCTAACATGCTATCTTCACCATTGAGTTCCGGAAGCATTATATCAGCTTGAACTGGTACTGCATTAACATTACCATTAGATAACACAATATTTTTGGGTACACCTGTTGTTCCCCCACTATGTAAAATAACAGCAGGCTGATCTTTTGTCGTCTTAGCTAACACCTTTTCGCCATATCTTTTTCCTTTTAGAACAAATTCATGCCAATACATAAAGTCTTCACTACTTTTAGGTCTTTCTACTTTTCGTCCTTTTGTTAACGTATAACCTAGTTTTAATGCTTTAGGCATGGAATCACCAGCAGAGACAATTATAGTTTTATAAACTTTAGTATCATCAATAATTTCTTTTACTTTTTTATAAGCTAAATCGATGACAATTAGCATTACACTATCAGTAGCATTTAGTGAATGCTTAATCTCTTCTTCAGCACTCAATGGGTGAACCATATTAGCAATAGCACCAATTTTATTTACTGCATAAAACGCAATTACTGCTTCAGGAGTATTTGGCATACAAATAGTTACAACGTCACCTGGTCTAATACCTTGGCTACGCATTGCTTTGGCACACAAGTCTATTTCATCAAACATATGACGAAAGGTTATTTTTCGTTTAAAATAATTTAGCGCAATATTATCTAAATTATCTTGATTCCTTTCTTTTAGAAACTCATATATTGACATATCTGGAACTTCAATTCCTTTGTAATTATCTCCATAGAATTTTTCCCATGGATGCTTTCCTTTAATTTTTTTTACTATTTTATCAAAAACTTTCATATTTCTCCCTTTCTGTTTAAACACCTGTTGAATAAATTACAAGTGTATTATATAATCATTATATGTTTACATGCAACCATCAATCTTCCAAACTGGTGATAATTATTAAACACATAGCATGCAATCTGTTTAAAAAGTGAGGTTTTTATGGATCGAAGAACAAAATATACCCAAAATATTATTAAAGAAACACTGATTGACCTACTATCGGAAAAAGACATAACAAAAATTACAGTAAGCGAAATATGCCAAATTGCCGATATCAATCGAGCAACCTTTTATCGCTATTATTTAGATGTTTATGATTTACTAGAAAAAATCGAAGAAAACTTTTCCCAAGAATTGATTGAGGCCTATACTACAGAAGTTATTACCGAATATACAGTATCAAATTTTGCAAAAGCGTTATTAAAAGTATTTATTGAAAACAAAAAATTAGTAAAAATCCTTTTTGCCAATAAAACAACTACTAATTTTTTAGAGGAAATTCTAGAAATAGTTTATCAAACTTGTAAAGATAAATGGGAACAAGATTTACCTGGTATTTCTCAAGAAGATATCGAATATGCTTCAATTTTTCTATTTAACGGTGCTTTGGGCGTAATTAATTTTTGGATAAAAAATGATTTTGATAAAGACGTTAACGAAATTGCACACATTATTGAACAACTTGCCTATTTCGGATTAAAAAAATATATTTATAAACTAAAGTTTTAAAGAAGAAGCTCAATGAAGTGATAATATAAAAGTGGACACATAAAAAGATGTGGTCCACTTTTTTGTTATAATAAAATAAGGAGATGATAAAAATGCGAGGAAGACCCAAAGGAGGAACAAATAAATTTTGGACTAAAGAA
>SVAN01000027.1 GCA_015059375.1 Bacillota bacterium | reverse complement strand
CAGTAAAAATTAGTATTATTTAATGATTGCAGAAAGGTATATATATCATTTTCTTCAATTGTTTTTAACATTAAACAGTAATCAGACATGCCTTTTATTGTCTTAATTGTCTTTTTTATGGCTTTATGTAGCATCTCATTTGTATATTTATCATGATTAAATAATATATGGAAATGCCAATACAAACCATCACCTTTCTCAGAAGTAGCTATAAATGGTAGATGATGTTTATTCCAATGATTTTTTATAAGAGATTTTTCGAATACTTTCATAATCAGTCTTAATCTTCCAACTGCATAGTATAAATTTTCAGTTTCCCAATGTTTAGGTAATCTAACAGTCAAAAAGTGTGTAGGATTATAAGTAGTATTGATAAAGTTTACATACTCATTTTTAATTCTATTCTTATTTTTATTCATTATATCATACCTTATATATTTTATAATCATCATTAAATTTTGAGTATAATAATAACAAATACATATCGGTTATGTACTTTTGTTAAAAGAGCAAATCTTTAAGCCCAAAATACGTTATTGTAGAAATCCTATATAATTAAATTTCACGTACTTATGTTTCATAGAACATTTGATTCTTATATTTTGGCTTATAAAAAATTTTTATGCAGAAAACCGCGAGAACGAAAGCAGAACATTTGTCCGTAAAATGCATAATAGCTATGTTAAAAAGTTTTTGACGTTAACGACAATAATTTTAAAAGCGATAAGGAGATAGCCAGAAACTACCTCCTTATTTATACAAACACTAAACGGCAATATCGTCATTTGTTTTATTGTTATCATTTACTGGTAAGGGCATGGTACTAAATAAAGCATTAACGTGAATCGGGCAAAAGTGTTGACCAATAGCTTTGCGTAGATTGTTTTCTGTCTTCTGTTCAAGCATTCCGTTTTCATCTCTTGCAAGATTCAGCTTGTCAAAAAAATCGCTTGGGCAATCCATGATGCGCTGTAACTCTCTTAGTGAAAATACGCGTGTATCTGTAAATTTCTTAGTCTCAGGATTATATCTTCCTGGATGAATGGACGATAAATCACTTATTTCTCCATTTCCTGTTGTAATAGTTGGACATTGATATTGCCAATCATTTCGCACATATCCTTTGCTAAATTTAGCTTCAGGATATTCACCATTATCAAGTACTGGTTGAAAATCTTCTGCATTATCCCAAGCAGAACATCCTGTTGGAGTTTGTTCTAAAAAATTTACAATACATTCTGGTAAAGTTCGTGCATAATGCCATGGATCGTTTGGATCAATTTCACCATTCTCTAGGCTTCTCAAATCACCAATTACTTCCCATAGCATTTTTCTTACAGAATGTTTTTTGGGAAATTTCCAAGGTCCATTGCTCATATCTTTGCGCACACCTATTATTATAAGACGTTTTCGGTCTTCAACACAGCCATAATCCGTAGCTGTATATATACCAATATTTAAATAATAATCAGCACCTAATTCATCACGTATGTATTCGCCAATGCAACGAATATATCCATCTTCGTTTTTGAGAACGTCATGTGCAATTTTAGGGCGAGCATCAATAAAATTTGGTACATTTTCAATAATAAATCCATATGTTTGTGATTCTTTCATAAATTTAGTTGTATGATAAAATTGTTTTGCTTCAGGTACATTTCCCTTGTTTGATGAATTATTAAGATTAGAGAATGGTTCGCAGCATGGACTTGCCATAACAATAGTACAACCTTTGTTGCGGTGCCATTCTAGAGCTTCATTAAAACATTCATCTGATGTAAAATCACCTTGCACCATATGACAATCAGGAAACAGCAACTCATGCCAACATGCTCTAGTTTTATCCCACTCTGCAGCTACAGCACAATGTATATTTAACTCATGAGCTCTAGATAGGCCTAACGAAATATTTGAAAAAAGAGTAGTAACATATAGCGGTTTTTCTAATGTTAGTGTTTTGTATTCACTTTCTTCAATATTATCTAACTCAAATTTAGGATATTTATTTTCTTCACTACGACTATTAATTTTAACTTTTTTCTTCGTAGATTTAGATAATGCTAGAGCTCTTGTAGGGATATCGTTTTGTTTAATTGCAATTTCAATGGCTGCTTTGACACCTTCCCATGTTAAATCCTGAAAATCTCGAGCTAAACGAGGAGATAGTCCATATTTATCTTTAATAACTTCTGCTTTAGTTTTTACATCTCCAGATGCTCGACCTTTTGAATTTTTATTGGTGCCATTTTTTTTAGGAATTTTACGCAATTCTTCACCAATATAACATTCATAAAGTAAGACATAAGCAGCACGAGCCTGTAAGATAGCTTTCTTTTTATTGTAAGCATCCATTGATAATGGAGCGCTTTTTAATATGCTTTGTTCACTATCAACCCATTCTCGCATTTTGTTAACCTGATCAATCATTTCTTGACCGCTTAATTTGGTTGAAGGAAATAGATTATCATTAGCTGCAGAATCAATCAAATCTAACAACTTTTCAGGTGATAACTTGTTAGCATCGACAATATCATTAATTGTCATAAAATAATTATTTTTAGAAGCAATGTTTTGTAATACTTCTTGTTGAATTACAACATCAGAGTGATTAACGTCTTCAGTTGTGTCATAGTTTTCCGGCATTTCGGCCATAACAATATTACTCATTATTTTAAACCTTATAAAGTTAGTTTTAAAATCTTGATTAAATCAAAAATAAATCATTGTTTAATCAGTGAGTCGGACTCATATAAAAGTAAATTCAAAGAGTCAATAGTTTTTTTAAATTTTATTTGAAATATTTTTGTTAAATCTAAAGCAAATTATTTTAAGTAATTTTAATAAAATTACTTATTGACTTTAAAGAAATATTCATTATAATCAAAAATAATGTAACGAAATGTTGTTCAAAGAGGTTTGTAATGAAAAAAAATATATTTGAGGCTGATAATGCGACTCGAAAACGTCTA
>SVAN01000015.1 GCA_015059375.1 Bacillota bacterium | reverse complement strand
TAAAGTGTATTTTGATGCAGTAGATGGATATGCATCCGATTCATCATTTCGGTTATTTGTTGAACAAACAATGGGAAGTAGGGATTATGAAGAAGTAGGAGGCCTTCCTAAAAATGATTATGTATATAAAGTAGATAGTACAAGAACAACATGTAGTGATAGTAATGCAACAGTCGATATTGTCAGAAGAAAAATAGAAATAACATCATCAAGTGAAATAGAGTGTGAAGTATATGCGTATATTGAAGCGTTAACCGGTGGCGGAATATATACACTTTCAGAAACCGTACTTGCCAAAGAAAGAGCAGATGACTACACATCAAGTCAAGATGGCTCTATTTATCGGGTAGTAAATCAAAATGGGGTAAGGTACGAGGGTAAAAATCCGGATAATTATGTGTATTATAATTGCACAGATGAATCGGATACTTCTACATGTGAATTATGGCGAATAATAGGTACGTTTAATGGTGCAGATATGAACCTCAATCCAAATAAAAAATATACAAAGATAAAAAAAGCAACACCACTAGAAACATATATGGTATGGGATTGTAATGATGATGCCAACGGCGATGGTGATTGTTTGGATTCAGGGGAATCTGATGGAAGCGAAAATGATTGGGTTAACTCAACACTAAATGCATATTTAAACGGAGAGTACTTAAGCGCGCTATCAACAACTGCTCAAGGTCAAATTGCAAAATATAACAATCGGTACTCAAAGTGGCATTTATTGGGCCCAACTTTGTCAGAATTTCAAACTTATAATACACCAGATATGTATAGAGCAGAAAGAGATATAACAGTAGGAACCCCAGGATATCGAAATGGTACCGCAGGAGCCGCAGATGCGGCAAAAGAAGCGGCAATCGGACTAATGTATCCAAGTGATTATGGATATGCAGCCTATGGAACTGCATGTAATAATGAAACAACAGAACCGTTAAATTTATATGAAGAAAACTGCGGAGCAGTAGATTGGCTTATGTTTGATGCGTACGAATGGTTAATCTCTCCGAGTGTTGACAGTTCCGACGGTGCGTTCAGTGTGTATGGCGCCGAGGGGGGATATGTCTACAACGACTATGTCTACAATGAGAGTCTCACGAGTCCTACCTTGTATTTGTCAAGTGAAGTAGAAGTAGTAGGTGGAGATGGTTCAGAAGAAAGCCCGTACGAACTTTATTATGAAGCTCCTAAAGAATATTTATCAGAAACAGTTCTTGCTTTAGAAAGATCAGAAGACTATACATCAAGTCAAGATGGCTCTATTTATCGAGTAGTAAATCAAAATGGTGTAAGATATGAAGGAAAAGATCCCGATAATTATGTATGGTATAATTGCACAGATGATAATGATACAACAACATGTGAAAGATGGAGAATAATCGGAGTATTTGATGGAGCAGATGTAGGACTAGATCCGAGTAAAAAATATACCAAGATAGCAAGAAGTACACCACTAGAAACACGTATGGCATGGGATACTGGAGGCGAAAATGACTGGGTGAACTCAACACTAAATGCGTACTTAAACGGAGAATACTTAAGCTCGCTATCAACAACTGCTCAAGGTCAAATAGCAACATATAATAATAAATATTCCCTATGGCATTTAAGAGGAGCTGATGCCGTTGGTCATCGTGGTTTGTATGCGTCAGCATGGTATGAAAAAGAAAGAAATACAGGTACTCCAGGACATCGAAATGGAGTTCTAGGAGACGCAGATGCGACAAAAGAAGCGGCAATCGGACTAATGTATCCAAGTGATTATGGATATGCTGCTTATGGAAGTTCGTGTAATAATGAAAATACAGAACCGTTATATCATTATCATTTCTCATGTGCAGCGGTGGATTGGTTATTATACTGGGGCGACGATGAATGGTTAATTTCTCCGTGTGTTGGCGTTAACTTTTCTTACTGTGCGTTCGTTGTGCGTGGACGCACCGATAATCTCATCGGCTACGTCGGCGGCGAGAGCGTCAACGACGAGTTTGCGGCGCGTCCTGTCTTGTATCTGGAAGCTAGCGTAGAAAAAAAAGAGGGTCAAGGAACATATGATTTACCATATGAACTAGGATAGAACGGCCCGATAGGGCAGCGGCGCTGGCGGCTCGTTGGTCCGCCCGACGTCGACGATTTTTGAGTTTTCAACAATGATGTTGATATAATTGTCAAAAACATTCATATATTTAAGTATGAATGTTTTTTTATCGGAAATGCAAGAAAAAGAAATAATATCGATAGCGACGGGGCTTAACTATGGGCATATTGTGGATGTTGTTTTAGATAACGAAGGAAATATCGTTTCTTTTGTCGCTGAAAATAAAAAAATCTTTCGCAAATCTTTTGAAAAGGATGAAATTCGTTTTAAATTTAATGAAATAGAAAAGATAGGTAAAGATGTTATTTTAGTGAGAGTATAAATTTTATTTATCATTTCTCAAGTTTGTGATAGAATAATAAATATGAAAAAGAAAGTTATATTATATAGTATTATTTTATTTGTTATTGATCAAATAAGTAAATTAGTATTAGATAAAGTATTAATCCTTGGTAAAAGCGTAACTATTTTTGATAGGTTTTTATATTTAACCAAAGCTTACAATGATGGCGTATCTTTTAGTATGATGCAGGGACATCGCTGGCTAATTATCCTAATAAGTATAGCTATTATGATATTCATGTATTTTTATATGCAACACTTCAAAGAAAACAAAAGGAATACAATAGCTTTTGCTTTAGTTTTTGGTGGCCTTTTTGGTAATCTTATCGACCGGTTTGTATATGGCTACGTAATTGATTTTATTGATTTTTATATTTTTAATTATAATTATCCAATTTTTAATTTTGCAGATAGTTTTATTTGTATTGGCATTTTAATTTTACTTTATAGTATTTATATGGGAGAAGATAATGAAAATCGTAGTAAGTGAAGAAGGAATAAGATTAGATAAATATTTAGCTAGTAATACTGATTATTCAAGAGAACTAATTAGTAAAATGATTACTGCTGGGTTTGTTTTAGTTAATGAAGAAACGAAAAAAAATAGTTATAAAGTAAAGATAAATGATGAAATAGATATTGATGAATCTTATAAAATAGATACTGATATTGTTCCATGCAAGATGGATATTCATGTTGTGTATGAAGATGACGATGTGATGGTTATTAATAAACCAAGTGGGCTTGTTGTCCACCCAGGAAGTGGAAATTATACAAATACTTTAGTAAATGGGTTAATGGCATATACTAATGATTTGAGTAATGTAAATGGGGAAGCTCGAGTAGGGATTGTCCACCGAATTGATAAAGATACCTCTGGGTTAATGATAGTTGCCAAAAACAATGCTGCCCACTTAGTCTTAGCAGAAGGCTTTAAAAATCATGATATCAAAAGAACTTACGTTGCTCTTTTGTGTGGCGAATTACCATATGATAAGGCAACAATTGATGCACCAATAAAAAGAGATGATAAAAATTTTAATAAAATGGGGGTTTTTAAAGATGGAAAAAAAGCTATTACTCATTTGAA
Organism: Bacillota bacterium; assembly: GCA_015059375.1. GTDB lineage: Bacteria > Bacillota_I > Bacilli_A > RF39 > UBA660 > UBA6448. The sequence goes on along the minus strand of SVAN01000015.1, from coordinate 23,187 downwards.
AGTATTAAAACGATATCAAGGTTATACTTTAGTAGAGCTTAATTTAGAAACCGGAAGAACACATCAAATTAGGGTTCATATGAATTATATTGGTTTTCCAATTCATAATGATCCAGTGTACAATGCAAAAGAAGCTACGGAATTCGGTCAATTTTTACATTCGAAGTCAATTGATTTTGAACATCCAATTACTAAAGTAAAATTACATTTTGAAAGTGAATTGCCAAAAGAATTTAGTGAATTTTTGGATAGACTTAATTAGATTTTACTAAATGCTTTATTTAAGTTATAATAAACAAGGAAGGAAAGAAAATGGATTCAATAAATGTAAGAAAACAAGATCAAATATTAATGAGTTTAGTTCATTATTTTGTAACCAAAGAAAATTATTCACCAATCTATGTTCATGGTGTTAAAGATGAGATTTGGCTTGAAAAATTAGATGGGCCGTATCGGGTAATCCGAATTAATAGTAATCGTATTTTTAATGATGAGCAATTTCGCTTTGATCAATATCGAGTTCGTGATATTTTAAGGCAGATAAAAAAGAAAACAATGTCACTAAGTATCAATGCTCTTAATATTAATTTGAATGCTGATGATAAAGTGAATGATACAAGTGATAATAATATTGACAATGTTAAGGTTCATGAATTATCAGAAATTGGTAATAATGCTCTTATTTTGGAGGTTTTTCCAAATATAAAGGATAATCTTTTGGAAGATACAAATGGTCTTGATTTAATATTTAATGTAACAAAAGACATTAATGAAAAAACAGAACGAGAAAATAAACGGTTTGAAAAGATTTTTTCTCCGAAAAAGATTTATGTAACGTATATAATTATTGCTTTATGTGTTACTGCGTATTTAGCATCTTTAATTTGGGGAAGTGGAACGCTAATTAATTTAGGGGCTACAAGTACACAAGCAATAAGAAATGGCCAAGTATATCGATTAATTACATATGCTTTTTTACATGGTGGATTAGCTCATTTATTATGTAATATGTATTCTCTTTATATTGTTGGGCCTCAAGTTGAAGCTCGATATGGAAAAGGGCGATATATATTTATATATTTGCTTAGTGCGGTAGCCGGAGCTCTGCTTAGCGCAGGTTTTAACTACGGGATTCCTTCCGTAGGTGCTAGTGGAGCTATCTTTGGTATTTTGGGTGCTATGGTTTATTTTGGGTATCGTTTCCGATTATACTTAAAAGAGGCTTTATATAATAGAATTATTCCAGTAGTTTTGTTAAATCTTTTTGTCGGTTTTATGATACCAAATATTGATAATGCTTGTCATATTGGGGGGCTTATAGCTGGGTATTTAACAGCTATGGCAATGGGAATACCTGAAGATAATAAAACTAAAGATGGGATAAACGGTATTATATTACTCTTGATATTTATCGCATTTTTATGTTATTTAGCTTTTGTTAGGTAAAATAGTTGTTTTGTATCACAATAAAATATTGGTTTAAAATTAAAACTACCAAGATAATTTATATTATTATTTTGGTAGTTTTTTAATTTTTTTAATTAATATAGTTTTGCAAGTTCCATATTTCTTTTCTTTCTTTTCAATAATAGTTCTATATTTTTCAATTTTAGTACTTAAAGGAATAAACCATAATATTTTATCATCTTTTATAGCTAGGTAAGACGGTTTAGAGTGACCATTTTCGTGATTTATCATTTATTGATTCTATCAAAAAATTCATCTTAAGATGATATAAATATCCAGTCTGTACTTTCACGTTATCAACTCCTAGAATGATTTTATCATAAAGCAAAAGAAAACTCTATCAATAGCTAGAGTTTTCAAACATTTACAACCGAGATCATTTATTGCTCGCGCCACTCGGAAGCGATTAACATTTCACGACTAGGATCATTTATTGCTCGCACCACCTAGAAGCGATTAACATTTACATATTAATGCACCTTTTCAAATGCAATAATAATATACTAGATTTTATGCAAAAAGTCAATGTTTTGCCATAAAATCGGCAAATTTTCATCTGCATTAATATTATATGAATTTAATAAATTTTTAAACTTATTATTATTTTATTGTTTTTTTAATTTAAAGCTAATAGTTTTTAGTAACTTTATTTTTTAGCAGAATCTTTAATTTGATTATTTTTAAATTAGTTAAAGTAATTATTTATCATTTATTGTAAAATTCATCAAATTATAGTGAAGAAAGAATTATCGATATAATCAAAGATTTTTCCAGAGAAAATAAGGTGACAATTGACACCAAAATCATATGGGTATATAATTAAAGTAGTATGAAAGGAGTAGTTGTATGCACAGGAGGTAACATGTTAAGTACTTTAGATTTTGAGACAGTTAATTCATTTTTGAAAATTTGTAAAAATGAGATAAAGAAAAGAAATTGTTACTTTGCTGGTTATCGAAAATTAAATATTAATGGTAAAATTATATCTGCAAAACAAGCTTTAATTGATATCGGAATTATGAAAGAAAAAGATATATGGGAGTATATTTGTACCTTGAAAGCAACAGACTGCGTGAAAATTGACCGTGATAAAGACTATTCAAGGGATATGAATTCAGAAGTTTATATTTTTAAAAAGAGTATTAATAAAAAATTGGTATATATAAAACTTACTATTAATGATAAAGGTTTGATATGCATATCTTTCCATGAAAGTTATTAGTATAGAGGGTGAATGCTATGGAGAAAAAAATATATTGTTTTAATTGTAACAAAGATGTAAAACCAAATTGTAAAAGAGAAAAAAATACTTATACAGTCCACAACCATGAGGTTCATGTTGAAGAGGATGTTTTTACATGCCCTTATTGTGAAAATGAGCTAATAAATGAAGGACTTGATAGTTCTTTGTATAATATTTATAATGAATATCTAAAAAAATATGAATTGAGTTTTGAAAAATTAAAAGAAATTAGAAATTCCTATAATTTGTCACAAGAATTATTTGCAAAAGCCCTAGGTTGGAGTAAAAGGACTATTGTAAGATATGAAAATGCTGATTCCTTACCACAAAAACAATATCTTTTGATTTATCAAAAAATATCTAATAATAAAAATGAATTTTTAAATATTTTAAAAAGTAATCAGTCTTCAATAGATAATGAAACGTATTTTAAAATATATAACGCAGTTAATGCAGAATTAGATTTGAAAACTATAAATGTATTTTTATACGTGTTAAAAAATAATTTTTTAACCAAAACCCAAATAATGAAGAATCTTTTTTCTATTGATTTTCAATCTAAAAAAGAAGCTAATAAACCAATTACATCATTAAAATATGCGCATGGAATTTATGGCCCAATTATCGATAATAAGGATGCATATTTATCTTTTTTGATAAAACAAAATTATTTGGAATTTGTTAGTGATGAAGAAGATCGAATTCTTTTTAAACCAACGCAGAAATGTGATGTATCATTATTTACGAAAGAAGAAATAGCTATAATGAATAAAGTGTTACACCAGCTAAGAGGAAAAGAAGCTAAAAGTTTAACCGATTGGTCTCATAAATTCAAGGGTTGGCTTGACACAAAAAAAGGCGAGATTATTGATTATAAATATGCCAAATATTTTGATCTTGAAAAAAATTGGTAAATTTGTTCTTGCATTTTTAATACCTATGTTATACAATTAGAGCAATATTAATTTTTAGGGGAATGGTATGGAAAAGTGTAGTTTAAAAAAATCCAAGACATTTGAATTATTTAAAACCTATTTTTCATGCTGGGATATGAGCGCATCTGAAACGATTACGTTTTAGATGCGCTTTTTTAGTGGGGAGGGAATATGAAAAGTAAAACCTATGAAGATTTAATTAATTTAGTTAAAGTGTACAATCCTGACGAAGTAAGTAAAGTTGCAAAAGCGTATGAAGTAGCTAGTAAGATTCATCAAGGGCAGTATCGTCAAAGTGGAGAGGAATATATTATTCATCCTGTAAATGTTGCTTATATTTTAGCGCAAATGCATGCTGATGGGGATACTTTATGTGCTGGGCTTTTGCATGATGTAATCGAAGATGGTGATATTACGAAAGAAGAAATCGCGGAACTTTTTAATCCTACCGTAGCTCAGCTGGTTGATGGCGTAACTAAACTTTCTGTAATGAGTAACGCTTCGAAACATAAACTAAATTGTGCTAGTACGAGAAAAATAATTACAAGTATGATGGAAGATGTAAGAGTAATTATTATTAAACTAGCAGATAGACTTCATAATATGCGAACTTTGGAATTTAAAAAACCCGAAAAACAAAAAGAAAACGCTTATGAAACTTTAGATATTTTTGTGCCTTTTGCTTATTATATTGGCGCTTATGAAATAAAATCCGAACTTGAGGATTTATCATTTCGCTATATTAATCCTAGTGAATATCAAAAAACAGAAATAATTAGAAATGATGTAAAGCTAGAGTGTAGTAATATGATTGAAGAGATGATTTCAAAAATAAATTATTTACTTAATCATAAAAATATTGCTCATCAAATATATCCCCGCATAAAAAATGTATTTGGTGTTTATAAAAAATTACAAGCTGGCAAAAGCTTGCCGGATATAAAAGATTTAATAGCTTTAAAAATATTAGTTAAAGAAGTCGATGAATGTTATGTTGCCTTAGGTATTTTAAATAGTGCTTATCACCCTTTAGAGGGTTCAATAAAAGATTATATATGTAATCCTAAAACTAATCTTTATCAATCTTTGCATACTACGATGATTGGTCCCGAAGGAAAATATGTTCATGGTCAAATTCGAACTTGTGATATGGATCGAGTAGCGGCATATGGTTTATCGGCATCATGGGATATCGAAAAGGGGGGCGCTCGTGATAAAATGCAAGAAAAATTAAAGAATGAACTTCAGTTTTATCGCTCGCTTAAACAAATTAATGCTGCCTTTACCGACGATGAAGAATTTATGTTGCAAATAAAAAATGAACTGTTTGGTAACAAAGTTTATGTTTATACTGATGATGGCGAAGTAATAGAACTTCCGGTAGATGCCACGCCAGTTGATTTTGCTTATCAAATTCATAGTGATATTGGCAATCATTTAGTAGGAGCTATGGTTAATGGTCAAACCGTTCCCCTTGATACAAAGCTTCATAATAAAGACCGAATCTACGTTGTTTGTGATGAAAATGCTAGCCCATCTTATGATTGGCAAGACTTTGTTGTTACAACCCGGGCCAAAAAAAAGATGCGGGAATACCTTCGCAAAAACGTTTAATACACAAAAAAACTGGCTATCTTAGCCAGTTAATTGTAACTTTAATCAATTAGTTTTCTTTATTAAGAGTTTTTGCTTCTCTTGCAGAAAGAATTACTTTTTGACCGTTAACTGTTTTCTTTTGTAAGTTTGGTCTTTGCATTTTCTTAGTTGCATTTAAAGCATGAGATCTTTTGTTGCCAGATAAAGGTTTTTTTGCTGTAAGCTTTGTAGCCATATTATCCCTCCTAATCGTTTATAAGTTTATCAAAAATGAAATGAATTGTCAATTAAATAATATGTTGTTATAATATTTGATGGAGAAACGCTATGATACCATTAAAAGTTACTACAGAATATTCTTTATTAAAAAGTTTAATTAAACTACCGGATTTATTTTCTTTTTTAGTGCAAAACAATATCAAAACATGTGGAATTTGTGATGATGAACTATTTGGAGTAATGGATTTTTATTTGCGTTGTCAAGAAAATGGTATTAAACCCATCGTTGGTTTGGATGTAATAATTAATGAAATGCATTTTTATTTATATGCTAAAAATTATTTAGGATATTTAGCTTTATTAAAAATTAATACTTTAAAATATGATTCAAAACTTACGTATGGAATATTAGAAAATGAAAATCTTTTTATTGTATTACCATATGAAAGTATAGAGGTTTATCAAGAATTTAAAAAGAAAAATAATTTATATATTGGTTATCAAAATATTAGAGAAAAACAAAGTGCTCTTTTAATAAGTGATAAAGTTATTTATGTTAAAAGTATTAGAGTTTTTAAGCCTGAAGATATAAAATATTTAAAATATCTTTGTGAACTTGGATCAAGTTTTTCGTATGATGAAACCAATTATTTCAATTTAAATATTGAATCTGATGATCAAAAAAGGCTTGATGAGTTTGCTAAACAGATAAATCTTGAAATTCCGTTTGATAAAAAATATATTCCTGAATTTAAGCCGGGAATTAACTCGGAAGAATATTTAAGAGCTTTGGCGTTTAAAGGCCTTGAAAAAAGATGTGGTGGGATGGTTCCCTCAGCGTATCAAGAAAGGTTAACGGAAGAACTAAAAGTAATAAGCGAAATGGGATTTACCAATTATTTTTTAATTGTGTATGACTATGTTCTTTTCGCCAAAAAGAATAGTATATTGGTTGGACCTGGTCGGGGGAGCGCAGCTGGTAGTTTAGTAAGCTATGCAATTGGTATTACTGATATTGACCCATTACAATATGATTTGCTTTTTGCCCGGTTTTTAAATCCTTATCGAAAAAAAATGCCAGATATTGATATCGATTTCGAAGATACAAGAAGAGGGGAAGTAATTGATTATGTAAAAGAAAAATATGGTGAAGATAAAGTAGCGGTGGGAATTACTTTCAATAGTCTAAAATGTAAATTGGTATTAAGGGATTTAGCGAGAATTTTAAAAACGGATAATAATCTTTTCGAAAAATTTATAAAAGTTATTGATGGAAATAAAAGTTTAAAGGAAAATTTAAAAAATCCGGTTGTTCAAAAGTATTTAAAATTATATTCTGAATTAGAAAAGCTATATGATATTTCTTTACGTTTTGAAAATCTTAAGAAAAATATTTCTACGCATGCTGCGGGAGTTGTTATTTGTTCAAAACGCCTTGATGAAGTTATTCCAATTTATAAAGAAAATAACCTTGTTAGAACGGGGTATGCTATGGAATATTTAGAAATGCAGGGCTTATTAAAAATGGATTTTTTAGGCTTAAGAAATTTAGGGACGATTGGGCAGATTCTTGAAAAAATTCCAGGGTTTAAATTAGAAAATATTTCCTTGGAAGATGAGAAAGTGTATGAACTTTTTCAAAAAGGGAATACTGATGATATTTTTCAATTTGAATCGACATATGCTAAAAATAATTTGCTAAAATTACAAGTGTCTTCTTTTGAAGAATTATCCATTGCTACAGCTTTGGTAAGGCCTGGACCGAGTAATCAAATTGATGAATATATTAAAAATAAGAATAATCCCCAGTTTCATGTTCATCCTGATTTAAAAGATATTTTGGCAAGTACCAAGGGCGTAATTATTTTTCAAGAACAAGTAATGAAAATTTTAGAAGTAATTGGTGGATATAGTCAGTATGAAGCTGATAATGTTCGAATAGCTATGAGTAAGAAAAAAGAGGATATTATTGCAAATGAGGAACAAAAATTTTATCAGAAAGCAATATCTAAGGGGTATTCCCAAGAATTTGTTCATGATTTGTTTTCTAAAATTCGAAGATTTGCAGAATATGGGTTTAATAAAGCTCACTCAGTATCATATGCTTTGGTAGCTTATGAACTTGCCTATTTAAAAGTTAATTATCCGGTAGAATTTAGAACGACAATTTTATCTGGGGTAAAGGATAATGGAAGTAAAAAAAGATTATTAAATGAGCTTAAAGAGCTGGGGATAAAAATCTTAAAACCTAATTTAAACTTTTCTAATAATGAATTTCAATACAAGAATTCGCGTTTGCTTTTGCCATTTAGTATCATTAAAAATTTTACAGAAAAAATGGCTGATGAGATTCTTTTGCGAAGAGATAAACCTTATGAAGATATCTTTGAATTTGTTTTAAGATGTTATGATATTCTAAATTTAAAAAATTATGAAATGTTGGTTTTGTCTGGATGTTTAGATTGTTTCAAATATAGCAAAAGAACATTAATTGAAAATAGCGATATATTATTTAATTATGCATCATTAAAAGATGGATCTGCTGAAAAGCCTTTATTAGATATTTATGAAGAATATGATGAAAATTATTTAAGAATGCAGGAGAATGAATATTATGGCTTTTATGTTGGAAATCATCCTTGTTCAATTTATAAGGATGTCGTAAAAGTTAACCAAACAAAAGCGTATTTGTTTAAAAATATTAAACTTATTTTATTAGTGGAAAAAATTACAAAAATTAAAACTAAAAATAATGAGGAAATGGCATTTATTAACGCATCAGATGAAACCGGAAATGTTGAACTTACTGTGTTTCCAGATACCCTTAAGAAAATGGAAAATATTGAAATCAATGATTTGATTTTTGTGGTCGGAAAGTCTTCGAAGCGGTTTGACAAATATCAAATAATAGTCAATAATATAAAAAGAAAGTGATAGTACCTATGAATGATGAATTAAAAAGATTTTTTGATAGCATTAAATTTACTACTGATAATTTTATGGATGCCGAAGTTAGAAAAGTTATTTATTATTCGGCTAAGGATTATTATGAAGTAATAATAGTTTCTAAGTCAATTGTCCCCATAGAAGAAGTAGATAAATTAATAGAAGCTACTAAAAATAAGATTAAAGGTGAAAAAGCATGTACCATTAAAATGGAATATGCTTCTTTTGATGAAGAAGAAAAAAGGGAATATGCTGAAGCATTAATAGGGTCATTTTACCGAGATAAACCATCTTTAGGTAAACTTTCTTTAGAGGTTAATGTTGATACGATTATAATTAAAGTTAATTCAAAGATGGCTGAAGATCTTGTGAAACAAGATTTTGAGGCCCTAGCTAATTTGTTTGAAAGATATGGGCTTGGAAACTATAATTTTGATTGTTCTTTAAATGTTGAAGCTTTGCAATCAGTCAAAGAGGAAATTGAAAAAGAAAAGACAATTGAAATAAAAAAAGAAGAATCTCCGATGGTTATTGGCGTTCATAAGGATGGAGAAGTAACGGCATTAAATAATATTTTTGGGGAAGCAAAGAATTTAATTTTTGAATGCTACATTTTTAATATTGAGAGTGTTGAAAAGAAAGGAAAAAAAGGGCCTATCTACATTATAAGTATTAAAGTAAGTGATAAAACCGATAGTTATTTAATTAAATTAGTTAAATTTAATGAAGAAGAAAATGCTTTTATAATGAAAAAATTAAAACCTGGAACTTGGATTAGAGTTGGGGGAAATGTTGAAATGGACACTTTCTTAAAATGTCCAATTATTAGTCCAAGAAGTATTGAAATAATTCCTAGTAAGGAAGAAAAGATAGTTGATGATGCTGAAGAAAAGCGGGTTGAGCTTCACGCTCATACAATGATGAGTATGATGGATTCCGTTTGTGATACTAAAGCGCTTTTAAAATTTGCCCATTCTTTAGGACACAGGGGAATTGCTATTACTGATCACTCAGTTTTACAATCATATCCTGATCTTTATAATACAGTAAAAGATTTAAATAAAGGCAAAGAAGATCATGAAAAATTTAAGGTTGTCTATGGAGCAGAAATGAATGTTGTAGATGACAACATGACAATTATTTATAATCCTAAAGATAATCTTGATTTAATGAATCAAACCTATGTGGTGTTTGATACGGAAACTACTGGGCTTAATTCCGGAGTTGATAGTTTAATTGAAATTGGTGGGGTAAAATATAAAAATGGAGAGATAATTGAGCGTTTTGATGAATTAATTGATCCCAAAAGAAAATTGCCAGCTTTTATTACGAAGCTTACTCATATTACTGATGAAATGCTTGAGGGCAAAGATAATGAAGAAAATGTTACAAAAAGATTCTTGAAATTTTGTGAAGGCTGTATTTTAGTGGCTCATAATGCTGAATTTGATATGGGATTTATTGCATCAGTTATGGAAAAATATCATTTAGGAAAATTCGATTATACCGTAATTGATACGATGAACTTAGCTCGAAATATGTATCCAAGTTGGCGAAATCATAAACTATCAACGTTAGTTCAAAATTTAGAAGTTGATTTTAATGAAGATGAACATCACCGCGCAGATTATGATAGTGAAGGTACTGCTAAATGTTTTCATAAGATGCTTTTGTCTTTGAAAAATGAAAAGAAGGCAACGACTGATGCTTTAAAAACGATGGTAGATAAAGAAAATATAATTAAGTTTGCTCGACCATTTCATATGACTATCTTAGCTCAAACTCCTGAGGGGTTAAAAAATTTATTTAAGATTGTGTCACTTGCTAATACGAAATATCTTTTAAAAGGTAAAGAACCAAAGATTCCTCGCCAAGATATTATTGATAATCGCGAAGGACTACTTTTTGGTAGTGGTTGTACATTTGGTGAAGTTTTTGATAAGGGATTAAATACTGATGATGAAAATCTGGCTAATATGATGAAATTTTATGATTACATTGAAATTATGCCTCATACATGTGCTACTCACTTAATTGGTCCTGATAAAAAATTTAGTAATGTAATTGAGTATAATAATTATTTGCAAAGAATTGTGGATGTTGCTCAAAGATTAGGGAAACTTGTTTGTGCAGTGGGAGATGTTCATAATCTTAAAAAAGAAGATTTAATTTATCGAAAAGTTATTATTAATCAGAAAACGAATGGTAAGCTTCATTATTTAAATCATAGTGATGTCGTTGTTCCAAACGAGTATTTTATGACAACAGGAGAAATGCTGGAGGCTTTTTCTTTCTTAGATAATAAAGAAGAAGTTGTTATTAAAAATCCTAATAAAATTTTGGATATGGTTGAAGAACTGCAGATTATTAAAGATAAACTATATACGCCAGAACTAGAAAATGCCGCAGAAAGAACTAAGGAAATGGTATATAATAAGGCACACGAAGTGTATGGTGAAACTTTACCAGAATTAATTGAAACTCGTCTTGAACAAGAATTAAATGGTATTATTTCCGGAGGATTTGACGTAATCTATTTGATTGCGCAAATGTTAGTTAAACGTAGTAATGAACAAGGCTATTTCGTAGGTTCAAGAGGGAGCGTTGGCTCATCTTTGGTGGCGACGATGATGGGAATTACGGAAGTAAATGGACTTCCGGCGCATTACGTTTGTCCAAAATGTAAGAAATCGGTTTTTGAGATTGATGGTAAAAAATTATCAGAAACTTATAATAGCGGGTATGATATGCCTGATTACACTTGTGAGTGTGGCGAGAAAATGAGTAAAGAAGGGCAAGATATGCCGTTTGCTACGTTCTTAGGCTTTAAAGCGGAAAAGGTTCCGGATATTGACTTAAATTTCTCCGGAGATAACCAAGCGTCAGCCCATAATCATGTTAAAGAAATATTTGGTGAACAAAATGCTTATCGTGCTGGAACTATATCAACAGTTCAGTTAAAAACAGCGTTTGGTTATGTTCGCGGATATTGCGAAGAACATAATATTATTATGAATAATTATGAAATTGAAAGAATCGCAATGGGGTGTACAGGCGTTAAAAGGACTACGGGGCAACACCCAGGGGGTATAATTGTAATTCCTCAGTATATGAATGTCTTTGATTTTACTCCGTATCAATATCCAGCGGATGAACCGGATAGCACGTGGTATACCACTCATTTTGACTTCCATGCAATTCATGATAACGTATTAAAACTGGATATACTTGGTCACGATGATCCAACGATGCTTCGTTATCTTGGTGATACCACCGGTGTTGATGTTAAAACAATTCCTTTTGATGACTCAGCAATTATAAGTTTATTTACTTCTCCGGATGCATTAAAGGTTACTAAAGATCAAATTTTATGCCCAACAGGGACATTAGGAATCCCAGAATTTGGAACTAACTTTGCCATTCAAATGTTACTTGAAATTAAACCAACTCATTTTGCGGATCTTGTAAAAATCGCGGGACTTTCTCATGGTACCAATGTATGGCAGGGTAACGTACGGGATTTAATTGTCAATAGTGTTGCGACCTTTGATAGCGTGCCTGGTTGTCGTGATGACATTATGACATCACTAATTAATTATGGGATTGAATCCTCAAGTGCCTTTAAAATATCGGAATTTGTTCGTAAAGGAAAAGCTAAAAAAGATCCTGCAGGATGGCTTGAACATGCGAAGTTAATGCGTGAATATTCAGTTCCTGAATGGTATATTGAATGTTGCCGTAAAATAGAATACATGTTCCCAAAAGCCCATGCTTGCGCTTATGTTATGATGGCTTATCGGGTTGCTTGGTTTAAAGTTTATTATCCACTTTACTATTACTCAGCATATTTTTCAATTCGTCGTAGTGATTTTGATATTGATGCGATGTTGGGAGGGTATGATGGTATTAAGGCCCGTCTCCAAGAAATAAAAGAAAAACAATTTGATGTTACCGCCAAAGAAGAAGCTGTTGCCGATACACTGGCAGTTGCACTTGAAATGCATGCTCGAGGTTTTAGATTTAAAAATATTGATATTAAAAAGAGTAAAGCTAAGACCTTTGTTATTGAAGAAGATGAAAATGCGTTAGTTATCCCGTTTATGGCAGTAGATGGTTTAGGTGAAGCTTGTGCTTATAAAATCGAAGAAGAAAGAGATCAAAAAGAATTCTTTTGTGTCGAAGATTTTGCTGGTCGCGGTAAAGTTAATAAAACGACAGTGGACAAACTTCGGGAACTTCATGTTTTTGATGGTATGCCGGAAAGTGCTCAATTAAGTTTGTTTTAAAAATGTTTAAAGTCCTAAAAATGGGACTTTTTTCATTGGAAATTATTATTGCATTTTTCGATTTTTTCAATATGTACGATACTGTAGGACTTAACGCATTATTTAAGGTTTATGTAAAAATTATATTATGTCTTAAAAAGTCAAAATAAATGAATTTAATTTGCTCTTTCATGAAAGAAATTTTTCCATCAAATGCTAATTTTATGTTAAAATATTTTTGTAAAGAAAGAAGTTGAATGTAGTGGAAAAATTTATTCCAGATATTTATCAAAAAAGTATCTATGATATAAATTATAAAAATTTAAAGAAAAGAAAAATAAAATGTTTATGTTTTGATTTAGATAATACATTAGTGCCTTATACAGAAACGGTACCGACTAGTGATATAAAAGAGTTATTTCATTTGCTATCTGCCGATTTTAAAGTAATTATTTTATCAAATTCAGGGAAGAAAAGATTAACTCCTTTTAAAGAGATTCTTAATGTAGACGTTGCCTACTCATCAAGAAAACCGTTTAAGAAAAAATATTTAAAAATTATGAATACTTATGGTTATAAACCAGAAGAAATAGCTTGCGTAGGCGATCAAATTATGACGGATATTTTTGGCGCTAACCGAAATGGCTGCGTTAGTATTTTAGTTAATCCAATGGGTTCTAAAGAACCAGCAACCACTAAATTTAATCGTTTTTGGGAAAAGATGATTTTAAAACGATTAGCTAAAAAAAGCATTTTGGTAAGGGGAAAATATTATGAGTAAGTGTAAGGGATGCGGCATTACTTTGCAAAGTAATGATAAAGAAAAAAGCGGCTATACGCCCAAAGAAGGTAGTAAACTTTGTGAAAGGTGTTTTAAAATAACTAACTATAATTATCATGAAAAAGAAAGTAAAATTATTGATAATAATCTAATTATTAAAGGAATTAATCATAAGAAAGGGGCTACTTTATTCTTATGTGATATTTTAAATTTAAATAGTAAAATGATGGAACTTTATGATTTAGTAAACCAACCTAAAGTTTTAGTAATTACTAAATCGGACATGATTCCTAAGAATGTTAGTATAAATGATCTTAAAGAAAGATTAAAAAAAATTTATCATTTAGAAGATGTTTTATTTATATCAACTTTAAGTGGCTATGGTAAAAATGATCTTTTAGATTATGTATATGAATATCCGAAAGTAATTTTTGCAGGTCCAACATCAAGTGGAAAAAGTAGTTTGATTAACTATTTGTTTAATAAGAAACTTACTGTATCTAATCATAAAAATACAACGCAAGAGTTTATTACTTTGAAAATTGAAAATCAAGAGATTATTGATGCTCCAGGATTTTATGAAGATTATATAATTGATAATATTAAACAAAATGGCTATATTAATCCTAAAACGATATATGTTAAAAAAGGTTATTTATTAAGTATTGGTGATTTTCAATGTTATGCTGATAAAGACGTGAATTTAACTCTTTTTTTACCTAAGGGAATTATTATTAAAACTTGTAAAATAAAAAAAGAATTTATTGAAGAATTACACATTAATGAAGGTTCAGATTTAATTATACGTAACATTGGATTTATCTATTTTAAAGAAACTACTCATTTAAAAATCAATAATGCTTCAATTATTGATATTCGCCGGAGTATTGTAGGTGGCAAATGAGTAAGATTAAAGTAATGAATGAAATTCTCGCTAATAAAATAGCTGCGGGAGAAGTTATTGAAAAAATTGCTTCAGTAGTTAAAGAACTGGTTGAAAATTCAATCGATGCTGGTAGTGAAAATATTAAAGTGAATCTAACGGGTTCCGGCATTAAAGCTATCGAAGTTATTGATGATGGGTCTGGGATGGATCGAGAGGATGCTAAAACGGCTTTTTTAAGACATGCCACAAGTAAAATATATAAAGAAGATGATTTATACTTTATTGACACGCTGGGATTTCGTGGCGAAGCGTTGGCGTCAATTGCGTCTGTGTCGGAAGTGAAAATGTCGACATGTAATGGCAGCGAGTCTACCTATATTGAAATCAAGGGCGGCCATATTATTGATATTAGACCTTGTCCGGAAAGAAGGGGAACTTCGATAGAGGTGAGTAATATTTTTTATAATACGCCGGCAAGGCTCAAGTATTTGAAAAGTGATGCCACTGAGCTCGCAAATTGCACATCATTTATTGAACGTTTAGCTTTGTCTCATCCGGATATTGCATTTACGTTAACAAATAATGGTAAAATGATTGTGAAAACAAGCGGTTCTGGGAATCTTCATAAAACAATTCATGAAATTTTTGGGATGGAAGTATCAAATAATATTTTAGAATTTAAAAATGTTAATGATGATTTTGCAATAAGTGGATATGCTTGTAAACCACATATTTTAAAATCCAACCGCAACCAAATGATAACGCTAATTAATAATCGAATCGTTCGCAATAACGAAATAAATAACGCAATTAATGATGCTTATTATACATATAAACCTGAAGGTAAATATCCAGTAGTTGTTCTTAATATTGAGACTGATCCCACTATTGTAGATGTTAATATCCATCCAACAAAACAAGATGTTAAAATATCTAAAATTGATGAACTTTGTGAGATGATAACATCTGCAATTAAAACTGCTTTATACGAAAATTTACTGATTATTAAGCCTTTAGAAGACGTTTCTAAAATCGATGAAACTAAAGATGAGATTCCTTTTGAAGAAGAAAAAATACTTATTCCAGAAACTAAGAATGAGCAAGTTTTTATGGATTTTCAATCTGAAGAAGTGATTCATGAACAAAATATTAAATCATTAGTATTATATCCGGTGGGGCTTGCTCATGGCACATACATTATTGCTGAAAATGAAGATGGTATGTACATCATTGATCAGCATGCTGCTTACGAACGAATTAATTATGAACGATATATGAAACGATTGGCCGAAAAAGAAGTCGCCAAAATGAATATGTTGATTCCTATAACAATTGAATTTAGTCCAAGTGAATTTTTAGATTTGATGCAAAAAAAAGATGTCTTAACATCTTTAAATATAGATGTTGAAGAATTTGGAATTAATACGATAATTGTTAAAAGTCATCCTACTTGGTTAAAAGAAGGTTATGAAGAAGAAAGCATTCGTAAGATTATTGACTTGGTATTACTTTTAGATAGTAAATTTGATCGGGTAAAATTTGAAGAAAAAATTGCAATTACACTAGCATGTAAAATGAGTATTAAGGCTAATATGCATATTTCTTATGAAGAAATGGAATATATTTTAGGAGAGCTTGTTAAGTGTGATAATCCATATAATTGTCCACATGGGCGTCCTACAATTATTAAGTTTACAATCTATGATTTAGAAAAGATGTTTAAAAGAGTTATGGATTAACGCTTGTCTAATCAAGATAATCTAAGCTATAATATAAATAGGTGTTGAAATGAAAATTAATTTAAGTGAATTAAGCTATAAAGACAAGATTACTATTGATGATTATTTTAGTTTTACTGATGATTATTTTGCAGGAAGTGGTATAAAAAAATTAGACAATATTCATGCTAGCGGATTTGTATATCAAAACGATTTAGATGAATATAAGTGTAAGTTAAACGTTGATGGGAAAATGATGCTTTGTGATAGTGTGACGCTTGAAGAAGTACCTTATGAATTTAACTTTCAAATCGATGAAAATATTAATGAAACATGTATAAATAATCAAAATATGCTTGATATTATGGAACTTTTGTGGGAAAATATTGTTCTAGAGGTTCCAATTAGATATACTCAAAGTGATGCTAAAGATTTAAAAGGTGATAATTGGAAAGTAATAAATGAATCGTCAGAGGAAAAAACAATTGATCCTCGAATGCAAAAATTATACGATTATTATAATAAAGGTGGTGAAACAGATGGCAGTTCCATTTAGAAGAACTAGTAAAACAAAGAAAAGAATGAGAAGAACTCATTTAAAAAAGGAAGTAGGAGCATTAACTACATGTCCTAAATGTGGTGCTACAATTCGTCCTCATAGAGCATGCGTTAAATGTGGTTTCTATGCTGGTAAAGAAGTTATTTCTACTGAAAAAGAAGAAAACTAATTTAATTTGTCAAGTTTTACATTGAAATTGAAAAAAAGTAAATATTTATTTACTTTTTTTTTGCTTTATAGTAAGATAATGGTAGACAGTGGCACGCTGTGGTAGAAAGTGGGGGATTTTAATGTTGATGGGCGAATTTCATCATAATATTGATGATAAAGGCCGTTTAGTTATTCCTACGAAATACCGTGAAGAAATGGGAGAATCTTTTGTTATTACAAGAGGTCTTGAAAAGTGTTTATACGCTTATTCCCATACTGAATGGAATAAACTTGTAGAAAAATTAAACGAACTTCCTTTCAATCGGAAAGATGCTCGAACATTTATAAGAACCTTTTTTTCTGGTGCGACTGTCTGTGAATTCGACAAGAATGGTCGAATAAACATTACCTCCCCATTGGTTAGTTACGCCGGTTTATCCAAAGAATGCGTAATAATCGGCGTAAATGACCGACTTGAAATATGGGATGAGAAAACTTTCAATAGCTTTTTGGATGAAAATTCAGAAAACATGGAAGAGATAGCGGAGAATTTATTTGAAAACGTATCATTATAGTGTTTTAAACAAAGAAGTTATTGAATATTTAAATGTAAAAGAAGATGGTAAGTATATCGATGCCACAGTTGGTTACGCCGGACATTCTAAGAAAATCTTAGAGAAGTGTAAAAAGGGATTTTTGTTCGCCTTCGATGAAGATGCAAACGCCGTAAGTTATTCAGAAGATACTTTGCATGGTATAAGTGATAACTTCAAAATTTTTAAGGAAAACTTTGTAAATATGAAATCGGTTTTGAGTGATGTGGGATCGAGTAAAGTCGATGGGATAGTCTTTGACCTAGGGTTTTCCTCACCGCAAATTGATGATGAACGCCGGGGGTTTTCGTTCATGGCGGATGGACCACTTGATATGCGGATGGATCAAGAAAGCAGCGTTTGTGCTAAAGATATTGTAAATGGTTATTCAGAAACCAATTTAGCTAATATTTTCTTTGATTATGGCGAGGAAAAGTTATCGAAAGTAATTGCTAAAAAAATTGTGGAAGAGCGAAATAAAAAAGAAATTACGAGTACACTGGAATTAGTAGAAATTATTAAATCCGCGGTTGGCGCTAATTATTTTTATAAGAATCATCCCGAAAGACAAATTTTTCAAGCGATTCGCATTGAACTTAATCATGAGTTAGATGTACTTGAAAAAGTATTGCCAGATGCAATTGATATGTTAAATCCTGGCGGCCGAATTTGTGTAATTACATTTCATTCGCTCGAGGATAAAATTGTCAAAAATATATTTAGAAAATATAGTGAAATAGATGAAATGGTTAAAGGACTTCCAATAATTCCGGAAGAGTATCAGCCAAAGATAAAACTTGTAAACCGTAAACCAATACTTGCAAGTGAAGAAGAGTTGCGAGAAAATAGTCGTAGTCACAGTGCGAAACTTCGCGTTGTAGAAAGGATATAAGATGGCAAGGAATAAAGGCAAAAAACTTAAATTATTAAAAGGTGAAAAAATTATGTATTGTGTCATTATCTTTTTATGTGCCTTAATTCCAATTTTAAATGTTTATACTTCGGCCATCGTAACTAGAACGAATATCGATGTCGAGGAATTAAAAAGTAATATTGAAGGCCAAAAAGAAGAAAACGAAAGTTTGTCAATGCAGATTGATGAATTAGCCTCTTTAGAAAATATTCAAGCAATTGCTAAAGAATATGGGCTTTCATATAATAATACGAACATCTTACAAATTAAATAATGATGAAAAAAAGAGTAACAGTTAAATCTAGTATGTATGTATTATTAATTGTTGCTTTTTTCTTGTGCGCAGCAATTGTTAAACTTTTGTATGTTGCGTTATCTGTTAATGTGGATGGAATCAATCTTAAAGAGTTTGCTTCTTCCCGAAATACCAAAACTAAAACTTTATATGCTTCGCGGGGGTCAATCTATGATGCTTCGGGAGAAGCGTTAGCTTTATCGGTCAATTCATATACCTTAATTGCTTATTTAAGTGACACAAGAACTACTGATGAATCTAATCCTCAGCATGTTGTTGATAAAGAATATACAGCCCGCATGTTATCTCCAGTTCTGGGCCTTGAAGAAAGTAAAATTTTAGAGTATCTAAAACAAGAAAATAAATATCAAGTTGAATTTGGTTCCAAAGGTAAAAATTTAACTGAAATTGTTAAAAAGAAAATCGATGATTTGGAACTCCCAGGAATTGATTTTATTGAAAGTACACAAAGATATTATAAAATGGGAAATTTCGCTTCATATATTATTGGTTATGCTAAAACCAATGACGCTGGCGAAATTGTTGGAGAACTAGGTTTAGAAAGTTATTTTAATGAAGAACTTTCCGGTAAAGATGGTTTTGTTACTTATCAAAGTGATGCTTATGGATATCAACTTCCATATGCTCCGTCAGTAACAACTGATGCTGTTTCCGGTAGCGATATTTATTTAACAATAGATAGTAGTATCCAGTTAATTGCTGAAAATGCTATTCACGATTTAGAAGAAAATTATGAGTTTGAGTTTGCTATTTTGACTGTTATGGATTCCCAAACCGGCGCGATAGTAGCATCTGCCACGAGCCCTAATTATAATCCAAATAACTTAAACACTCTGTCATCTTACTTAAATCCTTTGGTTTCTTATTCGTATGAACCTGGTTCTACAATGAAGATTTTTTCGTGGGCAGCAGCGATTGAAGAGGGTATTTATGATTCTGAAAAGACGTACATGTCGGGTTCGATTGAAGTAGCGGATGTTGTTATTAGCGATCATAATAAAAAAGGTTGGGGTGAAATAACTTATGACCGTGGCTTTGCTTTATCATCAAACGTGGCTGCTACAAACTTAGCTTTAGACGAAAGAATGGGAGCTCAAAAATTAGATAGTTATTACCGTAAATATGGTTTTGGAAGTAAAACAGGAATTGAATTATCTGGTGAGCTTGCTGGCGATTTATCTTTTAAATATAAAAGTGAAATTGCTTCCGCCGCTTTTGGGCAAGGGATAACTATTACGCCAATACAAATGTTGCAAGCTTTAAGCTCTATCACTAATGATGGGGTAATGTTAAAACCATATGTTGTAAGTAAAATTGTTGATGAAAACGGTGCGATTACTTATGAAGGTGGCAAGACGGTTATTGGCCAAGTTATGCAAGATACAACGGCCCAAAAAATGCGAGAACTTATGTTTAATGCTAATTATGATGGTTTAAGTAAATGGTGGCAACCAACGAATGTAAAGATGCTCGCTAAGACCGGGACAGCTCAGATAGCATCACCTACGGGTGGATATTTAAATGGTAAATATGATAATATTTATTCAGTAGCAGGAATTTTTCCTGACGATAACCCCAGATACATTGTTTACGCTGCGGTTAAAAAAATAGTCGGTACGCAAAAAAATGTTGCTAATATGGTGACTAAAGCAGTCGATGAAATAGCTTCTTATGCAAATTTAAATGAACAGGAAAAAATTGAGTATGCAAATAATATAGTAACACTAGAAAATTATACATCGAAAAAAACAGATGAAGTTGTTAGTAATCTTGAAAGCCATAATTTAAAAGTAGTTTTAGTAGGCAATGGTCAGTATGTTGTTAATCAATTTCCTCGTCCTAATACAAAAGTCGTTAGTGGCTCGAAGATTATTGTTGTAACAAATGATGGGGTATCACATATGCCTGATCTTACGAATTGGAGTCTATCAGAAGTAAAAAATTACGCTAAACTCGCGGGCTTTACGCTTACTTATGATGGTTACGGTTATGTAAAAAGTCAGTCGATAGAAATAAATAGTGAAGTAATACCTGGAAGTTCTTTACATGTGACTTTGGGAGAAAAAAATCCAGTTGATGAAAAACTTGAGTCATAATGATAAACTCAAGTTTTTTTATTGGAAAATTTTAAGCAATTCATTGTATTCTATTTTTAAAAATGATATGATAATACTATCTTTTGAAAAATTCTATTAATAGGGGAGTTTTATCTAAAGTGGTAAGAGGCAAGAAGATATGCAAACAACATATACAATTACAACACTTTATAATTTATTAATGCCAGAAATTAAGAAGATTCATCATGAGTATCGTTTTTTAAATAAAACCAATGAAGAATTAGAGCTAATTTCTTTAGAGCTATTAAAATCAGTAATTAATGATATTTCAAATTTTCCGAAAGACAATGTTAAGGAATATTTAACCAAAAAACTTCGATATGCATGGAAACATTATGTTTTATCGTTATGGGAAGATCCAAAGATTAGTTACGAAATAGCTCAAAAAATAATTGAAAATAATCCTAAAGAAATTAATAATTATGATGAAGCTGTTAAAAGTTATAAAAAAATTGTTAATTTTTTAGAAAAAATATCTTTTATTTTATATCCTGAAGTATGCAAGGATTTAATTAAAAATACACCACTATTTAAAACGCTGTTATCAATAATTGTTAAGGAGAATATCACCACTATTAAAAACGGTAAATTATATCTAGTTATCGATAGTAATATTGGTCAAAGTTTTATCGAAGGTTATTGTATGCTCGAGGGAATTGAAATTGCAATAGATGATGAAATTGAAATCGATAATAATACTAATCTTGATAGCGGGACGATAGATTGCGTAAAAATATATTTAAAAGAAATTCAAAGGCCGCTTTTGAGCTATGAAGAAGAACAGGAATTAGGTTATAGATTATTAGAAGATGATGAATCTGCTCGGAACATTTTAATTGAAAGAAATTTAAAATTAGTTGTTAACGTTGCTAAAAGGTATCTAGGGAAGGGACTTTCGTTTTTAGACCTGATTCAAGAAGGCAATATTGGCCTTACAACTGCAGTTGATAAATACGACGTGACGCGTGGTTGTCGTTTTTCAACTTATGCAACTTGGTGGATTCGGCAAGCTATTATAAGAGCGATAGAGAATCAAGGGCGAACTATTCGTTTGCCAGTGCATATTCAAGAAAAACTCGGTAAGTATAATGAAGTAGCGACCGCCTTTGAAATAAAGTACGGAAGGATGCCGAGTGTTGAAGAAATAGCTAAAGTGTTAGGAATAACAACTCAGCAAGCGGCTTATTTAGAAAACTTGCGAGGCGATACTGTTAGTATTAATACTTTAGTAGGAAATGAAGAAGATAGTGAATTGGAAACTTTTATTGCATCGGATGAACCTACCCCCGAAGATTACTACGTTGATCAAGCTATGCAAAAAGATGTCCGTGATTTACTATGGAAATGTAATTTAAAAGATAATGAAATAAAGGTTATTACCTTACGTTATGGGTTAGATGATAAAGGTTATCGAACTTTAGCAGAAATAGGAAAGACATTAAAAATAACCCGCGAGCGGGTAAGACAATATGAAGCAACCGCGTTAAGAAAAATGCGAAATTCAAAGTATGCAAAGTCATTGGCGATATATTTACAATATCCAGATCAAGGACTTAAAAATATTGAAAATTATCGTAATGAAGATTATACGGGAAATAAAAAATATAAAAAAGTAAATTTTGCAACTTTACAAGCAAAAAATATAATAAATACTGAATTACCTAAGGAGGATAAGCAAATGGCCAAAGAAATAAAATCTATTTATGAATATTTTAGTGAATATAGTAAGGAACAAATTGATGCTATGTTAACAAAATTATCAGAAGAGGAAAGGATATTAATAGCAGTACGTTATGGAACTGATTTGACAAATCCTAATCCAACGCAATCATTGACTGATGAGCAAACAAAAATGTTTTACGGAAGTTTAATTCCTAAAATGAAAAGATTATTATCTAATCCTGATTATAAGGCAAAACCACGTAAAAAAGCAAAAAATGCTAGTGAAAATAAAGAAAATTCTACTGTTTCTATAGAAACGACTAATCTCGTTTTAGAAACTGAAGAAAAAACCAAAACCGAAGTTATCGAAAAGACTTCGGGAGTATCCAAGAGCGATTGCCTCAAGTTGTTAGAAATACTTAAAACGCCTACCTTTGGAGAATTAATGAGCAATTTGTCCGCTAAAGAGGCTGTAATCATTGCTTTGAAATTAGGATACGTTGATGAAAAATATTTCTCTAGCAAAGCTATTGCTCAATTCTTAAATATTGATGAAGCTGATGTAGTTGAAACAACAAGAAACTTTTTGCTTTTATATAAAGATAATATTACTAAATTAATTGACCAAGCAATTGAAGTTGCGTCGAATGATCCAATGCAAAAGAATAAATAATCAAAAATGAGTAGTATAAAGATTAAATTTATGATATCATGAATATATGATAGGGAATTTGATATGAAAGATACTATAGAAAAAATCAAAGGTCGTATTAAAGAAGGAATAAAAAAGATAAATTTAAAGTCCAAGAAAGCGATGCTTA
>SVAN01000014.1 GCA_015059375.1 Bacillota bacterium | reverse complement strand
GTTTATGACAATAATTATTTGCGTCCAAGTTATGCTTTAAATTATAAAACCCCAATTGAGTATAAAACTCAATTAGGGTTTAGATGAAATTCTTTTTTAGTGTCTACTTTTTGTTGACTACTTCACTCAAGTTCTTCTTTTTATCTGTCCAAAATAATGTTATGATATTACTACTTTCAAAAAAAAGAGGTGGAAAAATGGCAGATAAATATAATCGAGAAGAAATAATTCAGAAACTCAATCATCTAAAAAAGCTTAAAGAAAAACACAATTTACCAGAAATCCAATATGCAATTAGTGTCTGTGAATCATACTTAGCTACGCCAATTAAAAGACCGCCTTTAACTTTTGCCGATAAAATACGTCGTGAATATTATCAAATTATTGAGCATCAGTTAGTAGTACCAAATATTTTACAATCTCAACAATCTTACAAAAAATGCAATATTGCATACGATTATAGCGATTATTATGTAAACCTATCAAGCAAAGAAATGCTAGAACTTAATCATGATTTTTGGGAAAAAAACACCCCAAAAGACATATATAAACAATTCCTCCTTTTATATAAACAAAGAAAATCTCATTTACATTTTGAAACAAATCAAGGAGATAATGATACATATGGTGAATGCATGTATATTCCTTATTATCATGATTTGCTTGTTTATGTTAATCCCCAAGGAACTATCAAAGACGCAGCGGTTCTTGCTCATGAATATGGTCACGGGATTCAATTTTTGACAAACTATCATCCAAATATTCACTCCAAAAATTGGATTTTTATTGAAATTGTAAGTACTTTTTTTGAGTATTTATTTTTACACTACTATACTTCACACGGAAAATATCAATACCAATCATTAATTGCTTTAATTCATACTTATGACCATTTCAAAAAAAGGTCTAATGATTTATATCTTTTTTTAAAACTATTAAAAGAAATGGAACTAGATATATGCCAAAATAGAATCGAAGAACGGCAATGTATAAATGATTATATTAGCGAACATGGTACAAACATCTTTAAATGTTATCTAACTCCACCAATATCCGAAAAAATTGTTTACCTTTTTGCTACTTCAATCGTTATTGAATTACTAACTATCTATGACAAGGACCCAGAAAAAGCTTTTTATATATTAAAAAAAATAATGGAAATTAATCTTCAGCTGCCTAGTCAAGAATATTATAATAGATTACAAGCATTAGGGCTTTGTACAAACAACAGTGAAACAGTTTTTAATAACCATTTAAAAAGAGAATTAACTTTAAAAAAACGTTAATTCTCTTTTGTTTTATTGATTTCATCTTGCCAAATCCAATTACGTACCTCTGGCATATCTATTCCATATTCTTTAATATATTCGTTATGTTCAACAATTTTATCTTTGCACCATTGATTCAATCTGGCTCCAGTATTTTTTAATCTTGGAATGTATCTTAAAGCATCCATCACCAAATGGTAGCGATCAATTTCATTTTGAACACGCATATCAAACGGCGTTGTAATTGTTCCCTCTTCACGATATCCATGAACATGCAAATCCTGATTATGACGATTATATGTTAATTCATGAATCAAAGAAGCATAGCCATGGAAAGCAAAAATAATTGGTTTATCTTTTGTAAAAATGGCATCATACTCTGAATCGCTTAAACCATGAGGATGTTTAACATTTGATTGCAATCTCATTAAATCAACAACATTAACCATTCGAATCACTATATCCGGAATATTTTGTCTTAAAATAGTTATAGCTGCTAAAACTTCTAATGTTGGTGTATCACCACAGGATGCCAATACAATATCTGGTTCTTTATCTTGATCATTACTAGCAAAATTCCAAATTCCTACTCCATTTGTACAATGTTTTATAGCTTCATCCATTGTTAACCACTGAGGTCTTGGATGTTTAGAAGCAATTATAACATTAATATAATTTTTAGTTTGTATACAATGGTCAAAACAAGAAAGTAAACAATTAGCATCGGCAGGCAAATACATTCTTACAATATCAGCCTTTTTAGTTACTAAATGATTTAAAAAACCAGGGTCTTGATGAGTATAACCATTATGATCTTGCTGCCATACATGGGAAGACAAAACATAATTTAATGATGCAATATCATGACGCCAAGGAAGTTCTTTAGTTACTTTTAACCATTTGGCATGTTGACTAGTCATCGAATCTACTACCCGAATAAAAGCTTCATAACTATGCATAAAACCATGGCGTCCAGTAAGGAGATATCCCTCTAAAGCCCCTTCACAAAAATGTTCGGACAAATAGGAATCTAAAACTCGACCATTTACTGATAAATATTCGTCATCGTTATTGGTAAAAGCATTCCAGCTTCTTCTTTCTACTTCAAAAATATGATTTAAGCGATTCGATAAAGCTTCATCAGGACCAAATAAGCGAAAATTTCTTTCCTTTTCATTTAGTTTAAAAACATCTCTAATATAATGTCCAAGTTCCATCATATCTTGAGCTTCAACACTTCCAGGGGTTTCAAAGTTTACCGCATACTTTCTAAAATCCGGAACTCGCAAACTTTTTAGCAAAGCGCCTCCATTGGCATGGGGATTTGCCCCCATCCTATGATTTCCAGTGGGAGCTAATTCTTTTAATTCTGGTAATAAAGTTCCGTTAGCATCAAACAATTCTTCGGGACGATAACTCCTCAACCATTTTTCTAAAAGTTCAACATTTTGTTCTTTTGTAAAATCACTAACGGGAATTTGATGCGCTCTAAATGTATCTTCGATTTTCTTACTATCAACTTCTTTAGGTCCCGTCCATCCTTTAGGGGTTCTTAAAATAATCATTGGCCAATGAATATTAGTTAAATTAGAATCATTTGAATACTTTTTAATTAATCTAATTTCAGCAATTACTCTTTCTAAAGCCTGAGCCATTTTTTCATGCATTTTCATTGGATCTACACCTTCAACAAAATATGGATTCCATCCTAATCCGCGAAAATAACATTCCAATTCTTCATGAGAAATTCTAGCTAAAACAGTAGGATTGGCAATCTTATAACCATTTAAATGCAAAATTGGTAATACTACGCCATCTTTTTCAGGATTTAAAAATTTATTTAACCGCCAAGAAGTAGCTAATGGACCGGTTTCTGCTTCACCATCGCCGACAACACATGCCGCAATCAGATCAGGATTATCTAAAACCGCACCATATGCATGGGATAAACTATAACCTAGTTCTCCACCTTCATTAATTGAACCAGGAGTTTCGGGTGCCACGTGACTTGATATCCCTTTGGGAAAACTAAATTGCTTAAACAATTTTTGCATTCCTTCCTCATCTTCGGTAATATTAGGATAAACCTCACTATAACTTCCCTCAAGATAAGTATTAGCAACCATTGCATTTCCGCCATGTCCTGGACCAGATAAATATATCATATTTAAATTATGTTCTTTAATAATGCGATTTAAATGAACATAAATAAAATTTTGTCCCGGTACAGTTCCCCAATGTCCAACAACTTTTTTCTTAATATCACTTACTTGTAATTTTCTTTTTAAAAGTGGATTACTCAGTAAATACAATTGACCTACTGATAAATAATTACATGCCCGAAAATAAGCATCAATTTTTTTTAACATATCTTCACTCAATACTTGATTCATAACTAGCACCCTCTATTCTATTAAATTATATACCAAAAAATCCATTAACTCAAATATATTATTTATAAATTCTTGGAATTCTTTTACCAATACTACATATTACCTCATAACTTATCGTTTTTAAGTGATTAGCAATTTCCATAACATGTTCATTATCTTTAATAATCACAACGACGTCACCAACATTTACATTGTTATCAACTCTAACAAATAACATATCCATGCAAACATTTCCAACAATTGGATATTTTTGATTATTTATATAAACATTACGTCCAGTATTTTGACGAATAATGCCATCAGCATAACCAATTGGAACTACAGCAATTCGCTCATTTTCTTGAACTTTATAGCTGCCATTATAGCCAACCGTCCCACCATTTACTTCATTTATTTGTATAACGTTACTATATAAAGAGAAAGTAGATTTTAACTCTAGTTCATTAGAAATTAGGCCATAAAAAGCGATACCTAATCGACACCCATTGACGTAAGGTAGTTTTGGATATTTAAGCGTGTAACCACTGGCCCCAAAATGAATGATTGGAATTTTTGATAAGTCTAAACCTTTAGTAATTTTTTCAAATTTTTCAATTTGATTTACAGTATCTTTTTGATTGCTATCATTATAAATATGAGTGTAAATTCCTTCGATATGAATTGCGTTATCATTTAAGATTTTAATAACTTCATTTAGTTCATCTTCACTGCTTATCCCTAATCTATTCATCCCAGTATTTATTTTCAAATGAACTCTTAATTTTTTTAATAATTTATAATTTAGACTTTTTAAATAATTTAAGCTGGTAATTGAAATTGTAACCTGATTTTTGATACAAACCTTTAAATCTTCATTTGAAATTACACCTAAACATAAAATGGGAAATGTTCTATAATACTTACGAATTGCTAAAGCCTCTTCAAGAGTAGCAACCGCTAAATAATTACACCCTCCTTCAATTATCTTCTTTACAACTTTAATACCATCATGTCCATAGCAATCCGCTTTAACAACTCCAATGTGATAATTATAGTCTTTTAAATAAGTAATGAGTTTTTGGGTATTGGCCAAAACATTACTCAAATTAATTTCAGCATATGTTTTACGAAACATCAAATTTCCTCCTTCATAAGAAAAATGCAGATACCAATTAGACGTACCTACATTTTTAGCATTTAAATAATTAATCGTTATTTTTAACCGCTAAGATTAATCTCAATATTTGTACGGCACTAGCTAAAACCCCTGCTACATATGTTAATGCTGCGCTCGTTAATACTTTACTAATTCCAGTAGTTTCACTATCCTGAACGATGCGTAGCTTAATTAGTTCTTCTTTAGCTCGCGAACTTGCATTAAATTCGACAGGAAGTGTTACAAGTTGAAAAATCAATCCTAAAGTAGTAAAAGCAATTCCTAGATAAACCATATCTAAAATTTGAAATAAGAAGCCAATCAGAATAATATAATATGATACTGACGTAGCTATATTTACGATTGGATAAATAGCGCTTCTTAACCGCATAAACCAATATCCTTCTTTATCTTGAATGGCATGACCACATTCATGAGCCGCTATTGCAATGGCAGCCACTGTTTCTCCTTCAAAAACGGCTTTTGATAAACGAACAGTTTTTCTTTTAGGATCGTAATGGTCAGATAGAAATCCTGAAGTTTCTACAACATAAACATCAGTTAATCCATTGTGGTCTAATATCTGTCTCGCAATCTCTTGGCCAGATAAATTACCTTGATTTTTAACTTTCAAATATTTTTTATAAGTTCCCTTAACATTTAAATCAGCAATAAGGGGAACAATAATAATGACTGCAATTAACAATAAATCCATTATATCACCTCGTAAATTGTCCCTTCTCTAGTATCCTTTAACAAAATGTTCATTGCCAATAGTTCTTCACGAATTTGATCAGCTAAAACATAATTTTTATTTTGTTTAGCTAAATTTCTTTCTTCGATTTTCTTTTGAATAATCTCTTCGTTTAAAACTTCCATTTTTTTAGTCAAATCCAAAGATAAAACCCGATCAAATGAGTTAATTAATTCTATCTTAGTAGCATCAGTTACATCTTCTTTCAACAGATCATATATTAATGTTATAGCATTCGACGTATTTAAATCATTACCAATAGCCTCTTTAAATAATTCGGTATACTTATTTATTACCTGTTGATCAAGAGTCCCCTCTTCTTTTAAAGATAATACCCGATTTTTAAGCTTCTTATACGCATTTGTAGCATTATCTAATGCATCATATGAAAAAACCAACTGATTTCGGTAATGTGATGTTAAACACATGTAACGATAAGCTAAAGGATTATAACCATGCTTTTCAATTGTCGCCAATGTTAAACTCTCACCGCTACTTTTACTCATTTTCCCATTTTTATCATTTAAATGTTCAGCATGCACCCAGTATTTACACCATGGATGACCGATGTAACTTTCGCTTTGGGCTATTTCATTTGTATGATGCGGGAAAATATTGTCAACTCCACCGCAATGAATATCAAGGTATTCTCCTAAGTTTTTTAGTGATATTCCTGTACATTCAATATGCCAACCAGGATAACCAATACCAAATGGTGTATCCCACTTTAACTCTTGGCTATCAAATTTTGACTTAGTAAACCATAAAACAAAGTCATTTTTATTTTTTTTATTTTGGTCTTCTTCAACCGTGTCTCTTACCGCAGAAATCAAAGAATCCTCATCAACATTAGTAAGAACATAATAACTAGTTAGTTTTGAAGTATCAAAGTAAATATTTCCCCCGGCTTTATAAGCATAACCAGTATCTAGTAGTTTTTGAATTATCTTAACATACTCATCAATATTCTCTGTAGCAGGAGATACAATTTCCGGTTTTTTAATATTTAGTTTTTCAGTGTCCGCAAAAAAAGCTTCTGTATAAAACTTAGCGATATCTAAAACAGATTTATTCTCTTTTTTAGCACTGGTAACCATTTTATCATTACCAGTGTCACTATCTGACGACAAATGACCAACGTCGGTTATATTCATACATCTTTTAACTTTGTAACCTAAATATGTAAGTGTCTTTTCTAAAACATCTTCCATAATATAAGTCCTTAAATTACCAATATGAGCATAATTATACACCGTTGGCCCACAGGTATACATATTAACAATTTTTTCATTCCAAGGAATAAAGTCTTCCAGTTTCTTTGTTAACGTATTATAAATTTTCATTTTAACCTACTTTCTTAAATTATTTAACGTTTTTTCTTTTCCAAGTAAGTAGATACAGGCATCTAATTCTGGCCCATGCATATAACCACTAGCTTTTATTCTAAGTGGCATGTATAAAAGTTTTCCTTTGACATTTAAGCTGTTTTTTACATTATCCACTGCTAATTTAATATTATCAGTATTCCAGTCTGTAATTTGCTCAATCTCACTAATAAATTTTTCAATTACTAAAGGTACAATTTCATCACTTTCTAATAATTCAATACATTCATCTGATAAATTATATTCATCAGTAAAGAAATTTTTAACTACATCATTGATTTGTACCCCGTGGCTGATATGACCTTTATATGTAAGAAGTAGTTTATTAACCCAATCTTCGGTTTTATCAGTAACATCATACGTTAAATATGATTTTATCCAAGATAAATATTTTTCATCTTCCATATTTTTAATATAATGAGCATTAAACCATTCTAATTTTTTGATGTCATAACATCCGGGAGCATTCGAGATTCTCTTAATATCAAACGCTTCCTCTAATTCTTTTAAAGTAAATATCTCTTTATTTTCTTTCGGAGACCAGCCTAGTAAAGCCAAATAATTAATAATCGCTTCTGGTAAAAATCCGCGATTAATCAAATCCATTAAATTATCATCTTTATTTCGTTTGCTAATTTTTGTTCTATCTGCTTTGATAACTAAAGGTTGATGAATGTATATAGGACTTTCCCAACCAAAAGACTTATATAAAAGTAAATATTTTGGAGTACTTGATAAATACTCATTTCCGCGATTAACGTGGCTGATTTTCATTAAATGGTCATCAATTACATTCGCAAAATTATATGTTGGAAACCCATCGCTCTTAATTAAAATTTGATCTTCTAAAGTAGCATTTTCAACTTTTATTTCGCCATATACCGTATCAACATATGAAGTTACACCTTCCTTTGGCATTTTTTGTCTAATAACATATTTTTCACCATTAGCTACTCTTCTTCGGGCTTCTTCTAATGGGATATTAGCGCAATGCCCATCATATGTAAAAGGAACTTTTCTCGCGTTTGCAATTTCTCTTAATTTATTTAATCTTTCTTCATCACAAAAACAATAATATGCATCCCCTTTTTCTACAAGCTCTTCTGCATATTTTTGATAAATTGCCAATCTTTCGCTTTGATAGTAAGGGCCATACATTCCACCAGCTCCGACTCCCTCATCTGGTTTAAGGCCTACTAAATTTAAAGTCTGACAAATAAAATCTACGGCTCCTTCAACTTTACGCTCTTGGTCTGTATCCTCGATTCTTAAAATAAATTCTCCATCCATTGATTTAGCAGTTAAATATGCAAACAAAGCACTTCTTAAATTGCCAATATGCATATATCCTGTTGGTGATGGAGCAAATCTTGTTCTAACTTTCATTTTTCCACCTCGCAATTATTGTATCACGCCAAAGAAATAAAGTAAATTTTTTCATCAAAAAACTAGCCTTAGGCTAGTTAATTTTTATCAATATCTGAAACGGCAATTGCACCTTCCGCAGCGGCAGTGACTAATTGATATACACCTTTTTTTATACAGTCGCCAACAGCATATACTCCTTGAATATCAGTTTGACAAACTTCGTCAACGATAATGTCACCATTAATATTAGTTATATTGAGTTCATTAAAAATTTCTGTATCTGGTTTATAGCCAATATAAATAAACACACCTGAAACATTTAAAACTTGATTATTATCTAAAATAACACTACTAATTTTACCTTCTTGTTCATTAAACTTCTTGATATTTACACCATTAATGATTTCAATATTTGCTGTATTTTTAACTTTATTTACCAGTTCCTCTTCTCCCTTAAATTCAATGCCACGATGTAACAAATAAACTTTATTAGCCAAATTAGAAAGATATAAAGATTCTGATAACGCAGAATTCCCACTACCTACAACTGCAACATCAGTTCCACGATATAAAAATCCATCACAAGTTGCACAAGTGCTTATTCCCTTACCAAGTAATTCCTGTTCATTATCCAAGCCCAAATATTTTGGTTTTCTTCCAGTTGCAATAATAACATTATTCGCTTCATAAGTTCCACTTTTAGTTATAACTCTTTTTATTTCATTATTAACTTCCAATTTTAAAACTTCTTCGTTCTTGAACGGGATTTGTAAACTCTGAACTTGTTTCATCAGTTGCATTGCTAAATCAACGCCGCTAATTTCTTCATATCCAGGATAGTTTTTTATTTTAGCAATTTGTTGCAAAATTCCCCCCGGCGCACCTTTTTCAAACATCAACACATTTAAGCCAGCTCTTTTAGCGTAAATTCCGGCAGTAATACCGCCCATTCCCATGCCAATTATAATCAAATCATACATATTGTCATCTCCCTTTTAAAATCTAATATTTTGGTCATAATTACGATTATATAAACCTTCAAAGCGACTCTTTCGAGATATCAACATCACAGAAACTAATCCTACAAGAAATAAAATAATTGATACAAGTTGCGCTACTCTAAATCCACCAAGCATTAGTGAATCAGTACGCATACTTTCAATAAAAAAACGAATTACCGAATAATACATTAAATATATGCTTGTTAAAGTACCAACTTTTATATATTTGAAACGACGAATAATAAGTAAAGCTACAAAGCCAATTAAACATGCCACAGACTCATATAAAAATGTTGGTTCATAGTATAGTCCTGAAATATACATTCCATCAATAATAAACTGTGGCAAATGCATACTTTGGAGATGCTCTAAACTAGTAGCCGCCCCATGAGCTTCACCATTAAAAAAATTTCCCCATCGACCGATACCCTGAGCCAATAGTAATGCCGGTACACATAAATCTGCAATTCGCACAAAATCAACCTGATATTTTTTACAATATAGAAATGCTGTAATTGTGCCTGCAATTAAACCGCCATGAATAGCCATTCCGCCTTCCCAAATATGAAAAACGGACATTAAATCACCTTTATAAATATCATAATTAAAAATAACATAGTAAATTCTAGCGCCTATAATGCCAAAAATAATCGACCAAAAAGCCATATTAAATAGAAAGTCTTTATTAATTCCAAATCTTCTACCCTCTTTTTGGACCATTTTAATACCAATTAAGACACCAATAAGTATTAAACATGAGTACCAACGCAAACCAAAATCGCCAAATTTTATAATATACGGATCCATAATATCATCTCTTTCCAAATTATAGCATTTTTTTAAGATACATACCAGTGTATGACTCAGATACTTTAGCTACTTCTTCCGGAGTACCAGTAGCAATTATTTTGCCACCAAGATTTCCACCTTCAGGGCCTAAATCAATTATATGGTCAGCTACTTTTATTACATCTAAATTATGTTCAATAACTATAACAGTATCTCCATTATCAACAATTCGATTTAAAATTACAAGTAATCTTTTTATATCATCAGTATGTAACCCAGTTGTTGGTTCATCTAGAATAAATACGCTTTTACCGGTGGCTTTTTTCTGCAATTCTTTAGCCAGTTTAACTCTACCTGCTTCCCCTCCCGATAATGTTGTTGCATTTTGACCAAGTTTTACATAAGAAAGACCAACATCATCCATTACCTTTAATTTATTATATATTTTTGGGACATTCTTAAAAAATTCTAAAGCTTCACTTACTCTCATTTCTAATACATCAGAAATATTTTTTCCTTTATACTTTATCTCCAAGGTTTCTCGATTATACCTTTTGCCATTACATATATCACAAGGGACATAAACATCTGGCAAAAAGTGCATTTCAATTTTTTTAACGCCTTCACCCCAACAGGCTTCACATCTTCCGCCCTTTACATTAAATGAGAACTTACTTTTGTCATATCCTTTAATCTTAGCTTCTTTAGTTTCCGTAAATAAATCGCGAATGTCATCAAAGACACCAACATATGTAGCAGGATTACTTCGTGGTGTACGCCCAATTGCATCTTGAGTAATCATTACCACTTTATCAATTTCATCAAGACCCTCAATCTTTTTACATTTCCCCGGAATAACCCTCGATTTATAAACTTCAATTTGAAGATTTTTATAGAGAATTTCATTTACTAAAGTTGATTTACCACTACCAGATACGCCAGTTACGCAAATAAATTTACCAAGCGGAAATTGAACGTTAACTTTTTGAAGATTATTTTCTTGACCTCCAAAAATTTTAATGAATTTACCATTTCCCTTTCTTCGCTCTTTGGGTATTTCGATTTTCTCCTTACCAGATAAGTAGCGGCCAGTTAAACTTGCTTCATTTTTCATAACCTCTTCTGGCGTTCCACATGCAACAACGTTACCGCCATTTTCACCGGCTCCAGGCCCAATATCAACTAAATAATCACTTTGCATCATTGTATCAGTATCATGTTCCACAACTACTAAAGTATTACCTAAATCACGCATTTCTTTTAGTGAATCAATTAATTTCTGATTATCGCGTTGATGAAGACCAATCGATGGTTCGTCTAGGACATATAAAACCCCAGATAATTTACTACCTATTTGCGTAGCTAATCTTATTCTTTGTGCTTCGCCTCCTGACAATGTGGAAGCTGTTCGATTTAATGATAAATAGGAAAGTCCAACATTTTTCAAAAAATCTAAACGATTTATAATTTCTTTTAAAATCAAATCGCTGATATTTGCTTCTTCATTAGTTAATTTTAAATTTTGTAAAAAATCTTTTAATTCTGAAATATTTAAACACGTCATATCATAAATATTCTTCTTGTCAATATAAATGGAAAGAACCCCTTCCTGAAGACGAGTTCCTTTACATGCGTCGCATGTGCTTTCAACCATGTAATTAGCTAACCACTCTCTTATCCACGATGATGTTGTTTCAATATACCTTCTTTCTAGTATATTAATAATTCCTTCATAATAATCTTTGACCAATCTAGTATTTCCATTTTTCGATACATACTTAAAATCGATTTTTTCTTTAGTTCCATAAAAAATAATATCTAATTTTTCCCGTGGAATATCCTTAACTGGAATATCCATATCAATATCGTAATAGTCACAAACAGTTCGTAAAGCTGTTGAATAAATATTATTTTCTGCGTTAATCGGTAATAAAGCCCCTTTATTCAAACTTCTTGTTTTATCTGGCATAATTAAATCTTCGCTTATTTTTAATTTTGTCCCAATTCCTTTACACTCTTCACAAGCTCCATATGGAGAATTAAACGAAAATAATCTTGGTTCAAGTTCAGGAATGGAATGATTACACTTAACACAGGCATATTTCTCGCTCATAACAATTTCTTCGTTATCAACGATTATTAAAACTTTTCCATTAGCCATTTGACAAGAAGTTTCAATGTCTTCGAAAATACGACTTCTCTCACTGTCACTAACTGTTAACTTATCTATTAAAATATCAATATTATCTTTAACATTCTTTTCTAAAGATATTTCATCATCAATATTATATATTGTTCCGTTTACTCTAATTTTTGAAAAACCACTTTGTTTAAATTCTTCGATTTGCTCTTTATGGGTTCCTTTCTCACCATGAATTACCGGAGACAATATTGATATTTTATGACCTTCGTACTCCATAATTTTATTTGTCATTTCTTCAATAGACTGATTTTTAATTGGAATTTTATGTTTTGGACAATACGGAACCCCGATTCTAGCAAAAAGCAAACGCAAATAATCATAAATTTCGGTTATCGTCCCTACAGTTGAACGCGGATTTTTATTTGTTGATTTTTGATCAATAGATATTGAAGGCGATAATCCTTCAATAGAATCAACATCAGGTTTATCAACATTTCCAATAAATTGCCGAGCATATGCTGATAAACTTTCAACATACCTTCTTTGTCCTTCCGCATAAATAGTATCAAATGCTAAACTACTTTTCCCGCTACCTGAGACTCCCGTCATTACAACCAATTTATTTTTGGGTATTTCAATATTTATATTTTTTAAATTATTTTCTCGTGCCCCTTTTACTATTATCTTATCCATATCATCATTCCTTTGCTCTAATTATTTTACCACAATTACCTTAAAAATATAAAAAAGATGCTTAATTAGCACCTTTACTTA
This sequence comes from Bacillota bacterium, assembly GCA_015059375.1. GTDB lineage: Bacteria > Bacillota_I > Bacilli_A > RF39 > UBA660 > UBA6448. The sequence goes on along the minus strand of SVAN01000014.1, from coordinate 13,752 downwards.
CTGCAATAACTTTATTTTCACAATAATCACTTTTAGGATGAGCCACACATTTTTGACAAACATTGTAGTCAGCTTTCAGCTCATTAAAACCATTTACAATACCAAACAAGGTAGTTACAATACTTGGAATAAAGAAAATTAACACAGCGATTAAAAACTTTTTCAACATACTATTAAAACCCTTTTTCATTTCTTTTTCATCCGAAGATATTACAGCCTTGCCTAAAATGATAATTCCCAAAATAATAAGAGCAACTGGAATAAGTATTTTAAATACTAACAAAATATTACCAACCAATTGCCAAAAGCCCGCCGTTTGAGCACAAAATCCATTTTCAGTTCCTATTAAATCCATAATATCCCCTCCGTGGGGTTTATTATATCATATGTCAAAAAAAATAACTAGATTAATCTAGTTATTTAATATTTTTTGTACAAGCAGAACTTTTTGGACTAGTAATACATTGAACACATACATTGTAATCTTTTTCAACGTCGCTAAAACTTCCAATCATACTAAATAATGCAGATACAATATTAGGTATAAAGAAAATTATTACAGCAGCAATAAACTTTTTAATAAATAAGTTTGTAGCAGTTTTAATCTCTTTATCATCTGCAGCTATTACGGCTTTACCAAATGAAATAACACCTAAAACAATTAGAATTACTGGAATAACAATTTTAAAAATTGTTACGATTTGTCCAATAAATTGAAACACTCCGGCAGTACTAGCACAAAAACCATTTGCGTCACCAAAATCTAAAAACATAATAACACTCCTTTAACTAGCTTTATTTTATATAATTTTTCTAAATCTGTCAATATCTTTACTTTCTTTTTACAAAACCTTATGTTTTATCCAAAGATTCCAAAACTTTTTCCTTTATCTTCGTCGCTAAAACGTGTAAAACCTAAAGCAATTAAAAAGTCTTTAATAACTTTAATGTTATCTAGTTTATCATCTAAGTTTGGTAAGTTATAAAAAACCCTACTTCCACTTTCTCTTTCGAAATCAGAAACATCATTATTCGAAAGAACGCTTCGGTTAAGTACCATTTTCTTACCTTTCATTTTTTCAAACACGCGATTATCTTGTCTTATTAATCGGTTTAACTGAATTAATCCAGGCTCGATTAAATAAATAACGTCTGTACAATATTGTTCAACATCTTCGTCAGCCAAATCAATTAAAATAACTTCTTGATCAGTATTTTTGTTTAAATAATTTTTTAAATCAAAACTTGATACACTATCTAAACCATTATCATTTAAATACACAAAATCATGTTTTCCAATTTCAACAGCTTTTACTTTATACAAATTTTCAATATGCTTTTTTAATAAATAAGTAAGTGTTGTAGAGCCAGCATGATCAGTCAAGTTTTTAACACCAATAATCCTTTGACCGATAAATCCTTGACTATAATTGCTTTCTTGTTCTTGCCGTGCAATATCCTCGGCAGTCATATTCAATTGATGAAAACTAGCTACATCTTTATAACTATTAGGATTATCCATTAAAAAAGTAATTGCATCTAAGTTTTTAGTAAAATTATAAATTCCCATCGATACTAATTGAGATAAATACATCGCTGAATTAACCCTAGGCGAATCATCTAACAGCAAAATAACTTTATTCATATCTAAAGCAACAGATAATCTTTGAATTGTATTGATATCTTCATAGTTTTCTAAAGCCGTTAAATCTAAAATCATCTTATTATAAAAGAAATTTCGAAATTGAACAGCTAAATCATCAACCGAAAATACTCCATTAATGTTCTTAATAACATCAATGTTTAAATTTGATAATAAAGTTTGATATTTATTTGATACTATAACATTCATTTTATTTTCTCCTTCTGCTATGAATATAAAGCCTTTGTTTGACCAATTGCCTTAAACACAAATAATTCATTAATAACCGGCAAATCCAATTTATAAAAAACTATTATTTGATAATATGATATCGGGGGGCTACCATCAGGACTATTCCCATCAATTTTGACAATGCAAAAGGCTGCATCATTATTACCTAAAGTTTGAGCTCCATTTCTTTGGTAGGCCGTAACTTTTTTCCCAGTGCTTTCTGAGGGACAAGTGCCAGTTTGACGATAAGAATTGTGCGCTAGGGCATCAACAATTTCCTCAAGAGCTGGAGATCCAGTCGAATCTCCCCCAACAATTTGACTATTCATATCAAATGTTCCCGCCCGCTCAATTATAGAAACCAGTTGATCTTTAACGGCAAAAGCATTTGAACGATTAATCGTAAATGCCATAATTCCCGAAAATAAAATAACCATCATTATAACAATAATAAAAATTTGCGTTCCACCGATACTTTCCTTCATCTTTTATCCTTTATACTTACATTCAAATATATTATTGCCTAAGCGACAATTAACCATTCCATCTCCATCCGGATCAGTTGAAGCACATACTGCTTTTTCACACGCCGTCTGAGATACAAAATTAGTTCTAATGCTCGGCCATATTGTAAAGTAAAAAAAGGCTACTAGAATAGCCACACATATTACAACAATCAATAAATTAGCTAATTCGCTAGTAGCGTTTTTCATTATTTACCTCTTTTGTTAACAAATATAATTAATCACAATCGCAAGTAATAGGATTTGTACTTACTTGAAGTGATCCATCAGCTTGTTCTTCATAATAGTAACATTGTTGCTTACCACCTGTACAAGCACTACAATCTACTGATTGAGAACAATATGTTCTGGCTCTTAATCCCGCTCTTAAAGATGGAAGTAAAAATGTTACAAATATCGTTAATACTGCTGCAATGGCAACTACTGCAATTACGGTTGTACTTAATTCACCTGTCGCTTCTTTCATTAGTTCATTCCTCCTTAGTTTATATTTTTATTATATCAATATCTCTTTTTTTTATCAATAATTATAAATCAATCATTTGTAAAACTGATAAAATTAATAATACCATTACGCCAATTCCGGTACAAATAAGCATTCTCATGGTCATACCTTCCATCTTTTCCAAACGATTTTTATACCTTGTTTCTCTAGCTTTTTGCTGTAAATTGGAAATTGATTTAGAAAAAGCAAGTAACTGTTCTTGTTTTCTTTCTTGACGCCCAATACTTAATCGATATAATAATCTCATCATTCTCATACTATCTCTTACGGGATATGTCTTAGCAAAATCCATATATGGATTAATAGAATCATCCCCAGAGTTTATTGCATTAACTAAATCTTGTAATCCTTCTTTAAATATTTCAGGGGCATCTTCCAAAGACTTACCAATTGCTACAGGAACGGTGTAGTGTTGAATAAGAATTTCAATACTTTTCAAGTAGTGTGGAAGCATTGAATCTATTTCATTGATGTGTTTACGATAATATGATTTCACATTCATGTAAGTCATCTTATACATAAAGAACCCAGCAGCAATAGCGATTACAATTGTAATGGCAGAAAAATTACCGATAAACGCAAATAACATTGCGAAAATAGTAATTACACCATTTCGAATCCTTTGATTAAACAAAATATCTGGGTTAACATCATTTCCATATCTTGCTTTAACATAAAAATCCCAATCAGACTCTTTTAATTTTTTAAATAAAGCTTCATGATCACTAATTAATTGATTAATACTAATTTGACCGGTACTAATCATAATTACAAAAATAATCAAAGCTATTATTGCTATTTCATAATACATACTACTCTACCCCCACATCAGCATTATAATACTTTTCTCCCTTTAAAAGGAACCAAGCATTAATAATAATGATTGCATGTAATAAGATTTGAACATACCACATTTCGATCAATTCTAAATAAGTTTCAATTTGTAGCATATATTGCAAAGCTAGAATCAGGAAGAACAAGGCAACTCCAAATTTAATAAAACGTCCATGAAAGTTTTTTCTATCCATTTGATCACGATATACGCCTTCAACTAAAGCATCAATATCCATGGACATATTTTCTAATGCTTCTCCGGCATCCCTCGCGCCTTCCTTAGTTATTTGATAAAATAGTTGATGCATATTTTTAATCATATAATATGGATACTTTTCATTAAAATATTCAATTGATTGGTCAATTGTCCCATTTTGATATGACATATCAATCATCTTTTTAATATCTCCCAAAACCGGATTCTCAATAATCCCAGAATCCCTAACCCCTTCTAAAGATTTAACAAAACTTTGCGTTGTATTAAATTCCATTATAACGTTTGTTGCATAAGTTTGAATTTGTTCAAAAATAAATTCTGAGTATACTCTTTGACAGCGTAAATAAGCAAGATACGGAATAAAAGAAATAGCAACAAGAGCATATATTACAGCCCATATAATACTATAAAAATATAGATAAGCAATCCCCCCTGCAAAACCCGCAAATATAACAACCTGTCCAACGTATTGCCTTGAGCTATATTCTTGACCTAATTCCTTGGCTTTATCTCTTACGGTTTTAAATGAATATGGGGCATATTTTTCATAAATATTTGTTACATTCGTCACAAAAAAACGATAAACATTTTCTCCGGGATTTCGCCGATATAAAACAATAAAAAATGCTATAAATAGTAAAATTATTAGTTCCATATTCACCTTTCTATAGTGATTCGATTACACTATTTTCTTGATTATTATCTTCTTCAATAAACAAATCAGCTTTTAATTCTTTTCCTTGTGCACCAAAATAATCTCTTAAGTATTTAGTAGGATTTTTAAATGTAACGGTTCCATCTAAGCCTTTTTGGAAAATTATATTAGCCTTTGCTTCGTTGTTATCATCAACATAAAATTCACAAACCTCTACTATCTCTCTATGGAATCTTTGAAGTTCAGCACTCATATAGCCTTTTACGTGAATACCAATTTGAACATAGCGGTGAATTGATTTTAAAAATTGATCAATATCTTGACTTCCCTCCAATAAAGAATACATCCGCATAGGGATATTTTGCGCTTTATCAGAGTGAATTGTTGATATAATGTTATGTCCTGATGAAACAGAGTTTCTAACTGCGGTAACCGCCTCCGCCGAACGAACTTCGGACAGTAATATCCATTTAGGGTTTTGCCGCATACATGTTACCAATACATCTGAATATGATGCAATATTATTTGTTTTCATTGAAACGATGTCCCGATGCGGGAAAATTCGATCTAAATGCAGTTCCAATGTATCTTCGATAGTAATTACCTTTTCATTTTCAGCCGTATTGGAAGCTAAATATTTAACTAATTCTGTTTTACCAGAACCGGTCTCTCCGCTTACCATTATATTACAGTGTGCCGCTACACATTGAAGTAAAAAATCATGTAAACTCTCAGTAACATATTTTTCAGTTAATAATTTTTCTTTGTTTAAACGAATTTTAGCAGGAGTTTTTCTAATAACACAGGCAATTCCATTCGTAGCAATTGATTCATGGACAAAATTCAAACGAAGTTCCGAACCTTCTGCATCCAAAAAGGGGTGAGCCATATTGAATGTTACGCCCATAACATTAGAACATTGAAAAGCCAGTTTTTCCATTAAAGTATTATTTATTTCTGGTCTTTCTACTTTATAAATTCCTTTATCTAAAGATTTAACCCATATTTGTCCGCCGTTCGAATATGAAACGTCGGTAATATTATCATCATTTAAAAATTCTGAAATTGGGCCGAAATCTAATTGTGAAAATATTGCTTCTTTCACACCTAGTCACTCCTTTTTATTTCTATTCACTTATTTGTACTGTTTTTGATAAAATATAATCTTTGAAGAACTCATAAGTTTTAGGAGTTCCTCCGCCTACAGAATAATTTCTGTTTCTAGGCACTGGTACAATTGTAATTCCTGATATATATCCTGCATTCATTAAAAGTTCATACATATCATTTTGAACTGAGAATAATAATTCTGCTGGATTTCCAGTGTTAGAACTGCCAAAAACATCTTTACCACTTGAATCTCTTACTCCCAAAACAGTAATTTTTTCAATAAATAAACCAAACATTATTTTATTATTTTCATCAGTAGCCTTAATATAAAGGTCAATGTTATCCCCAGGATAAATTGAGTTTCCATAAGTAGTATGATTATTAACCGCTAAACCGTAAACTGTATATCCATCCGGAATATCATCATAAATTGTGTTAGGCAAAGCACTTTTTTCTACTACTTGGCTTTTATAAAATAATCCGCCCGCAGGAATTGAGGTCCCTGTTGTAACATATTTATTAATTAATTCATTTTTATTTGTAATAATATCAGCACTTCTTAAAAATTTACTATTGATTTCAGTATAACCAATATTTTCATCTGTAATTTGTTCAGCAGCTTCTATCATTTCTTTAGCGTATGGAACTTTAATTGGGGTTGTTGCTTCACTTACACGATAGCTATAAAATCCCCAAAGAACCAATACTCCTGCTACTACGCCTAAAATCGTAACGGTGTTCTTGTTTCCAATAAATCTTTTTATTGTGTTAATTAAGTTTCCCATTTTTATTCCTCCTTTTCCTTAACTACAATAACCACTTTGAAATTGATCATAAGTTGCTATAACTGTACATGTTGCATCTCCGGTTTTATGAGCAATGCAATAACTTGTATGTTCATCCATGTTATTTGTAATAACACCATCAGATGATGGTAATCCACATTTTACTACTGTCAAATCAACTTTATCAGCCGTTGAGCAAGCTCCAAGTGTAAATTTAATTTTACAATTATTTAATCCAGCTTTTGTGCCATCATCAGTTCCAATACTACCTAGATGTGCACTAACATCAACAGCATATTGTTTCGTCGTTGTAGAATTACTTTTTACTGCTGTAATTTTTGATTCTAAAATAGCATCAATGCGATTCACAATATCAAAGCTCTCGGCATCACCAACTACACTAAATGTATTTGATTGACTTGATACCTTAACCCCCACTTTTGGAGGAGCTTCATATACCTCGTTAAACTCGATATCATAAGTAGTAGATATTGAAGCTTCTTCGGCAAATCGTCTTAAAAAAGACGCATAAAATCTCTCTTTATTAATTCTAATTTCCCCATATTGACGATAATATGCATAATCAATAGCATCTTCCATTGCTGCTTCAGTTATTGTTTTTACCAAATAATAATCTTGTGTATTAGAAGATGTAAAACTTTGAACAAGTAACAGGACAACAATAATAAAAACGCCAAGAACAACTAACCAATAACCCCAATAAGCTTCTTTCATTTTCTACATCTCCTCCTTACTTCCAAGCTGGACCAATATCTGGTACTTTATCGCCATTAATATCTAAATTCGTATATGTATATATTGTCCAATAATCATTAATTGTTTGAATCTCATAGCTAATACTATTTACACCTACTGAACCACCTTTATGAGGAAGTGCTGCCACATTTTTATAAATGACATAGTTACTATGAGCATTATTTAACGCTAAATCCCGCTTTGGCGCATCAACTTCCGTAGTAAATGCTTCTTTCAATCTCGTAATAAAATTACTATAACAGAAAGCATTAGCCATTTTACAAGCATTATCGTCCTCATCCCAAGTATATCCACTATTGCTACAAGTTTCCCTATCTCCATATAAAGATTGATTTGGTAATGTATAATCATAACATGTCAAATCATCATCATTATATAAGCCTGTACTTTCACTTGGTTCATTTTCTTCATTACGAATCCACTGTGCCATGTGAGGCGTCATCGTTACTTTTAATGTATATTCATCGATGGCAGCTAATTGTTCTGGAGTTGCAGTTTCGATATCGAGATTAGCTCTTTCTTCAATTTCTGAAATCGTATTTCCAGCCTTTTGGGCTACCAAAACATTTACCGGATTATTAGAATCCCAGTTATACCCCATTTGCCGATCGTTTGGATTAATAATCGATGGCGTTATCGGTCTAAATTCAACATTTAATTCTCCGGAAGCATCTGGATATCTAGTTAAATCATAAACACAATTTCCAACACAAAGTACTGAACATTCTGGACAACAATTATAATTTTCTTGTGAATTATTAATTGCCTCATCACGTGAACTATATGCAGTACAAGTCGATGCATCATAATATTGTGAAGAACAAACATAATATGATTCGGCTTCTTTTACACAATAACTTCCAGCAGTTGGGCAAAGACGTTTTTTACAAGTATTCCAATCTTCATCAGCATTACATTCTTCACTATCGTGAGTAACGCCCGAAGCGTCTTCACAAGTTTGGCTTACAGAATATGTACAAGCATATTCATTACTTTCTAACTCATTTCCATTAATTGTTTGTTCTCTTTCTAATCTTTCAACATTTGACAAACTTGTCGACTTCGTTCCAAAAATACGTCCTAATTCACCATTACTAAAATATGTACCAATATTATTAAGCGTCAACGTATAATAATATGTTCCCGGAGGCGTAGTTAAACCAACGGGTAATCCATCTACCAAATTACCATTAACAATCTTTGAAGGCGAAACTTCAATACCGCCACTAGGTACCATTGAATAATATACTCTTGCAGTATCATATTTACCTTCAGCTGTTGCTGCTCGATGAACATATGATATTTTTGTTACCTTATAAGTATTATTACTACAACTAAAAGTTTTATTAGAACTATCAAATTCGCAATTAAAATATGTTTTATCTTCATATGTTGATGCCGCAGAAGTTAAAGCATTTGAACACTCATATGTTTGTTTATTTAAGTCATTCTCCATGCAGTACTCTGTTGTTGGGATTTCTGTTGAATCGTCCTGTGCAAATATTGGTTTAATCTTCGTTACATTTTGACATTTATCATCATCTGGATCACATGCTTCAGCATAAACTTTTTCTTCTAAAGCAATCATTTGATCACATGGTTGATCCTCGCATGATATTGATTTAACTTCATCAATCCATTTATTAATATCATAGTCATTTGGATCAGGTTCGTCATAACTATATGTTATTTCCGGATCATAATTATATATCATACTCCAGTATGGATACGGATAAGAGTCTGATACTCCTTCATAATCTTTATCCCCTATACAACCATTATATAAATCAATTATTGATTTTAATTTTTCAATTGCAGTATGTAATTTTTCTTCAAAATATTCTAATTTATATTCATAACTTTCAGTATTTAACGTTGGATCTGGCGTTACATATATTGGATCACGATAAATACCTAACGGCATTATATTATAATCAACATCGTTTGAAGCAGTTGGTGTCGCATTAAAGTTTCGATTCTTGTTTGAAGCATATTCATCTTCTGGTTTAACAAACGCACAGGTATTTGAATTGTCAACAATGTCACAAACGCCATTAAGATAAGAACACGATCCAAATTTATTTTCCTTAACATATCCAAATTTTACTGCGGATGGTTTAGCACTGCTCGAAGCATATACTCGCCCAGTTGCTTCATCATAAACATAGTATGTCCCTTTAAATGTTATTTGTTTCTTTTCTTGTTGTCCCGTTACACTGCCCCAATATGTCCTAACTCCACAATAGCCAGTTGTTGGTGAGACTGGCTCATATTGGCAAGACACCGCATAACATTTGTCGTATTCACCGGTAGACTCTAAAGGATTATTAACTAACTCATAATATTTCATCCATTCGTTATAATATTTAACTAAATTTCTTTGGGCTTCTTTAATATCTTTTTCGTATTGCTCTGAATCAATTTTACTTGAATAACAATCTTGTTGTCCCTTTATTGACATGCTAATTCTAAAATACCTACCATTATCAACATTAATTTTATATGGGACTTTAAAAATGTATTCTTCCTTACAGGAAATTGTACAATATGGATTCGAAGCAACAATGCCAGCATATTTTGTATCTACAAGTTTATATGAATTACTTGCCGAATCAGAATTTTTTAAAATACATTTTTCAATTTCATAGGAGTCAGCTTTAAAACCTTCACGATATTCATATTCAACCGTACCATCTTCTGGATTAATCTTGTCTGGGTCAACATCATCCTCACAAATATGAGGAAGTTCAAAAGTTGGAGCACAATATGAATCACACATTTTTGCATTAACTGTATGCGAATCTTCAACCGGATTACTCGAATACATCATAAAACGTTGACCACTCGTATAATCTTTACCTGCATCATTAGCGGGGAATAGCATAGCGCCAGTTAGTAAATTTGCATCATTATATTTATAATTAACATTAAAACTAGCTCCACAAGCAGCACCATCAGTTGTAAATTTAACTTTATAACCTATATATAATCGGTCTGCATCTTTACTTTTTAAGTATTCAACTATATTTGTATTGGCAGATACAAGCCCAGCACTATAGCTACTTTCATTCTCAGAATACTCAAGTGAAACCCCTATTTCCTGAACTTCAGTTCCCGGAGAATAATTATCGGTTCCTAAATAATAAAAATAATTTAAATTGGGATCGCCTTCAGAAAAATTTTTAAGATCGATTGATGCAACAATAAACCTTTCGTATATTAAATTATCTCCATCTCTTATTATTGCATCTTCATCAACATTAGTCCCTCCTGCAGTTATAACATCGACTTCAGGCATTACAATTTCGCCTTTTTTATAGGCAGCAGTTGCAAGCATACCTTTTTTTAAAAGCTCTTTCGCTTTTTGCAATGTAATTTCTGCATCTGTAGCATTTTCTCTAACCTTAAATCCGATAGTTAATACATTTCCATACCCAAATCGATTAATAATGTAATTAGGATCATTTTCTCCCGTAATAATTTGATAAGCGCTTTGCATTTCCGGATCAGACATGACATTATCATACGCAGTACGTATATATGTAGGGAATATCGCGTTAGTAGTGTGCTTATAATTCCATCCTAATATTGCGTTTACAAACATTCTGATTGCCATGGAAGTTGCTTCATAATCAATTTGTTCTTCCATTGTTAATGTACTGCTTGTATAAACACTTTTACCATGTTTTAAAATGGTTAAAATACCATAATCTTCGGCTTTAGTTCTACTTTCAGCCCCCATGAGAATATGGTCCACTTGTAGATCATTAAACGCCGGTATATTAGGGTCTGCACAATAAATAAAAAATTGTTCATTATTATCGAGAGAATTTAACGCTGAATAAATCGAATTACGATGATTGTTTTCTTTAGTATAATTACTTATATAATATAAACCTTCAACCATTGTCCGATCGTGTTTTTCGAGTAAAAAAGGTGTGTCTTTGTCATACGCATAAACAGTAGTAGTAATAGTACTAGCTACAAAACACAAAAAAACAAATAAATATTTTAATTTACTTTTCATAATATTCTCCTCTTTCTTTTCTTAAGAACCACTACTATCACAACCACAAGTAAAACCACCACGCCAGATACACCTAGTACTAAAGGTATATTTTCCGTAAAATATCCTAAAATCTGTTGAGGCATCCCCTGTGGAGTTTCTTCCTTTTTTTCTTCTTTAATTTGTTCGGTATACTTATTTATTTTTTCCATAAAATCATAAAAAGGCATTTCTTCAAAAGTTACGTATTTTTGACATAAATAATAATCAGGATTATCAGTACACAACCCATAATAATGATACAAATTTTTTCTTGGTAAGGTTTGATATATAGTTCGGTAGTTTTCTCTAGGACAACCGGTTTCACTTGAAGAGTACACTTTAAAAGTCAAAGTTGCAATATTCATTATTTCTTCCCAATCGAACGAAATCATTCCATCTTTAGCATCAGAATAATAGTAAGTTTTTTGTTTGTTATTTATATTATTTTGAACAGTAATATAAAAATCTTCAGTCATATTTAAAATTGAAACAACAAAATAATTATAACTAGCATTACAAGATTCAGGATCTTCGTTGTCAGCTTGGCAATCATATAAACTTGGGTCCAAAATTCCGGTAGCCTCTTCATAAACCACTTTTATTTTAGCGGCTTTTTGATTCAACTGAGCTTGTTCACTATATGTACATATACTAGCATCAACAGATTTAATGCCAATAAATAAAAAACTTAATAAAATGATATATACGCAAACTTTTTTCATCAATCAATATACCTTCTCTACTATTAAAAATTTTATCATATTGCAAGAGGCATTTCAATTAAAATAACAACTTTCTCTAAAATAATTCTTTACTAAAAACCAAATTGAAACAAGCGGAAGTTTATGTTAATATTAAAATAAGGATATGAGAAAATGAAGCAAAAGACATTATTAAAAGCAATTATGATTTTTATTTCTTTTTTCTTTTTGCATGCATTGATTTCACCTGTATTTGGCGCCTTAGTTTCGCGAATATTTTTATCATTATATTTGATATTTTTTTTCAGAAATAATCTTTTTAGAAGTTTCAAAAAAATTAACTTCAAAGAACTCCTAAAATATCTAATTATATTTTTCTGCACTATGCTTTTTGTAAAAGTTCTCAACAGCATTATATTTTCTATTTTTAATATTGTTCCAACCAACCAACTAAATCATGAACAAAATATTATTAAGAATCCAGTTAGCGCTATTTTATCAACATGTTTACTCGCCCCTCTTTACGAAGAAATTTTATTAAGATTAAACTTTCGCGATTCTTTTAAAAGTAAAATATCATTTATAATTATAACAGGATGCCTTTTTGGCTTTTTACACCTCTTATCTGCCACAAATATAAGCGAACTTATTTATTGTATACCATATGCCATATTGGGTATGACTCTAAGTTATATTTATGGTAATTCAGACAACATTTCATATTCAATCATAATTCATGCTTTAAATAATTTAATTGAAGTTATTTTAGTTTTAATCGGAGGAACTATATGAAAAGATTTATATGTATATTAATTTTAATAATTTTTTTAGGATTTGCATACGCTAGATACTTTGAACCTAAACGCCTAAAGGTTAATGAATATTTAATAACGTCAAACGCTTTACCTCAATCATTTGACGGACTTAAAATCATTCATTTTTCTGATGTTTTATATCATAACAACAACTATTCATTATTAGAAAAAACGATTTACGAAATTCTTAATTCTAATGCTGACATTGTTTTCTTTACCGGTGACTTAATCAAAGGAGATATTAACGAAGAAGAAAAAGAACAACTAATTAAACACTTAAATAATATTCAACCTAAATTATATAAATATGCTGTTTTAGGTGACAATGATAATGAAGACGTTAAGCAAATACTAGAAGACAGTAATTTTATTGTTTTAGACAACACATCAGCATTACTGTTCAACGAAGGCGCTGAACCAATTCTAATTGCCGGGGGCGACAAACTTACAAACGATAGTCTTCTTACAGAAGAAAATATTTCATATAATTATAAAATTGCTTTGACCCACTTCCCCGATAATTTTGATAATTTAAAAAATGACTACAATTTAGTTTTAGCCGGTCATTCCCTTGGAGGAGAAATAAGGATTCCTTATCTTGGTGCCGTTTTAAAGAAAGAAGGAGCTCAAAAATACACCGATTATCATTATCAAAAAGATAACAATCATTTGTATGTATCTTTTGGACTGGGAACTGAAAAAACAAATATGCGACTATTTAACATGCCATCAATCAACATTTATCGCATTTATTCAAAATAAAAAACATAGTAGTTTATAAATTGAAGTTGTCAACAAAAAGTAGACACTCAAAAAATATTATTTAAAACCTAGTTGAGTTCTATACTCAACTGGGTTTTTATATTGCAATGCAAAACTTGGACGATAATTGTTATTATCCCAAACAA
>SVAN01000002.1 GCA_015059375.1 Bacillota bacterium | reverse complement strand
AGCAGAAACGCTCGTACTAGAAAAGGTAGAGGAAAAGTTGTTGCTAATAAGAAAAAGGTAGGAAAGTAGGTGTTAGATAATGGCATATAATAGAAGAAAGAAAAAAGTTAAAAATACTGTTACTGAAGCTGAAGCTCATATTCATGCAACATACAATAATACGATTGTAACTATTAGTGATCATAACGGAAATGCAATTAGTTGGTCATCAGCTGGTAGAATTGGTTATAAAGGAAGTAAAAAGAAAACTCCTTTTGCTGCTGGTTTAACTGCTGAAGCTGCTGCAACATCTGCTAAAGAACAAGGTGTTGTAAAAGTTGATGTATATGTAAAAGGTTTAGGGCCAGGAAGAGAAAACGCGATTAGAAGTTTACAAACTGCTGGTCTAGAAATTACAAGTATTACTGATGAAACACCAGTTCCACATAATGGATGTCGCCCACCAAAAAGACCAAGAAATTAATAATAAGGGAGGATCTTTAAATGATAAAATTTGAAAAACCAGAATACAAGATTACTGAATATATTGAAAGTAATCATTATGGAAAATTTGAACTGGAACCACTTGAAAGAGGTTTTGGTACAACTATTGGTAACGCATTAAGAAGAGTATTACTGTCTAGTTTACCTGGAAGTAGTGTAACTTCAGTTAAAATTGATGGCGTTATGCACGAATTTCAAAAAATTGATGGTATTATGGAAGATGTTACTACAATTGTTCTTAATATCAAGAAATTAGTTGTAAAAAATCATTCTGAGGAAATCAAAACATTAAAATTATCAGCAAATAAAGAGGGTATTGTTACTGCATCAATGATTGAAAAGGATGCTGATATTGAAATTATCAATCCTGAATTAGAAATTTGTACACTTGTAAAAGGTGGAAAAATTGATATGGAATTAACAGTCGCTAATGGAAGAGGATATGTTGAATCTAAGGTTAATAAAGAAGCTTTAGGAGATGCTAAAGTTGGAGTTATTCCTGTTGACTCAAATTTCTCTCCTATTGAAATTGTTAAATACGAAGTTTTAGATACTCGTGTAGGTCAAAATGAAACTTATGATAAGTTAATTTTAGAAGTAACTACAGATGGTAGTATGTCTCCAGAAGAAGCAATTGCATTAGCTGCTAAAATTTTAGTAGAACACTTTACTTTAATGTGTGATTTAAATGCCATTGCTAATGTTTCTGGCATTATGCAAGAAAAACACGTTGATACAATGACTAAGACTTTAGAAACTCCAATTGAAGAAGTAGAATTCTCAGTTAGAGCTTATAATTGTTTAAAACGTGCTGGAATTCATACAATCCAAGACTTAGTAAATAAAAAAGAAATAGAAGTTACTAAGATTAGAAACTTAGGTAAGAAATCTTTAAAAGAAGTTCTTGATAAAGTTGCTGACTTAGGACTAGAATTTAAGGAGTAAAATATGGCATATCGTAAATTAGGTAGAAATAATCAAATAAGAAGAAGTATTTTAGCTGGTCTTACAAAAGATGTAATTATGCATGAAAGTATTATTACAACTGAAACTAGAGCTAAGGAAGTTCGCAAGTTTGTAGATAAGATGATTACATATGGAAAAAATGGTACTTTAGTTTCAAGAAGAAAAGCTTTAGCTTTCTTACATAATGATAAATATGTTGTTGCAAAAGTGTTCGATGAATTAGCAAAAAGATATGAAAATCGTGATGGTGGTTACACAAGAATTATTAAGATTGCTGAACGTCGTGGCGATGACGCTTTAGAAGTTAAAATCGAATTAGTATAGATTGAAAAATCTATACTTTTTTTTATTTTTAATTCAAATATTAACGATTATGTGTTAAAATATTGAATAGCAGTAAGGAGTGTAGATTATGGCTAGAGTAATATCGTTAGTTAATCAAAAAGGGGGAGTTGGTAAAACCACCTCAAGCATAAACTTAGCCGCCGCTCTTGGTCAATTAGGTAAAAAGACACTTTTAATAGATATGGATCCACAAAGCAATGCTACAACGGGTGTAGGATTAAATTCTAGTGATTTTGAATTCGATATTTATGAAGCCATTACCGGAATATGTGAAGTTCAAAAGGCTATTCATAAAACTAAGTTTAAAAACTTAAGCGTTATTCCTTCAACATTAAATTTAGCTGGGATTGATGTGGAATTTGTAAAGAAAATGATTGCTGATAATACATTTCAAAGAAATAATCAACTTCGAGATGTCTTAGAACCAATTAAAGAAAAATATGATTATATAATTATTGATTGTCAACCATCTTTAGGGTTATGTACAATGAATGCTTTGGTTGCAAGTGACTCAGTAATAATACCAGTGCAATGTGAGTTTTACGCACTAGAAGGGATAACCCAGTTATTAAATTCCATTATAATGGTTCAAAATAGTATGAATCCCGAGTTAAGAATCGAAGGGGTACTATTAACTATGCTAGATGGCCGGACAAACATCGGTTTAGAGGTTATTGAAGAAATTAGAAAATATTTTAAGGATAAGGTTTTTAATACTATAATACCGAGATTAGTAAGACTAGTTGAAGCTCCATCACACGGTAAGCCTATTAATGAATATGATCCAGAGAGTCGTGGGGCTGAAGCATATCATAATTTAGCGAGGGAAGTGATTGAAAGAGATGGAAACTAAGAAAAAGGCTTTAGGTAAAGGATTAGAAGAATTATTTTCAAATGCGTCTTTTGCCTTTGATAATTTTGAAGAAGAAATTATTAAACAAGACAAGAATAGTACTATGGAAATTCCAATTGAGGAAATTCGATCAAACCCATATCAACCTAGAAAAACTTTTAGTGATGAATCGCTAAGTGAACTTGCGCAATCAATAAAAGAATATGGTGTTGTACAGCCAATTATAGTAAAAAAGAGTATTAAAGGATATGAATTAGTTGCTGGTGAACGTAGGACTAAAGCAGCAAAAATAGCTGGATTGGTTACTATTCCGGCAATTGTTAAAGACTTTTCTGATGAGGAAATGATGGAAATTGCTTTGCTTGAGAATATTCAAAGAGAAGATTTAAATCCAATTGATGAAGCAGAATCGGTTGCTAATATTATAACTATGAGAGGCTTAACGCAAGAAGATTTTGCTCGTAAATTTGGAAAAAGCCGTAGTTATATTACGAATTTGCTTGGTATTTTAAGGTTACCTAATGTTGTAAAAGAAAAGGTTAAATCTGGAAGTATTTCAATGTCACATGCAAGAAGTTTAAGTAAATTAGAAAATGTTGAACAAATTATAAACCTAGCAAATCGTATAGAAAAAGAAGGCTTAAACGTACGCGATGTGGAAAATTTGTTATCAAATAAAAAGAATAATTTAACTAAAGATAATTTTAATAATCAAAATTTTAGAATCTATGAGGATGCAATAAGTGAAGCAACAGGAAGTAAGGTAAAGATTACTAATCGTAAAATTGAAATTAGTTATGATTCACTTACTGATTTGAATAGAATAATGGAAATTTTACATATAGAAATAAAGGATTAAAATGAAATTCGAATATAATTTAAATGACGATGTTATTATGAAAAAAGCTCATGCATGTCAAACAAATCTGTGGACTATCACTAGAGTTGGAGCTGATATTAAAATAAAATGTAAGAATTGTGGAAGAGAGATTATGATGGATCGTTTAGAGTTCCATAAAAAATTAAAAAAGGTGATCAAAAATGGCACGTCGGAAGAAAATTAAAGAAAAAATTACACTACATCCTGTAATGACGTTTATAGTTTTAATAGTAATCGCTATTATTATTAGTGGAGTTTTATCTATTTTTAATGTCTCAGTAACTTATAATGCTCTTAATTCATCCAAGTTAGACTATGTTTCAACCACAGAATCTGTTAATTCTTTGTTTAATTTGAGTGGAATAAAATATATTTTTTCTAATACGGTTTCAAATTTTGCTAATTTTACTGTCCTTTCCCATTTAATAATTGTTTTAATTGGTATAGGGGTTATGGAATATAGTGGTTTTTTAAAAACTGCGGTTGGTTTATTAACAAAGAAAGCTCAGAAAAACGTAATAACTTATGTTATTGTATTATTTTGTTTGCTAGCTAGCATTATGGATAATTTACCTTTTATAGCTTTTATACCATTGACAGCATTAATATTTAAGTATGGGAAAAGAAATCCATGTATTGGAATTATTGCTTCATTTGCGTCATTAACGTGTGGACATGGATTGTCACTTTTTTTCTCAAGTGTTGATTCGTCCCTTGCGAAGCTAACAACTAATGCAGCTCATATTTTAGATGCAAATTTTACTTTTAATACATTTGCTTTGTTTTTAATAATGTTAGTTGCAATAATTTTAATGTCATTTGTTATTACACATATTACTGAAAATTATATTGCTCGTAAGTTACCTAAGTACGAATTTGAAGATGATGAAACTTTAGCGGATGATAAAATTTCTAGGGGTGAAATAAGAGGGTTATTGATGGCTGGATTAGGTAGTCTAGCTTATTTGCTTATTTTTATATATAACATTATTCCAGGGTTACCTTTGTCTGGTAATTTCCTAAATTATTCTGAAACTTTATATATTGACAAATTATTCGGCAGTAATTCATTTTTTGCCAATGGCTTTGTTTTTATTGTCACAATATTGTTTATAATATGGGGATTGCTATACGGTATTGGGGCTAAAACGATTAAGAACAATAGAGATTTTGTCGAAAGTATCGGTTATAGTTTAAATGGAATTGGTAAGACATTAGTCTTAATATTTGCTGGCGCTACCTTCATTAGTATCTTTAAACAAACTAATATTGGATATATAATAACTGCAGGTTTGGCAAAAGCAATTGGAGAATCCGGCTTTTCTGGACTGTCATTAGTGTTTTTATTATTTGTTGTATCAGCAGTGAGTACCCTATTCGTCCCTGGGGCAGTTGCCAAATGGGCGATATTATCTCCAACCGTAGTACCTGCATTTATAAATGTTGGTATTTCTGGTGTATTTGCACAACTCGTGTTTAGATTCGGAGAGTGTGTTACATTAGGATTAACACCATTGTTTGCATATTTCATTGTATATTTAGCTTACCTAGAAAAATATAATCAAAATGAAAAGACGACGAGTTTATCCTCGGCTATTAAATATCAAGCGCCATATAGTGCGTGCACGGCTGGTATCCTAATTGCTTTAATAGTGTTATGGTTTTTAATTTCATTACCATTAGGAGTAGGCGGATACGTTGCTGTTTAGAAAGGAAATTTTATGTCATTAAAAGCTGGCATTGTGGGGTTACCAAACGTTGGTAAGTCAACTTTATTTAATGCAATTACAAAAAAAAATATTATTGCTGCAAATTATCCATTTGCAACAATTGAGCCAAACGTGGGAATTGTTGTTGTTCCAGATGAACGTTTGGATTTTCTTAATGAAATGTATGAACCAAAAAGCTTAGTTCCTACAACCTATGAATTTATTGATATTGCGGGGTTAGTACAAGGGGCGTCAAACGGTGAAGGATTAGGGAATAAATTCTTGTCACATATTCGTGAAGTAGATGCAATAGTAGAAGTAGTTAGATGTTTTGATAATCCAGAAATTACGCATGTAGTTGGAAATACCGACCCGATTCGTGATATTGAAATTATAAATGTTGAATTGGTTTTATCTGATTTGGAAATTATAGAAGCGCGACTTGCTAAAATTGAGAAGAAGGCACAAAGTTCTAAGGATAAAGATGCATTATTAGAAGTGTCAATACTAAAAAAAATCCAAGATGCTTTAACAAAGAATATTCCTGTCCGTCAGTTAGAGTTTTCTGAGGATGAATTAAAAATGATCAAGAATTTTAATTTGATTACTTCTAAGCCGATTATCTATGCTGCAAACGTCGATGAGGATACAATAGCAGTTGGTGATAATGAATATACATTAAGGGTTAAAGAATTTGCTAAGCAAGAATCTTCAGGCGTTGTGGTTATGTGTGCTAGAATGGAAGAAGAACTTTCAGCATTTACCGAAGCAGAAAAAAAGGATTTTTTAACTTCGATGGGAGTAACTAATAGTGGGCTTGATAAACTGATTTATGCTACTTATGATTTATTGGGATTATCAACTTTTTTTACTTCTGGCAAAGATGAAGTTAGAGCATGGACTTTTGTTAAAGGAACAAAGGCACCTGGTTGTGCTGGAATTATCCACTCTGATTTTGAAAAAGGATTTATTAAAGCAGAAGTTACTAGTTTTGATGATTTGAAAACATATGGGAGTGAAGCAAAAGTCAAAGAAGCTGGAAGATTGCGTCTCGAAGGAAAAGAATATATTATGCAAGATGGCGACATCTGTTATTTTAGGTTTAATGTATAGCATGGACAGAGTATTTTTATATAAATGTAATAATTATAACAAGACCGAAGTTGATAAGGTTATTAGGCAGTTGGTGAATACTTTTGATGTTTTACGTAATATTAGAATTGGATCAAGAGTAATAATAAAAGCTAATTTAGTTTCTGCAATGGAACCTTGTAAAGCTGCCACTACGCATCCAATTCTATTAGCGGCAATAACTGAGTATCTCCATAGTAAAAAGTGCGCTGTAGTCATTGGGGATAGTCCTGGAGGCGTATACACTAAAACGTATTTAAATCATGTATATACAATTACGAAAATGCATGAAACAGGAGCGGAACTTAACAATGACTTTTCAACAAAGAAAGCCGTATTTGAAAAAGCAAAGGTTTTAAAATCATTTGAATATACAGCTTATTTGGATGATTGCGATTTATTAATAAATTTCTCTAAATTAAAAACGCATGGAATGATGGGCATGAGTTGTGCTGTTAAAAATTTATTTGGTACCATTCCCGGAACACTGAAGCCAGAGTATCATTATCGCTTTCCTAATCATAGCGATTTTGCTAATATGTTAATAGATTTAAATGAATATTTTAAACCGGCAATTAACATTGTAGACGCTATAGTTGGCATGGAAGGTAATGGACCGACTATGGGTGATGCAAAAAATATTGGCTGTATTCTTGCTTCGCAAAATCCATATGCGTTAGATTATATTTGTGCTCAAATTATAGGATTAGGTATAAATGATGTTGAAACAGTAAAACAAAGTAAACAAAGACATCTTTTTGATGAAAATAAAATTTGGCTTAATGATAATGTTGATAATTATATAGTAAGAGATTTTAATGTAAAAAGAGAAGCTAAATCATTAATGTTTTTTAGTAATAAGAACGGATTTTTTAGTAGAATGGTCGCCTTTGGGGCTAGTAAACTTTTTACAAATAAACCATATCTTAAAAAGAACAAATGCATTGGCTGTGGTAAGTGTGCGAAGATTTGTCCTGCGAAAGCCATTGTAATAGATAATAAAAAAGCCAAAATAGACCGTGGTAAGTGTATTAAATGCTACTGTTGCCAAGAATTTTGTCCGGTAGGAGCAATGGTAGTAAAATCATCACTTATTATGAGTTTATTACATAAAAATAAAATAAAAGAACGAAGAAAGTAGAGGGTATATGTTAAAAAATAAAGTAGCAATAATTACAGGGGGAACAAGGGGTATTGGTTTGGAAACTGCGCGAACTTTTCTTAAAAATGGAGCCAAAGTTGTCCTTTTAGGTAGTAAAAAGGAAAGTGTTGATAATGCTGTTAGTATTTTGCTTGATGAAAATCAATCATATGAAGTAGTTGGATTTTATCCGGTTCTACATAATGAATCATCTGTTAAAGAAGTTTTTGAAAAAACAAATGAATTATACGGAAGAATAGATATAGTTGTTAATAATGCTGGGATGTCATCAAATACACCATTATTAAATTATACGGAAGAAGAATATGATAAAATTGCTAACTTAAATATCAAATCTGTTTTTGTGGTATCAAAAGTTTCTGTGCCTTTTTTGGAAAAAACAAAAGGTGTAATAGTAAATACTAGTTCAATGGTAAGTATTTATGGTCAACCTGCAGGAGTTATGTATCCTGCTAGTAAGTTTGCTGTTAATGGAATTACTAAATCTTTGGCAAGAGAACTGGCTCCTAGAGGTATAAGAGTAAATGCAGTTGCTCCAGGAATAACAGAAACTGATATGGTAGCTTCGTTACCTAAGGAAGTAATTGAGCCTTTGATTAAAACAATTCCTCTTGGAAGAATTGGAACTCCTCAAGATGTTGCAAATTGTATTATGTTTTTGGCAAGCGACTTGGCAAGTTATGTTACCGGAGAAATATTAAGCGTGGATGGTGCGGCTCGTAGTTAGAAAGAATTTATAATATAAATTCTTTTTTTGTGAACTCTTGTATAATAATTCAAATTTTAATAGACATGTGATAGAATATAAAATATAGTTTAATATAAAAATATAATTGAAAGGTTTTAAAAATGACGTTTACAACAACATTAAAAGAAGAAATATCCAAAAATGATTTTAGTTTAGTAGAAGCGAGATATGAACTAGAAGGTTTTGTAAAGGCCATAGGCAAAAAACAAAGCGAACTGATTTTCACATTGGAAAATGCATCAGTAGCTCGAAGAATCTATAAAGATATTAAAATGGTTTTTGGAATAAATGCAAATGTTATTATAAGAATTCAAAAAAGATTTCGTGTTAAACAAATATACATTTTAACGATTAAAGAAAAAATTGATTTGATAAAGGAAGCACTTGAAATTAATAATTTGAATATTTGTTTGGAAAATGAAGAAGAAAAAATTGCGTTTTTACAAGGTGCATTTTTAGCCATTGGTAATATTTCTAATCCGCAGACAAGTGGCTATCATTTAGAATTTATATGTAATAATTTGATGTTTGCCAAAACAATTCAAAACTTATTACTATCTTTTAATTTAAATGCTAAGATCGTTGATCGTGGGTATAAAAATATTGTTTACTTAAAATCAAGCGAAAATATAAGTGATTTATTGAAATTATTTAAAGCAACAAGTGCAATGTTCTTTTTTGAAGATATTCGAATTTATCGAGATCATAAGAATATGGTTAATCGTCTAAACAATTGTGAATTATCAAACCAAACTAAAAGCATTCAAACCGGATTGAAGCAATTAGAAGATATAAAATACCTAAAAAACAACGATTTAATTGATATTTTAGATGATAAAACTAAAATTGTGATTGAAGCAAGAGAAAAATATCCCGAGTCTTCTTTAACTGAACTGGCAGAAATTATTTCATTAGAATATAATTATCGTATTGGAAAGTCGGGGGTAAATCATCATTTTATAAAAATGACTAATATAATAAAGAGGCATAGAAGTAACAATGAAAATCAATCATAATATTAATACCAGTATAATAACTGACGATAACACTTGGGTTACCGAACAATTAAAAGGTGAAGTTATAATAAAAGATTTAGAGCAATTAAAGACAGTAAAAACAAACTTTATTGTTTTTGATGATGCGTTAAGAACATTAAGCCAAAAGGAAAAAGAACGTTTTTTTAATAATATGGAGGAAAGAAATATTAATTTTGTGAATATTACATCAAATCTTGAAGAAACTTTATATGCTCATGAATTAATTGTTATTAGTAATGAACAAGTTGTTGTGCAAGGTAGTACAATTAGTGTGTTAAAAGAAGAAAAATTGTTAAAGAGATTAGGATATAGATTACCTTTTGTTGTTGATTTATCTTTACAACTAAATTCGTATGACATTATAGATTCTATTTTTTTAGATGAAGAATTGTTGGTGAATAAGTTATGGTAGAAGAACTAAAAAAGATAGATTTTAAGATTATGGGAGTGATTACTAATAATTATATAGTACCTAATTATAATTCGGTTCCATTAGAAACAATAATTCCTTATAAGCTTGATGAAACTAAAAAAATAACTTTGCTTAATATTGCCTCTACTAACAATTTATCAACAAAAAATAATAGCAAATTACAACTTGCATCTTCGATAAACGATAAACTAATTCTATTATACGACTTTTCTAAAGGCTTAAATTGCAAAGAAATTAATTACTATAAACTCTTATTTCAAAAAATGACTTTGAAATACAATAAAAAGATTATTCTTTTTAGTAAAGATATCAACTTTTTATCAACAATATGCGACACATATGTTATCTACGATAAGAAAGTAATCTATAAAACAAATAATATTTTTGATGATAAGCTTTATAGCTATGTAGATATGCCTAATATTGTGAAATTTATTAAAATTGCCAATAAAAAAGGGGCAATGTTAACCGAAACTTTAGACATTAATGAACTAATTAAAGATATATACAGGAGGCTGCATGCGAATAAAGATAACATTTAGCTATGATGGCTCTAAATTTAATGGCTTTCAGCGACTTGAAAACTTACGTAGTGTACAAAAGGAAATTGAGGGAGCATTAAGCAATATTTTTAATCAAGAAGTAGAGATAAAGGGTGCAGGCAGAACCGATGCTGGTGTTCATGCAAATAATCAAGTAGCACATTTTGATGTAGATAAGAACGTATCTAATCTGAAACAGAAAATGAATAATATTTTAAATCCGGATATTTATATTAAAAAATTAAATGTAGTATCTGAAAAATTTCATGCGCGCAAAAGTGCACGCAAAAAGGAATATATTTATCGAATTAACTTGGGGCCTTATCAAAGTAGTTTAAATGACTATTATTATCAACCAAGATATAAAATAGATTTAAGTCTAATGAGAGACGCCGCTAAATTATTTATAGGTACACATGATTTTAAAAATTTTGTTGCTGGGAAACGCGATGATTATACCTCAACAATTTATTCGATAACAATAATTAAAACATTTAATAAATTAGAATTAAGGTTTATTGGAGTTGGCTTTTATAGGTATATGGTTAGAAATCTAGTAGGTTCATTATTAGAAGTGGGCAAGTGCCGAATAAAATCTTCAGAAATAAAGAGTATGTTAGATAATCCTAAAAAAGAAATAAAATTACCAACAGCACCACCTCAAGGCCTTTATTTAAATAAAATTTGGTATTAAAGCTTTTTTTATAAAATCGTTGGTTTTAATTGACTTTTTAGGCTATTTCACATATAATTTTAAATGGTACATTTTTATTTACAAATTAATTAGTTGTGGGAAGACGAAGTTAATGCGTAATGAAAGGGAATTTATATGAAATCATTTATGCAAACAAAAGAAAATATCAAGAGAGATTGGTATGTTATTGATGCAGCTGGTTTGAATTTAGGTAGAGTTGCTACTAAAGCTGCACATATTTTAAGAGGAAAACATAAACCTACTTATACTCCATATGTTGATTGTGGAGATTATGTAATAATCATCAATGCAGAAAAAGTTAATTTAACTGGAAATAAACTTGAAGATAAAAAATATTACAATCATTCAGGTTTCCCAGGAGGATTAAGAGAAAGAACTGCAAAAGTTATGATTAATGAATATCCGGAAGAAATGATGGAAAGAGCTGTTAAAGGCATGCTTCCTCATAATAGATTGGGTAGAGCAATGGGTAAGAAATTATTCGTTTATAGAGGAGAAACTCATAAACATGATGCTCAAAAACCAATTGTAATGGAAATATAGTGGGAGGAAAAAATGGCAAATAAACAAGTATGGACTGCTACAGGTAGAAGAAAGAAAAGTATTGCAAAGGTTACTTTAACAGGTGGAACAGGTAATATTACTGTTAATGGTATTGATGTTAATGAGTATATGCCTTATCAAACTTTAGTTATGGATTTAACTCAACCATTAGTTTTAACAAATAACTTAAATCGTTTTGATATTGATATTCAAGTATCAGGTGGAGGATTTTCAGGTCAAACTGGAGCGATCCGTTTAGGTATTACGAGAGCTTTATTAAAGTTTGATGCTAATACAGATCAAACTAGAGACGATAGCTATAGACATATTTTAAAAACTGCTGGATTTGTTACTAGAGATCCAAGAGTTAAAGAAAGAAAGAAATATGGTCTTAAAAAAGCTCGTAGAGCTCCACAATTTAGTAAACGTTAAAAAATTACCAATAGTGGTACAAAATTACGTATTTCAAGGTTTCGAAAAGCTCGTATTTACGAGCTTTTTTGCTGCAATCAAATACAAAGAATAAGCTGATTTTGTTATAAATATAACACGCGGTAAACAAAATAGTGGAATTGGTAGGCGATTAGCCTGTCGAAATAAAATAGGGTAAAAATACTAAGTATGATATAATTTAATTGGTGAATTTAATGATAATAAATAAGGAATATGTACAATTTAGAAAATTAAATAAAAACTTCGTTGCGCATCTTTACACAAAAAAGCCATTTGATTTTAATAGTAAAAAAAATGATAAAAGTATATTATTATCACAATATGCAAAGATTCAAGATATTTTAAACTATAAATGCAAAAAGATTGTTAAACCAAATCAAACACATTCAAATATTGTAAAAATAGTTGATGATAATAATATCAATGACAATTTTGATAATGTTGATGGATTAGTCACAAATCTTAAAGGCGTTGCTTTAGTTACTTCCTTAGCCGATTGTCAAGGCATATTATTATATGATAATAAAAAAAGAGTTATAGGTAATATTCATTCTGGATGGAAGGGAACTTTAAACAGAATCGTTAGTAATGCAATAACGCTTATGCAGGATGTATATAACTGTGCTATTAACGATATTGAAGTATATATATGCCCAAGTATTTTGAAGTGCTGTTTTGAAGTAGATGAAGATGTAAAAAATCAATTTGTGTCAAGTTTTTCTGATATACTTATAAATCAATATATTTATAAAGGCAAGGTTAAAGATAGTAAACAAAAATATTTTATTGATACAATAGGAATTAATATTAAAGTGTTAACAAATTATGGAATTTTAGAAAAAAATATTCATGTTTCTAATATTTGTACTAAATGCAATAATAAGGAATTTCATTCACATAGAGGAGACAGTATAGTTGACGGTAGAAACATTGCTTTTATTGTATTGAAGTAGTATTTTAATTTGTGTAATAACATGTATTTTTAAAGGCGATTATGAAACGTGTTGTGTATAGGCTAGTTGGGCTAGCGTTCTAGTTTTGTTTTAATTAGCGATATAATTTTTATAAGAATTTAAGGTGTAATAATGAATTATTTAGATAAAGTGAATAAGAGAACTATAGAATATTTTAAAATACTGGAACCTAATTTTCCAGAATGGTTAATAGAATATATAACTACTGAAGAAATGTTGAAACAACAATACATAAGTGTAACTTGTGGCACAATATATTCCAATTTGTTTGAAAGCAGTTATTTTTTTTCGAGTTTAGACCATTCAATAGCGGTAGCGCTAATAATTTGGCATTTCACTCACGATAAGAAACAAACGTTATCTGGATTATTTCATGATATAGCAACACCTGTATTTAAACATTGTGTTGACTTTTTAAATGGGGATTATATGACACAAGAGTCAACTGAAGATTTAACATCTAAAATGATTTCTGAATCTAAAGAAATAATGACGCTTTTAAAAAAAGATAATATTTTACTTAACGAGGTTGATGATTACCACAAATATCCTATAGCTGATAATGATACTCCAAAATTATCGTCTGATAGATTAGAATATTCTTTGTCAAATGCTTTATTAACATATAACTTATTAGATTTAAATGAAATAAGGGAAATATATAATGATATAGAAATCCAAAAAAATGAAAATGGAGTTGATGAACTTTCATTTAAAACAAAAGCCATTGCCAGGAAATTTGTGATAATCACAAGTAGATTATCAGTTATTTATAGAGAAGATAGAACTAGATATTCAATGCAGTTTCTAGCAGATATTATAAAAAACTTAAATAAAGAAGGTAAAATTACAAAAGAAGATTTATATAAATTAAAAGAATCTGATGTAATTGAAATGATAAATAATTCTAAATATAAAAATATATACAAAATTTGGAAAGAAGCCGAATTGGTTAAAGTATCTGATGAGAAGCCCAAAAATGTATATTATGTTAAACAACATGCTAAAATAAGATTTATAAATCCGTTGGTTAATGGTAAAAGAGTTTCTGATATATGTAAGATAGCTAAAAATATGATTGATAAAAATTTGGCGTATGATATGTCTAAGTATGTTTATATAGATGGTATAAATTTATAATTTAGGGATGATATTCTATCATTAAACCACCTTGTAAATTAGTGTGGGTAAAGAAAAATATGTTTTTTAGTTGTTGATATCAATATATAAAAATGGGAGGTTACTCGTTACATTAATCATATTTCTAATGTTTGTGGTATAATAACGTCGAGAACCTAGAATTTGCTTTTTCTGCGTAAGATACCAATTCTTTTAGCTTCTTTATATTCAATATCAGTATTTAAAATTATAAAAAATAGTAAAAAAGCAAAGGTAATAGTAATCATTATTTTGGGAGGTAAAATGAAAAAAATATTTTTAACAACTTTATTGTGTTTTATTGTTGGAATAGGTACTACAGCATGTGTTAAGGAAAATCTTGAAAATGATAGATCAAAGGATGGAATTAATAATGAATTATTCCAATGTTTGGAAAGTGAGCTAGGGGGTTATCTATTAACTGAATATGATACCTTAGTAGAAATTCCATTAAGTGAAATTAAAGGAAAAAATAATGATAAAATTGCATATTATAAAGGTGTATATGCTAGCAATCATAAAGAGAATGTATATGTAATTGTTTATCCAAATAATGGGACGTATGAAGCAGATGTGATGAATGATTTTGATAATTATTTCAATAAACATTTTTCTGTGTATCAAAAAATTGAAACGGTATTATTTCCTACAATTTATATTCATACGCAAGAAAATGACATTAATGTAAATGATTTAATAAATGCATGCTTAGTTAAAAATGATAATAAAGGTAAAGATTTGGATTCAAAGGTCATAAGGGATTTAGAGTCTACTGATAAGATTATCATAAAATCTGGTGAAAATTTATTAGGAGAAATCATAGATAATACTAAAATCACAAAAATATTAAAAGCAATATCAAGTAGCAAACAACTGGGGATAGCTTGTTTGAGCGATGGACATGGTTTTGATTTGGAAATGTATGATAACAATCGTTTAATTGAAACGATATATGTTTGGGGAGATGGTAAGCGACTAATGCCTGCTAGTATTGAAGGATGTTATTATACTATCTCTAATGAAACTGATTTAAGAAAAGTAATTGAAGATGAGACTGATTATGTATTTTATAGTATTTTGGATTATTCTGATTCTTGTGATACACAATTAGAATTAATATATGAAAATGATAAGAATAAATATTTTTTAAATTGTATAAAAAGTGATAAAGTGATGATTAAATTTATGATTGAAAATAGAGTCATGTCTCTTAAATACGCTTTAGAAAATCACGTTATTTCTGCCGAAAAAGTTGCAAGTGAATATCCAGATGTTCTAATAAAAAAGCCTAAATAAAATACAATTATAATTAATTTTCTCTTAAAAATAGAAGAATTAGTAAGTATAAAAGTATGATTATTAGTATTATGCAACGCTGCGGTTGCAAAATAAAAAAGCAACTAAAACTTGATATAAAAGGAAAGTAGAATACAGTATATTTTACTTGTCGAAGGAGAATAAGAAATGAAGTTTGGTGATAATTTAAAAAAAATTAGAAAAAGCAAAATGATGTCTCAAGAACAGCTTTCGGAGAAAATAGGAGTTTCTAGACAATCTGTTTCGAAATGGGAAAATGGTGAAGCCTATCCAGAGATGAATAATATTTTAGAACTATGTAAAATTCTTAATTGTCAGATTAATGATCTTGTTCATTCTGATATGAGTGATATAGACTTACTGGACAAAAAAATTATTATGAAAGCGGTTAAGTTTGATGAACAAAAACAAGTTAAAGTAAAAAATTTATGTAATATAATTGCGCTAATTGGTCAAATTGGGGCAATAGTATTAAAGGTAGCTATTCCTTTTATCGTCTTAGTAATGATGGTTTTGCCATATGTTGTAAGTAACGTCGAATTAAGTGGGGATGAAATAAGATTTAAAAATGAGAATATTAAATTAGTAGGTGGTAATAAAATAGAAGTTCACAATGTAGTAATTGGTGAGTTTGATGATGACATAAATTTTACAGAAATTGTAGAAATATTTAATAGTAATTCTCGATTGGTAATAATTGGATATCTTGAAATGGCGTTATTATTTTTGGTGATTAATATAGTAATCATGATTTTGGTTTTTACCAATGTAGAAAAGCTATTTAATAATATAAAAAATAATCATACGCCTTTTACTATAGATAATGTATATTTTATTAAAAAAATATCATATTTGATGATTGCTTTAATTCTAGTTATGCCGATGTCAAATGCTTTATTTAGAACTCTACTTGACATATCATTAGCTAGTGATTCCTTTGGTCTAATAAGTGTATTAGAAATTTTGATTTTATATAGCATGTCGTACGTATTTGAGTATGGAGTAGAAATTCAAAAAGATTCTAATGGAAAAATGTATAATTCAAAACCTTAATAAGATACTGGAGCTATTTTAATTCTTGCTTTGATATTCGCTAGAAATGATTTCATTTATTTCTTCTGGTGTTTCTTGACATCCGTTATTTAACCATTTTTTTATAATAGCATTAAGTCCTGCTCTAAAAAATTCAATATGGTAGTCAATGAACTGGTTATTATAATACTTTTCGGCTAACTCAACGTGATACTCAGTTGGTATACTATTAGAAATAGATTCTAGTTTAAAGTAAGTTCTAAAAAAAATTTGATTATCCTTAATATATCTAAACATGTTTAAATAGCCCTCTGAATCATGTTTGGCATGGTTTGAAATCTGAAAATTAGCAAATTCAAGTTCCATTTGCTTTTTAATATTTTCTGCTAAATCATAAATATCTATGTAATTAGCATAAAAAGTAGATCGATTTACATTGGCTTCTTGACATATGTTAGATACTGAAATTTCATCGATATTATTTTTTTGAATTAATTGCAAAAATACTTTTTCAATTTTTTCTACTGAATTTTTTCTTTTTTTATTTTGAAATTTATTCATTTTTTATTTAAAAAACCAACATTTATGAAAAATTGTTGGTTGTTTTTGCCTTTCTAGAAACATTATAATACAAGTATAAAAAAACAACAAGTGTTGGTTATGGAGCGGAGGTGAAGATATTGAAAGCTAATCAAATGCACGAAAAAATCGAAACAGTAGTTACTGATTCTTATAAAAAAATAGAAAAATCAGTGGTTGATGGATACAAGAAAATTGAAGATAAGTTTGTAGATACTTTCTTAAAAAAAGATGGAGAAAGTATCGAGGAAGCTAAATTTCGTGTTCAAGAAGAACAAAGAAAATTAGAAGAGCAAAATAAGGCTAGAGTAAATAATTCTCTAAAAAAATCTTGCGATATAAATAATAAATATGTTAAATAATTTGGAGGTAAAATGAAAAAAGAAACTTTATTAGAAATAATTATGGGGACAATTGGAGGATTAACGTTTGCCATTGGGATGTGCATGTGCTTAATTCCCGAGTGGAACTTATTTGCTGCTGGTGTTGTAATAGCAATTATAGGATTTATTTTATTGCTTTGTATAATTCCAATTTATAGAAAAGATCACCCTAAAAAGGTTCGTGATAAAAAAATAGATCTAGGTTTAACTTTGACATGGATCATTGGTGTAGTAGGCTCACTAATTATGGGATTTGGTATGAGCAAAATAATGGTTGATAGTCCTGAAAAAATGGATATGATTATAGGGATGATTACTGGTGTTGTCGGACTTTTAATTTGTGTGTTAAATTATCCTGTATATTCATATTTAAAAAGTAATAAAAACTAATGAATACTCTTTTAAAATATTTTAAACAATTAAAAAAAGAGGAAAAAGTAATTTTTTTCTTGGTTTTTACAACAATTGGAAATGTTGCTATTGCTTTACTAAAGTTAGTTTTATCGTTAACATTACCATCATTATGGTTTTTTATTAATGCAATCTTTATGATTGTTTTATCAATTGCTCGTATCTTCTCGATTAAAGATTATTGGCAAACAAAGAAAGCAAGTAAGCCAGAAATTATTCAAAATATCGGTTATCAAAATTATCTAAATAACGGTATAATGTTAATCGTACTAGGAATTATGTATTTTTTTGTTAATGTGTACATTTATTATAAGGGAACTAATACTACAATTCATGAATATTTAACGTACTTAGTAGCCTTAATGGCATTTTGGTCAATTGGTTCTGCTATTTATGGAATAGTTAAATATAAAAGAAATCACACGCCAATTATTAAGGCGGTAAAGCTAACTAATTTTGCTAATGCATTAACTTCGTTAATGCTTACACAAATTGTTTTATTGGATACTTATGCGGATGCCAACCACTATAACTCAAATTTGATGAATGGACTTACCGGAATGAGCGTAGGTATGATAATAATGGTAATAGGTTTATATATGATAATTGGAATAAACAAACTACGAAGAGATTTATAAAAAGAGGATATCATCATACCTTCTTTTTTTTGCTAATAGAACTGTGTTATAATAAGTGGTAACAGGAGGAAAAACTTGTTGTCTTTTAAAAAGTATTTGCTGCGAGTGATGAGGATATCTAGTTTCCTTTTAGAAAAATTACATCAAAATAAAAGATTATTAATTAATAAAAAGCAGTGTCAAATAGTTTTTTAGATGACTAAATGGATAAATTATGGATTTAACTATTTACCAAGATATAAAATATCGTGATTTTCAAAAAAAATTGACTGTATCTTCATATCCTATGATTGGTGTTAGAATTCCTATTCTGAGAAAGTTAGCCAAAAAGATAGATTATGATGAGTATTTAAAATCCTTTAAGCTTATATATTACGAAGAGGTTCTTTTGTACGGAATGATAATTGTCAAAGAGAGAAATATAAAAAAGCGAATTCAAAAGATTCATGATTATTTAAAATATATTGATTGTTGGAGTATATGTGATACTTTTTGTACGAATTTATATTTTGTTAAGGAATACAAAGACAAATATTTTCAGTGGATTTTATCGTACTTAGAAGATGATCGAACGTTTTATGTTCGGTTCGGATTGGTAATGCTATTAAAATACTACACAGATATAAAATATCTTGATATTATTTTGGCGAAAGTAAAGGAAATAAAAAATTCGGAGTATTATTGTTATATGGCAATAGCCTGGTTACTTTGTGAATTGGCTGTTAATAATCGTGATGTCATTAATAATTATATTAAAACTTTACCAATAGATATTCAAAAAATGTATTTAAAAAAAGTTAATGATTCCTATCGTATAAAAACTATTTAAACATATATTTTATTATGAAAAAGTATATTTATTATCTCGTTATTTTAATTTCGATTTTACTCTGTTCTATATATAATATTAGTGCCCAAAGTTTTGTGCCTTTGATGGGCAAATTAGTTGTAGTTGATCCCGGACATGGTGGGGCTGATCCTGGAACAGTATTTGGAGATATTTACGAAAAAGATATTAATTTAAAAATTAGTCGCTTCTTAAAAAATGAGTTAGAAAAGTATGGTGCAAGTATTATTATGACAAGGGAAGATGACTATGATTTATCACGTCCTAATGCTGTTTATCGTAAAAAAAGTGATTTTGATAATCGTATAAGACTGATTAATCAGAGCAAAGCTGATATATATATATCGATACACTTAAATTACTTAGATGATGCTAGTTACTTCGGACCGCAGGTTTTTTACAATAAAGGAAATCAAAAATTGGCGGAGCATTTGCAAAAAAAATTAAACAATTATACAACAACTGATCGAAATATTAAGTTAATTCCCACGGATACGTACATGTATAGTAGATTAAACTTGCCTGGCATTTTAATTGAATGTGGTTTTTTATCAAATATGAATGAACGAAATAGATTAATTACAACAACATATCAACAAAAATTAGCAGAAATTATAGCGCAAGGTATTGTTACATATTTCACATAGGCTTCACTTAATTAAAATAAAATAATCAAAGAAATATAATATATTTATATGGATTTGTGATATAATGGTAATACAGTATAGGGAGCAATAGTGTGAAAGATAAAACATTTAAATCATTGGAAGAACAAATCGCTATATTAGAGTCAAAAGGCTTAATTATTCAAGATGAACTATATGCAAAAGAAGTTTTGCTACGAGAAAATTATTTCTTTTTGACTGGTTATAGATTCCTCTTTATGAGATCTTTATCGGATCGTCGTTTTATTGATGGAACAACATTCGAAGAATTGTACGCCATGTTTTCTTTCGATCGCCAAATAAGAAATATTTTATTTAAAAATATTTTGGTTGTAGAAAATAATTTAAAAAGTATTCTGTCTCATGTTGTTAGTAAAAATCATGGTTTTAAAGAAAAAAACTATTTGAATCCTAATAACTTTGTGCGTGATCCTTCGCGAAATCGTCAAATTAATGATTTGATTCATAAGATGAAACGACAAATTAGCATTAACGGGAAGCAACATAGTGCTACAAGCCACTTTTTAGCAAATTATGGTTATATTCCATTATGGGTAGTAGTAAAGGTTTTATCATTTGGAATTGTTGGAGAATTGTTTACTATTTTACAACCACAGGACCAAAGAGAAATCGCTTCCGTATTTGGCGTTGAAGTTGAAAGTCTGGAAGAGTATTTACCAATATTAGCTAATTTTCGAAATTTGTGTGCTCATGAAGATATTTGTTATTCGAATCGTTCACAGGCTGTTATTGGTAATACCTTATATCACAATCTATTGAATATTCCCAAACTAAATGGTGAGTATATATATGGGAAAAATGATTTGTTTGCGCTTTTCATTATTCTAAAAAGAATATTGAATGAGGCCGATTTTACTTTAATGTTAAATGAATTCGATTATGAATTAGACATCTTAGATAGTAAAGTTAATTCAGTTAGTATTGAAAAAATACTTGATCAAATGGGGTTCCCGTTAAATTATAAAGATATAGGAAGGATGAAATAATGATAAAAAAAGAAAATTATTTAGCTAAAATATTAGTTGTGATTTTTGTGTTTTTCTTGGGATGTGGGGCAATGTATTCTGTTATTGCCGCTTTTCCAAGTGTTTTTTCCACTAATATTACAAAGTTAGAAAAGAATGTAACAGTAACTGATACTGGACTAGCGGAATCAGTTGAAAAAGTATATGATGCAGTTGTTGTGGTTTCAACATATAAAGATAACCGTTTATATTCTACAGGAACTGGGTTTGTTTTTAAAACAAAAGATAAAAAAGCCTATATAATGACAAATAATCATGTTATTGAATCGGGTAGTAAAGTTACTGTGACCTTTACTAGTGGAAATGTAATTGAAACTGAAGTAGTTGGTAGCGATACCCTTTCTGATATTGCAGTTTTATCAGTTGATGAAAAAGAAATTATTTCGGTTGCGGAAGTAGGAAAAAGCGAAGATTTGCGAGTTGGAGATACTTCATTTGCGGTCGGAGCACCGCTAGATAGTGTTTACTCGTGGACAGTTACAAGAGGAATTATTTCTGGTAAAGATCGAATGGTAGAAGTAGAACTTTCCTCAGCATCTGGAGATTACGTAATGAAAGTTTTACAAACCGATGCTGCAATTAACTCTGGTAACAGTGGTGGACCGTTATGTAATGCTAATGGCGAAGTTATAGGGGTGGCTTCTTTAAAGCTTGTAGACGAATCTGTCGAAGGAATGGGATTTGCTATTCCAATTGAATTGGCATTGGAATATGCTGAAAAAATAATGGCCGGAGAAATAATTACACAGCCTTACTTGGGGGTTGGAATGATTAATGTAACTGACGCTTACTATTATCCTCAATATTACAAAATGTTAAACCAATATGATATTACAAGTGGAGTCATAGTTTACCAAGTTGAAGAAGACTCGCCAGCGGATAAAGCCGGATTTAAAATAGGTGATGTTATCGTTAAAGTTAATGATGATGACGTATCAAGTATCGGTTATTTAAGGTATTATTTATATAATTATCGAGTAGGCGATAAGATTACCATTACCTATATACGAAACGGTGATACTAAAACCACAACAGTAACGCTAGGATCTAGCGAGAAGGTTTATTAGAAGTGATTTTTCACTTCTTTTTCATTTGACATTTAAATGTCTGCTATATAAAATAATAGTGCATATAAGGAGAAAATATGAATAATATAAAGTTAAAAAGAGTTGGAGCTTACTTAATAGATTTGTTAATCATTTCATTTTTAGCAGTGTTAGTTAGCCAAATAAAATCTTTAAATCCGCATCAAGAGAAATATGAAAAAGTAATAAATGAATATCAAGAATATTATGAAGCAAATTTTGGAAATGTCACAAATATTGAAAGTTCAGATTTGCTAAATGATGAGTATGCTGATTACATGTATAAGATTAATTATTATTCCATAACAAATAGCTTAATGGAAGTTGCTATTATAGTTTTATACTTTACTTTTTTTCCACACTTTAATAACAGTCAAACGGTAGGAAAACGTATGTTTAAAATTAAACTTGAATCTCTTGATGATAAAAAAGTCACTTTGTGGAAACATTTTTGTAGGTCTTTTTTTACCCCAATATGCGCCAATATCATATTTTATAATGTTATTACTACTTTACTGAATGTTGGTTCGCTGTTTATTTTTAAAAAATTAATGTATTTAAATGCTAATCTTGCCATAACATATATTATAAATATTTTTTGCTATGCTGATATTTTAGCAATTTTAATTAGAAAAGATCATCGATCAATTAGGGACTTAATTTTTAAGACAAGGGTGGTGGAGATATGTTAGAATTAAAAAACATCAATAAGATATACGCTACTGACGATATAAAAGTAATGGCTTTAACCGATGTTAATATAAAATTTCGTAAAAATGAGTACGTTTCAATTTTAGGAACATCTGGTAGTGGCAAAACAACGTTACTAAATATTATTGGCGGTTTAGATAATTATACAGATGGTGATTTGACAATTAATGGTAAGTCAACAAAAGAGTATTCTGATTACGACTGGGATTTGTATCGAAATCATAGTGTTGGCTTTGTTTTTCAAAGTTACAATTTAATTCCTCATCAAAATGCCTTATCGAATGTAGAATTAGCCCTTACATTATCTGGCGTAAATAAGACAGAAAGACGCAAACGGGCAATTGAGGTTTTAAAGAAAGTTGGTCTAGAAGATCAATTATATAAAAGACCAAGTCAAATGTCTGGCGGTCAAACTCAGAGAATTGCTATTGCAAGAGCATTAGTAAATGATCCAGATATTTTACTTGCTGATGAACCCACTGGGGCATTGGATAGTGAAACAAGTATTCAAATTATGGAGTTGTTAAAAGAAATATCTCAAGAACGACTTGTGATAATGGTAACTCATAATCCCGATTTAGCTGAAAAGTATTCAACAAGAATTATTAAACTGTCAGATGGAAAAATAATTAGTGATTCAAATCCATATGATGGCAAAACAAATTTAAAATCAATTACCAAGAAACGCAAAACTAAAAAGAATTTTATGTCATTTAAAACAGCGTTGAGTTTAAGTTTGCATAATTTAGCTACGAAAAAAGGACGGACAATTTTAACGTCATTTGCTGGCGCAATTGGGATTATTGGAATTGCACTTGTAATGAGTATATCAAACGGTGTTAATAATTACATAGCTAACGTCGAAGAAGACACTTTATCAAGTTATCCTTTAACAATTGAATCTCAAAAAATTGATGCTGCTAGTTTAATGGAATCCTTTAAAAATTCAAGTAAATTACCAGAAAATAATAAAGAAGAAACTATTGTTACCAATGATATCATGGGTAATATGATTAATTTAATGACCAAAAAAATTGAAACTAACGATTTGAAAACATTTAAAAACTATATAG
The DNA here is from genome assembly GCA_015059375.1 of Bacillota bacterium. Classification (GTDB taxonomy): domain Bacteria; phylum Bacillota_I; class Bacilli_A; order RF39; family UBA660; genus UBA6448. Next base: position 95,845 of record SVAN01000002.1, on the reverse strand, counting down.
AAAATAATCTTGATAGATTTAATGAACATGCAAATGCAGTTCAATATAGTTATAATTTAAATTTACAAATTTATAAAAATGATTTAGATAATATTCAAAAATTAAATCCTAATAATATTATGTCAGCTTTTGGTTTTGAAATGAATGAAGTATATGCGTCGATGGCTAATAATGTGTTTGTCGAACTATTAGATAATGACGAACTGATTGATGAACAGTATCGCGTTTTAGCTGGAAGAATGCCAAAAAAATATGATGAAATTGTCTTAATTGTAGATAAAAATAATATGATAAGTGATTACACAGCATATTCTTTAGGATTAAAAGATAAAAAAGAATTGGAAAAGGTCATGCAAGACATAATTGCGGGGAAACAGTCAACTTTTAAACAAAGTTCATATAGTTATGATCAGTTATTAGATTTATCTTTTAAGGTGTTATTAAATACTGATTATTATAAGAAAGAAAATGGCTTATGGGCAAATATGGAGAAAAATGAAACATTTCTTAAAGAAGCACTTAAAAATGCACTAGAGATTAAGGTGGTAGGCATTGTTAAATTAGATACATCATCATCTCTTAATTCTTCTACAACATATGGAGCAATTGGGTATACTCATGAATTAACAAAACATGTTATTAGGTCAATTAATGAGTCGAAAATTGCTAAAGAACAAGTTAGCAATCCGTTAGTTAATGTTTTTACTGGGGAAAAATTTGGAAATGAAATTGGTTCGAACGATGGTGAAATGTCTATTTCTACGTATCAAAGTAACTTAATAGCGTTAGGTGTTGTTGATTTAGATACTCCAAGTATTATAAATATTTATCCCAAAGATTTTCACAGTAAAGATATATTAAAAGGAATAATTGATGATTATAATGAAAGTAAAAAAGAAAAAGGATTAGACTTAGAAGTCATTAGTTATACTGACTATGTCGGATTACTTATGGAAAGTGTAACTACTATAGTAGATGTTATTAGTTATGTTTTGATTGCGTTTGTATCCGTTTCGTTAATAGTTTCTTCAATAATGATTGGTATTATAACCTATATTTCAGTTTTAGAAAGAACTAAAGAAATTGGAATTTTAAGAAGTATTGGTGCTAGTAAGAAGGATATTTCCAGGGTATTTAATGCTGAAACATTTATTGTTGGTGCTCTTGCTGGTATTATTGGCGTAACTGTAACAGTTATATTGAACATTCCTATAAATTCTATCATTTATAGTTTAGCGGGAATCAAAAAAATAGCATCATTGCCAATTGTAGGTGCTATAATTCTTGTTCTTATTAGTATGACGTTAACAATCATTGCCGGATTAATTCCATCACGAATGGCTAGTAAGAAAGATCCGGTAGAGGCATTAAGAAGCGAATGATCTTCGCTTTTTTAATTGCTTATTTAAATATCATACGTTAAAATATATATAGGTGATTATTATGTCAAAAATTTATGAATTAGTTAGTGAATTTAAAGCTAAATATCCAGATACTGTTGCATGGCGTTTAAAGAAACACGCGGCAGTTGTGGATCATTATATAAATCCTGATGAAAAAGTTTTATATGCTTTTTGTGGCCAAAAAAACGATAATTGGGCTGATGTATTTTCAAGCGCAGTGATTGTATTAACAAATAAACGTCTATTAATCGGTCAAAAAAGAGTGGTTTGGGGTAGTTTTTATACACAAATAACTCCAGATATGTATAATGATATGCAAATATATCGTGGATTAGTTTTTGGACGCATTACAATAGATACCATCAAAGAACGGGTTGTTTTGACTAATTTATCAAAGCATTCCTTAGACGAAATTGAAACAGCAATATCGGAGTTCATGATGAAGGAAAAAAAGAAATACAAAGGTCATGAAAAAGCTTAGTTGTTTTATATTATTTATAATAGTAATTGTATTGATATTTACAATTACTATTTTTACTCCTAAAAGTTATGAATATAATTATAAGGTTAATAATATTACAATAACGGAACGTTTTGAAAGAAAAAACAGTGTATATTATTTTACCTTTAATGATGGTCATGAAAATTATAAATATTCTTTAAAAAGCAAGTATGTCCGCGAAAGAGGACTTATTGATACTGTTCGCATTAAGTCCGGTTGTTTATCTACTCAATCTTTGGCAATCGATAGTTTTAGTATTTGTAAAAATAACGAAGAGTATTATACTACTTTTTATGCGCGGGATTTTAATTCTAAAATACTTGATACTTATGAAAATGTAGACATTTACAATTTGCTAGGTAAAAAAATATATGTTTGGAATTATGGCGAATTTTTATATTTTCACAATAATCAAAGAGAAAAAATAAGCCTTTTTGCTAATGATGTATATGAATTAGATTTAGTTGTAATGCTCAACAATTATTTAATAGTTCCAAACTATAATCAAAAGTATAAGTTTAATGAAATGTATTTAATTAATTCTAAAAATAATAAGGTCAAATTGATTAAATTTAATCGAGATATTTATTATAATAGTTATATCCTTGGTACGTATAAAAAAGATATTTATATTTATGATATTCAACAAGAGATAGAATATCGATTAAATCCTTTTAAAGAGGATATTGATAAATATCGCTATGAAATAAGAGTAAATGACAGTTGGCAAAAAGTTAGTGTTAACAAATTAAATAAAAAAGAAGTAAGATTTGATAAAACGGAAATTTTTGAATATTATCTTTTAGACAATCAATTAATATATAAAACGCCAAATGTTCATATTAAAGTTACAGATTTAAAAGTTAATAATATCGTTTTTAGTGATTATGATGAGGTATTTTTTATTGCTGGAGATAGTTTATATTATGCTAATATTAAAACGGGAATTATTAAAATGATGAGTTATAGCGAATGGCAATTTATGAGTAAAAATATTTATATTTTTTAATAACACTTAATTTTTATAAACATATTTTATATTAGGAGTGAGAAATATGTTTGAAAAATATCGAGTAAAAGGAAATGAAACCTTAGATGATATAGCAAAAAAATTTCATACAAATCGATCATATATTGAAGATTTGAATAATTTGTATTTTAATGAATCATTACGTGAAGGTATGGATATAATTGTTCCTAAAAATAAAGAAAAGTATTTTGATACTTATACAATTAATAGTGGAGATAGTTTATATGCCATCAGTAAAAAATATAATATTAACCCTGAACTTTTAGCTGCATTAAATGGACTTGATATGAATGATTATATCTATCCTAATCAAGTGATTTTATTGCCAGTAGCTAACTACAGTTATTACATTACAAAAGATGGGGATACATTGGATTTAGTTGCTCAAATGTTTAAAAAAAATAAAGAAGCAATAATTAAAGAAAATGAAACTATTTATTTGCTGCCTGGACAAATTTTAGTTAGTGAGCGAAAATAATTTATGGTCTTTGCACCATATTTTTTTTGTGCTACAATTATCATAGGTGAAATAGTGTGATATTAAAAAAACCATATGCATTTCTAATTAAATATTACCGAATAATTCATTTGGCTTTAGCGTTCCTTTTAGCCTATGGCGCATTACGCTTGAAAGATGTTGTTGGCTTTTTCAATGAATATGTCGGAAACGGATATACTACTACTGTTGTTAGTAATTTAGAGAATCTTTATACTCCGATTTCTTTATTTATTGTAATTTTATGTATTATGGCTTTTGCTGCTGCAATACTTGTTTTACTAAGTCATAAAAAGAAAAAAACGGCATTCTATGTCATAATGGAAATATACTATTTAGTGATTTTGTTGGGCTTATCCTATGTTAGGACCGTATTGATTGGTTTTGAAACAGAATTAATAGCTTCTACATTAGCACGAAGTTTAAGAGATGTTTTAACTATTGTATATATTCCTCAGTTTGTTTTTATTCTTTTTATTTTATTAAGAACTATTGGTTTTAATGTTAAGAAGTTTTCTTTTAAAGACGAAATAAAGGAAATGGGAGAAGATCACTTAGATAGTGAAGAGTTTGAGGTTAGCTTCGACTTTGATGCACATATTATTAAACAAAAGGTTAATCGATTTTTTCGAGAAATGTTTTATTATATTAAAGAAAATCGTTTTATTGTTTTATGTATTGTGTCAGTAGTTGCGATTTTAACAGGCTATTATAGCTTTAATAACATTCAGACTAATTATGATACTACATATAAAGCGGGTACAAAGTTTACGTACAATCAGGTTGAAGTTACATTCGAAGATGCAATTATTTCAAATTTAAACTATCGAGGAAAGAAAATAAGTGATAAGTATTATGTGGTAATAAAAACAATTATTTCTAATGATTCTGGTAGCACAATTCCTTTGGATTTTAATAATTTTCGACTTCATGTTGGTGGCAAAATAATAATGCCTAATATTAAAATGGCCAGTGAGTTTATCGACTATGCTCCAGATTCGGTTCCTGTATCAATAGCACATAAATCTACTAAAACGTTTGCTTTGGTTTATGAAATTGAAAAAAAACAAATAAGAAAAAATATCAAATTGAAAATATATAATGGTAGTGTATACAATGATGGAAAATACAATGATCGTAACATTTTTGTGAAGATAAACCCTTTGCTAATACCAGAAATGTCAATAGTAGGCAATTATTCTATTAATCAGAGCATTAGTTTAGATGATACTTATATTGGATATACTAAATTAACGATTAATAATTACACAATTGAAAAAAAGTATATTTATTTATATGAAGCTTGTACTTCAAGTGGCCAGTGTCAAAACTATAGTGGCGCTGTTACAGTTCCTATAACTAGTGAAAGATATAAAAATAAAATTTTGGTTTTGCCAGTTGAATATAAACATGATCCTAATACTCTGTATGGTAGGTCATATACGTCATTGCAGTTATTTGCTGAAAATTTTGTTAACATTCAATATAAGATTGGTGATTCCACGTATTCTGATAAAAGTATCAATGTTACGCCTCAACAAGTTACAAATTTTATGGCCTTTGAAGTCCCTGCTGAAATTGAAGACGCTAGTATAATTCAGGCAGTGATTACAGTTAGAAACAAGCGTTACTTTGTTAATTTGAAGGTTAATAATTAGTATAAAAGTTGACAGTCTAAAGAAAATATAATACAATTATATTGCTTGAAAAAGCATATAATGTATTATGGAACCATAGCCAAGTGGTAAGGCGTGGGTCTGCAACGCCTCGTACTCTTAAGTATAAATGCGTTGCAAACCCTCGTAATTAAAGGAATGATTAAATAAAAATTTAATAAAATTATTAAAAACGTATCAAAAACGTATCAGTTATCAAAAAATGGAGCCATAGCCAAGTGGTAAGGCACAGGTCTGCAACACCTCCATCGTCGGTTCAAATCCGACTGGCTCCTCCATAAGAAAATAAAAGGAATTCTAGCATTTAGAGTTCCTTTTTTAATGTCAATTTTACTAAAACGTATCAATAAAACGTATCAACGAATTTTATTAATATTATTTCGTGCTGACTCATAATATTTATCGTAACTTTTTACATACATATCAACAGTTGTACTTATTCTTGAATGTCCCATAGTTTTAGATATATCTGCTATTGGGGTTTCACTATAAACTAAATATGTTGCATAACTTGCTCTTAAATCGTGTAGTCTAATATTTTTAACAGGTATTTTCTTAACTAGTCTTGTCCATCTACTAGACACTGCATCAGGACTTAAAATATTTCCAAATACATCTGTAAATACATTAGGAGATTTCCATTCGCTTGAATATTTTTTCTTCCATATATCTTGTTCTTTCTTATATTCTAATAAACATTCAATAGCTAAATCACTTAAACCGACTGTTCTAATACTATATTTAGATTTTGGTTTAGTTGTTACTTTACCACTTACCTTTGTTTTATAATATGCTTTTTTAATAGATACTGTTTTATTTTTAAAATCTATGTCTTTCCAATGTAATCCTATTAACTCACCACGCCTTAATCCAGTTGTTAATAATACAATATACAAAGCTTTATTTTGAGATGGTAATAGTTTTAAATGATTTATTAAAATACCAATTTCTTCAACGTTATATACTTCTTTTTCAAAAGTTTCTCCTTTTGGGTATTTTATATCGTGACAAGGATTAGTTTTAATCATTTTTAATTCTATAGCATAATTCATCATTGAACTTAAGACATTTACTATATGTTTTATAGTAGTGACGCTTAATAATGAATCTTTTTTATTCATTGCTTTTTTAGTGGTTAAATATTTTACTAATTCTTGAACTTTATCTTGAGTGATATTTTTTAATTTACTTGTACCAAAATAAGGAATTATATGATGTTTTAATTTTGAGTAATTATCATCATAAGTATTAGGAGACTGTGCTAAAACAACTTCAACTAGCCATTTTTTAGCAAAAGTCTCTACTAACATACTTCCATCTATATTCTTTATATTTTGTTTATTTTCTACCATTTTATCACGAAGTTTTTTTACTTCTTTTATATCTACTTCTTTACCTAATTGTTTAGTATCATAAAGGTATTTGCCATCAATACCTCGTCCAATTCTAACACTAATTCTTTTTGAACCATTAGGTAAAATTGTAATATATTTCATATCTTCATCTTTAGTATTCATAACAAGTACCTCAATTCTAACTAAAATTTAATTCCTTCAAATCGATTATAAATTTCTTTTTGTTTTTGATTTTCAAGCCATTTTTCTATTGAATCTTTTGCATAGTATCTACATCTTCCAGATTTAATATATTCTAAACCTTGAAATTTAACAGCTTTAGATAAACTACTTTCGGTAAATAATGGGTATTGCTCTAAAACTTCGTTTTTAGATAAATACTTTTTTTCTGTATCATTTTCTTGTTTATTGTTAATCAATGTTGTCAGTAAATCTAAAAAGTCTCCAACTTTCATATTTCGTATATCTTCCATAAGTTATCATCTCCTTAGTTTATGTTAATTTGATATTATAAAATATTTTTTTTAAATCGTACATATAAGTATTACAAACTTACATTTACTTTTTTATATAAATTCTTTGAGAAACTTTTTTTCTATCATCTCTTGTTTTTGTGTCAACTTTAGAAATATATCCATATTGTTTCATGCGCATACCGAAAACATTTTTGCTTTCTTTTTCACGACAAATTACTTTATCACAAAATGTTTCATAAGCGTTATATACATTGGCAACTATTTGATTTTCGATTTCTGCACCACTATCAATAAAATCCTTAACTGTATCACTACTTCGATAATATTCTTCTAAAGTTTTAGTAAGAGTTTCATTTTCGGTAATATAATAGTTATTATTCAATAATCTATTCATACCTTTAATAGCAATATTTAAAAATGTTGTTTTAGCAGTATTAGTTGTTAATTCATCAAGTAAATTTGGATTATTATTATTTTTATCTACAACCATATTAAATTCAATTATAATTAATCTACGACGAGTTCCACCACTTTTATCTGCAAATTCAGGCATAGTATTTGTAGTACAAATAATTGTTGCAGTATTAAAAAAACTAACTGGATGTCTATAAATCGGGCGACAATTTATTAACTCACCACTCGCTAATGACTTAAGTGTTTGTGAACGTTCTAGATATATTTTTTCGTAGTCAGCGTCATCACAAATATTAAGAATCTTACCTCGCAAAGAACTTAATTTAGTTTCATCCTTAAAACCTGTGATACTAACATTTGAAGATAAATCTTTTCCAACAAATTCCCTTAACGCAGAAGTAAATGTACTTTTACCATTTCTACCTTTAACGCCGTGAATAAAAAACATAAATTGTGATTTAGGTTCAGTAATTAAGATACTGCCTATCATTTCTGTTAACATATTAAGTATATCTGTATTATTACAACTAACATCATTTAAAAAATTATTTACCTTTTCATCTGTTAAATCTGCATTATAGTCTACATCTAGATTATAAGGACAAAAACTACCATCATCTTCAATTACTTCGTATATACCTTTATCACTTAAAGTTAATATTCCATTATTTAATCGAATTTTATTAACTTGGTCTGTAATTTTTTCTGCGTATAATTCTAATTGATACATCAATTCCTTAAAATGTCTTTTAGTAAGTTTTATATCTTGATTTAATCTTTGTATTATTTCTTTTTCATTATTAATATACTTTTTATCAAACTTAACATATAATAAACCATTATATAATTTAAAACAATATGTTTTACTTAAATATTCAGCAAGGTATGTTATAAAATACAAATTATCATCTTCAGCATATGATTTAAACATAGCATTTAAATCTTTTTTATAATCATCATTTGTAGTTTTCTCATAATTAGTATTGGATTTGCAAAATGTATCATATGCTTGTCGCTTTTCTTCATTATTTAATGTATCATATGCTTCTTGGATTTCTTTAAACTTTTTTTCATTGCCAGTTTCTTTATTATCAGAATGATACTTTTTTGCTAGTTTTCGATATGCTTTTTTTATTTCATCAACACTAGCATTTTTACTTACTCCTAAAATTTTATAATAATCTTTCATTTTACTTTAACTCCTTCTTGCAAATTTTGATATAATAATCTAAATCTAATAACGCTTTATCGAACTTTGATATATCATCATTAAATATATAATTGTGTTCAAAAGAATTAGGCATTTTCTCTTTCTTATAAAAGCAACCATTTTGTTCAAAGGTATTTTTATCTTGTTCTTTATCGACTTTTTTACACTTATAAATTAATCCGTATTCATTATTTTTCACTGCAAATACACGATTAACTTTTTGTGGTTGTTCGATAAGTTTACCTTGATATTCTAAAAAGCACTTGTCATATTTATTTCCATAGGATACTATTAATTGGAATCTATCTATTTCATCATTGTCATAACATTTTCTAACTGTTTCTTCTATAGGAGTTTTATTCTTATAATATTCAACTAGACATTTACTTATAATACTTCGACTATTATTTAAATAAATAAAGTCATGTTTATCATAATTTTTAAAGTCTTGTCCTTTAAATTTCATTTTATTATCTTCCATAATTAAAAAATAATTATTGACATTTTTCTGGTATAAAAACTTAACTTTATCTTTATCAAATTTAAGATTAAACCTCTTTTCAAAGTCACAGATAATATTTAATATTTTATCGTAGTTTCTTTTATTATATTTGAAAGTAATACTATCAGTATTTATTTGTAATAAGATAATATAATCTTTAAGTTCCATAACTAATTGAGTAAGTATCAACTGCCCATTAACTATAATATTATTCGCATTATGAAAATCTTTCATAATCATTTCACTACGCATACAGCCAATAGGTTTATTTAAAATTAATTTATACGCATCGGAACGTAACTTATCAACTTCTTTTAATTTCATTCTTTTGTTATAAATACTTTTGTATAATTCTGGTTTTGTAAAAGAACGACTATAAAATTCATTATTAACCATAAGTGTTGGGTAATAAGAACTCACATCTATTTGCATAATATTATTTACAAACATTCGTGCTTTAGAACAAGCGTGTAAACCTCCTAAACCATAGTTGGTTTGAACTCCTAAAAGTTTTGTATTTAATTTTCCTTTTTTACCAACACTAATAATAGCTTTTTTATAATCCATACCCTTAAAATACTTATATTCTATATCAGCGTAAAAATCTAATACTTCGTTTGGAATTAAATTAAAATCGATTTGTTTACAATAATCAAAAGATAAATAATCTCTTGGCTCCTTAAACCATTTACATTTTAAGATTAATGACACTAATTTATTTTCATCTAATCTAATTGTTTCAATAGGTAAATCAAACTCATTTATAAGTGTAAATTTTGTTTCAAAATATTTATATCTATATTTATATAATACTTTTACTCCTAATACATCATTAGAACAATATTTTATTGTTTCTTCAAGTTCAAATGTTGTAAGTGGTCTATCAATATCAAAAGAGACTGAACTTTCGACAATAGATAATCCTAAATTTCCCATAATCTTCTTTAGACTCATAAAGGTATTACTATTTTCTTTTTGAATATCTTGCATTAAATCTAAACTTTTAAAATTTGGAATTACATCAATATTAATATTTTCAGTTTTATTAATAATCATTTTGCTTAAATAATACGGATTATTTCCGTTAAGAATATCTGTTAATATTAAGTCATCATAATGATAATTATTATAACCAACATACCAGTAATTTTTATGTTTCTTTATAAAATTATCTAATTTATCTTTATCATTATGAATTACAATAAAGTGTTCATCAAGATTGGCTATAAATAGCCAATCTTGACAAAAAACTTCTATGTCATAATATATAAGATTATTCATTTGGAATCTCTCTGTATAACTTCGCTGACATATAACCATCTTGGTCTTCAACTACTAATTTAGCTTCTTCACCAATTAGTATTTGTAATCTTTCTAATATAGCATAATCATCAACTATTTCATAATCAGTAAAATCATCTTGGTTAAATTCATCAAGTAAACATCTTAAATCAGTTATTGAAGATTCATCTGTGCCATCTGTTAAATAATAAGAAGCATATAATTTTTCTTTCTTATCTAGGTTGTGACAAACAAATTGCATATAAGAATTGCCGTTTCTATTTTCTTTAATAGAAATTTGGCCAATAACTACATTATAAACTCCTTCTTTTGGGTCATAAGTACCTTTACAACGCTCATTTTGGCGGAATTTTTTCTTTATTTCAAGACGTCTTCTCGCTCTTTCATTAAATTCACTTTCTTCATTCCCTTTAATTCTATCATAATCTGTTATTTGCATAACATGTTCCATTAACCACAACTATATAAATTAGAGGAAGAATAGTTGTAGTTTCCTTTCTTAAAAAATTTTCCTCAATATTATTTGAATTTCCTAGACATTTTCTTAACCTTTAGTTAAAATAATATCAATTAGTTAATTATGAAATGCAAATTCAGAAAAGTTTTCACAATTAACGCCAGCAATAACAGAATACTATATAATAAAATCCAAATAAATAAGTCGGAAAAAAGTGGTATTAATTGATAGATTTTTTTAAAAGGAGGACTATATGAGGTTAAATCTTAAAAGAAATGTTTATACTTTTGAAAACTATAATTTAAAAAAAATATTTAATTATTATATTATTGAGGGCTTTGGAAATGAATCATATAATACAAAAATTGAAGATTTAGAAACTAAATTTAAAGAGTTATGTAATTTAGGAAAAAAATTATACCTTCAAATTGAAGGTATAGATTATTTTAGTAAAATATTTATTAAAAAGAGAAAAGATATGAAAATAGTATTATTATCTTTAAAAGGTACTAATACATTTGAAGAAAAAAATAACATAGATTTTAATTTATATGATGATATAGAACCAAATACTAATCACGTTATTAAAATTAAAAATTATGATAAATTAATTGAAGATAAACTTATATTTGATTTAATTATAGACTTTTGTCATAAAAATGGGTTACCTTACTATGAAAATATAGATAAAGAGCTTATTGAAGAAAGTCACAATAACGGTATATCTCTAGCTGTTAGAGCTAAAGATTTAATTTTTACTTCAATTACTATATATGTATTAGCAGAAATTAAAAAAATTATTGATACTAAACTAAATAAAAATGATAAACTTCATTTAAATAATATTATGGGTTTTAATGAATTACAAGAAGTTAAAATATATGTTGAAGAATTAAATTATTATATCAAATGTTTTAAACAAGAATATTATTTATATATTTCATCTTACAAACAATATAATAGTCAAATTATAAATAACCTTAATGAAAATTACATTGAAACTAACAATTTGGTTCAAGCAATAGTCTATTATTTTTTAAATTGTGTTTATCTTAATAGTACAATCTTTAATATATGTCATAGATGTTCAATACCAACAATCAGACTAACTAAAAATCTTTGCAGTAGTTGTTTTAATGAGGACCCAAACTTTCACAAAAACAACACTAGAAATAATTTAAATAATTCTTGTAAAATTTTAGTAGGTAAACTTAAAGAATTAAACAATGAAGAAATTAACAAACAGATTAATAATACTAATGCTATAAAATCATGTTTTAAAGATTCTTCTAAAAATGATGAAATGTTACTAATAGAATTATGTAAAAATTCTAAAATTTTATAAATTTGACTTACAAACTTACAATAGTTTTTATATATAAAATTGCTTAAAAAAAAATTGGTAACTATAATAATAATTATAGATACCTAAATCCTTTTTAATTTATATCAGAAGTGATATTTTCTTTAATAAATTTACCTATTTTTGCTTCTGGACTATTTTGTACTCTTTGTAGATTTGTAAAATAATCAGCAGTAGTATTTATATCTGTATGTCTCGCCATATCTCTAGTTTCTACTAAAGTTGAACCTGATATTAGTGCAAGAGTAATTGCAGTATGTCTTAAAGAGTGAGTGCTAATTCTATTACTATCAATATTTGCTTCTCTTAATTTTTCTTTGACTATCTTTCTAAAACTAATACTTTTTAATCTTTCTCCATAAGTATTATTACTTAAACTTATAAATAAAGGGTCTTTATCTATATATTTCTTTCTCTTATTTAAGTAATTATCTATGATATTCATTAAGTCTGGCTCTATCACTACAAAATTATCTTTTTCTGTATGTCCTTTACCTTTGATATACAAGACTTTTTCTCCCTCTTTATTTTGAATATCTTCAATATTTGCTCCAATAACTTCACAACTTCTTAAACCAGTTCTAATCATTAATTGAATTATACAGCAATCTCGTGCATTTAATAAAGTGTCTTGATTCAAAATAGAGAACAAACTCTTTAATTGGTCTAAAGTTAAAGAGTCTTTTTTATTTCCTCTTTGAATTTTTGGTAACTTAATTCCTCTTGTAATATCTTGACTTATATTTTGTAGTTCTAAAAATTTATAAAAACTTTTTACTCCACTTAAATAATTGTATGATGATGAATTAGAATATCTATTCATTAAAAATTCTTTAAAATCAATTATAGTTTCACTTGTAGGATTAACAATTCCTTTTTCTTTTATGAAACTTACAAACTTACAAAGTCCTTCCAAATAAGTTTGTTTGGTATTTTTATTAGTCAATTCAGACATTTTAAACCATTTATTAATTATTTCTTGATTTGAGTTAATAGTAATCAAAGTATTACTATCTATTATAGTAATATCATTATTCACAATAAAAACCTCTTTCTAATTTATTTTAAATATTCTACTACAAGTTTAATAATTAATACACAGATATTTTAATACGTTTAATGTAATGTATTATATTTTATCAAATACAGTTTTTATTAACATTCCTTTTATTAAACAATTTTAATACTAATTGTTGGTAGGGTTATTTTAATACAAACTAAATTATTCGTACATAGGCAAAATCTACATAAACATTTTCATTAATTATTTAGTTTTAACTTCATTTTTAATATTAGAATTCAAAGTCTTATTTAATTCTTCAGCTTTTTCAATTTTCTTCAATTCTTCTTTTTGAATCTTCTTCATTTCTTCTTTTTCAAAATAATCAATAACAAGTTTCATTTTATCAATATCTAATCCAAACATACTTTTACTGAAAGTATTAGCTATATACTTATCATAATCTCTTTCAGTAGTATACCATCTATTGTTAATTAAATAACCTCGAAGTTCTTTTTTCTTAATTGCATTTCTAATAGTCTGCATACAAAATCCAGTTCTATTACAAACTTCTTTAATTCTAATAAATCTATCATTTACATACTTTTGATTATTAATCTCATTACTTTTGTCCACACAAATCATTCCTCTCATTACATAGTGATTAAATTTGTATCCAAAGTTATAATTAAATCAGCATTCGATTTTAAAACTTGATATTTTTCATCTGACAACAAATCTCTATTACAACTAATACATTCTACTGTTATAAGAGTTTTCTTACGTTTTTTAACTAATACACAAAGTTTATGTAATAAAGCATTTTCATTAATAAATAGATTAAACAACGACAAATAATCTATAACAACTACATCATTCTGATTTATTATTTCTTCGACAACAGAGAAATCTTTTATATTATCTTGATATAATGTTATATTTTCATTTAATTTTAATTTCTTATTAATATCTAAATCAATATAACAACACTTTCTATCATTAATAGAGTTAGTTAAAATTTGAGCTAAATCACTTTTGTAACTTCCAGCATGACCTCTTATAACTATAATATTATTATTTAACATAATGTACATATTCCTTTCTTTTTGAAAATATAAAATTTATTATAATTGATAACAAATCATTATATTTCATCAATCATCATCTTCATTATTAATATATAAAAAGAGTGCAAAAATGATAGATAGTATATAGTATATCATTACTAGCTAAATTATTTTTCAAACAAAAAAGACACTTTGTTGTGTCTTAACCTATTGCTTGTATACCATCAATAATTCCCCATATTAAACCAATTATAATTAAGATAATTGCAATAGTTATCCAAATGTTATTAATTGCTTTTTGCTTTCTTATAGTTTCTTGAAAAGTCTTATTATTGATAACATTAGATTCTGCATCTTTACCTTGAATATTAGTAATTGCTCTTAAGGCAACACCTCTTGTATAAAATAATTGTATCTCAGTTATTCTATTACACAAAACTTTGACATCTATACTTTTATTTGAGTGCTTAAAAGTAAAAATAGTGTCATTATCAATAGATAATGATATAGTTTGACCTTTATTAATTTCAGTTATAAACTCTCCATTATTATAAACTTTAATTGCTGGACTATACAAATATGGGTCATTATAACTATGAATTATTACTTTACTATTATTTTTAATATTAACTTCTTTTTTTAATCTATAACCACAATAAATACACTCATTTGTATTATTACTTATTTCTTTTGCACATTCAGGACATTTAATTAAACTCATTTAACAAACCTCTTTACTCAAATATAATAGGGCCAAGCAAAAAGAAATAAACTATACTATTAATTATAAATCCAATTAATGCGCTAATTCCTGCAATTTTTGCAGATTTAGGTTTTGTATTTACTAATACTAACCATATAATAAACCCAATGATAGGTATAAAAAACCCTATAACGCCATATATTGGAGAAACATCATCATCTTCACTAGGGTTATAATTTTTTTCGTTATTATCTACTTTTTCATCAAAGGAAAAATCTTGATTTAAATAACCTCTTTTTATAGGATTTATTACCTCTTTAAATTTTAAAAAATTAGATTTTTTAATCATAAATAGAATTTCTTTATTATTGCTTAATAGTGAAATTTCTACAAAATCATTTTCTATATGAGTTTTAAAACTATTTTTTAAATCTATAGAATCAAAGTAATATATTTTAACATTATTGTCTTTTTTTAATTTAATAAAATCTTCTTTTATAGTTATTTCATTGAAATCGTTTTTCTCATTATACAATACATCTTTCATCTAAAAAACTCCTAATCTTCTACATATATTTCTACATTTGCAACTTTTTCACTTATTTCTTGTACTCCATTTGGTTTTTGTATAGTTACTTTTAAAGTTTTATTTTCTGATAATCCATCGACATTAACATCTATTTCTATAATCTCTATATTATCAATTACTTCTTTTGGTCCAGTAATTTTTATTTTTTCAGGATAAGTTTTTATATCAATGATTTTTAAATCACTACTACCTAAAGTATTTATTTTGATATTTACTTCTTTACTAACAAATGAATTTTTGTATTCTTCATATATTTTTTCAAATTCAGTTACATTAACTTCTTTGTAATTTAAGAAAACATTTTTTGTTCCTGTTTTAACTACTTTGATTTTGAAATATTCATTATGTGGAATATTATTTAATTGCTCTTTTGTTCCGAATATAATTATATCTTTACTTTCTTTTGCGTTTATAGATAAATTTTGAGCTAATTTAATTTTATTACCTATTTTAGCATATACCTTATCATCACTAGAATATAAATACAAATCTACTAATGTATCATATTGTATATGTGTATCTTCTTCACTATAAACAGTTATAACAGTCGATATTTTGTCATATATTTTAGCAATAATTTTATTATCTATTTTATACTTTAAATTATATTTTTTTGTACTATTTTTAACATAGTATTCAATTATTGAAGATAAATCACAAGTTTCTTGACAAGTTTTCAAACTTATAGATAGTTGATTACTTTCAAAATATTTCTTAAAATCTTCGCTTTTTTTAAATTTTTCTAAATCATCTTTATATCCCTTAAATGTTATTTTTACATCTAAATCATCTGCTTCTACAATGTGTGCATCTTGATTATATATTAATTCAATATTATAAGTTTCAGTATAACTATCAGAATATATAGTATTTCTTAATGTACTTGAGATACCTGCGCTAACAAAATATATAGGTAAACTTATTATAAATGTTAAAATAGGTAATAATAAACTGCATAAACAACCTTTAATAGTCAATTTTGCTGAATTAGGTTTATGATTTACTAATACACACCACATTATAAAACCTACAATAGGTAGAAACATACTAACATAAAAGTATATTTTTGGAGGCTTATCCCAGTTATATTTATCATCTATTTTATAAAAACTTTTACATAGTAGTATAGAAGAATAAATTAATATAACTATAACAATAACTATAATTTTAGCTCTAAGCATAAATATATCATTAGATACATAAAGAAATCCTGTTATTATTCCAAATAATAATAACAATATAATATGTTTAATAACCTTTTTTTTGCTAAAAAAATCATTTATCTTTCTTATAATATTAGAATTAACCACACTACATACTCCTCTCAAACTAACTAGAAGTAAAACAGTTAGTTTATCTTATAAAGAGTATAACACAAAATGACAACTAAGTTAATTACTTATTACTAAAATTCTTCAAATTCTTTTAATAATTCTATCTCTTCTTTAGAAACTAATAATTCATCTATAATTGTTTTCCTAGTTTTAGAATATAGTTCGTAGTCACTAAATATAAATTCATTAAAATAGTGTATATCATCTAAATATAAGTGTCTATTAAAATGATGATTAGTATCTTTTATATTATCACTTAAGTTACTAAATGATTTTAAATTATTTTTCCCTACATACACTATATTAACTTTGTAATATATTTCTAATAAATCTCTGTAATGAGTAATTAATTCTTTAAGCAACTCAATATTGATAGTAGAATTTTCTTTATATTGTCTAACGTATGCTTTAAATATTTTATCTTCTTTAATTTTTTCTAACATTTTTAATGTTGGAGTTAATCTATTCATATTTCACACCTCAAGTCTAATCATCAATTCTCGCATTATATAAATCTTCTTGTATATAACTTATAACATCATCATTTGCTTCTAAATATAAATTAAGGCAATAGTAAGAATCATCTTCTAAATTAATACTAGTGATGTCTCTTACTATATTATTTATTTTCTTATATTTTAAAGCATAACTTGTTAGAGTTCCTAAAAATTCATTATTGCTACCAGACCTCATTCTGCATATAGAATAATTATCTGTGCTAAATACATTTCTAATTAAATGCTTATTATATACTTCTTTTAAATAGGAATTCTCTAAAAATAGTATTTTTGTATCTTCAGTAATACTATTTTTCTTTAAGTCATAGTCATACTCATAATCATCACAATAATCATTATAATAAATACTATTATCTTCAACATATTCTTTCTTTATATCATCAATAATCTTACTATAGTCTATATCTTGTTTCTTTAATTCATCAAAGATTTTAATTATTTCTATTTGATGTTTAGGTATAAATTTTCTTAATGTTATTAAATCATCTATTTTTAAATTCTTAATAACATTAAATATAATCTCATAATCTCTCATGAGTTTTGACTCATCAGGAGATGATACTACAATTTTACTATTAATTTTATTCTTTGCATAATGATTTAAATAATAATTATTTAATAAACATAATAATAATCTATATTTAAAACTTAATTTATAATATATTCTTACATAATTCATTTGTATCTTACTCCTCAAAACTTGGCAAATGAGTTAATTTTAATACAATAACTTTTATATTATCATTTTCATCAGATTCTAAAAAACCTCTAATACCGATTAATTTATCAACTTCTAGTGATTCTGTTGACATATTAAGTAATTGACAAGTTATTATATTAAATTCTTTATCATCTTTTTTAACTTTAATTTTTACTATATCTTTGTCTATTTCTTTTATTTTGCCTATAACATATACTAAATTATTATACATATTCTTATTTTCCTTTCATAACTCATTAAAAAAGCTATGCCCAAAAGTTCTTCTACAAGATGGACATAGCACATTAGGGTCAATACTATCAGTTTTATTTTCCTTACAGTATGGACAGTCTTTTTCTTTTAAAATATTCTCAACTAATTCTAACATACTTTTAAAAGAATTAGATATACTATTTTTTTCTACATCAAAAGACACAAACATTTCATCAACTAATATTCTATTGTTTTTAATTATCTCTTTAAGTAGTAAAATATCTTTGTTATTCATAATCACACCGCCTTTCTTGAAGGCATATTATAATTATAGATTTTATAAAAATACATAGCCAAATTTTCTTAAATATTATTATAAATAATAATATTTAAAATTTTGAGTAATATGTAATTAAATATCATATAAATCTTCTAATTCTTCATTAGTGTATTGTCTATTAATATTACTAATTACTGAACTTTTAAAATAAGAGAATAAATTTAATATAGGTTGATGTGATTCATCTCTAAACTTATTCTTTAATATATGATTAGTAGTATAAGAAATACTTTTGACTACTTTTTTATAATCTTCATTATTAAATAACTCTTTTATAAAGTCATCATAAGCAAAGAGAGTAATGTCATCAACCTTAATTAATCCTTTATCTACTAAATAAATAGTTATATTATTTAAGTCTAAATGTAATTTATCTATTTTATCTTGTTTATATAAGTATTTATTAGTATCTACCAAACCCAAAGGTGGGCTTTCCCAGGTTGGGTTTTGGGTATCTGGGCTTTTATAAGAATATTTAGGATTTAATTCTTTAGATTCATAAACATAATAATTATAGTAAAATCCATCTTTACTATTTAATTTTTCTACATCAACATAACCATTTCGTTTTAATTCATTTAGATATTTAGTTACAACTTTTTCACTCTTACTAGTCAACATACTTAAGAATTTAACATTAAAATTAGTATCATCTTTACAAGATAGTATATTAGTCATTAATCCTATAGCCCCAAAACTTAAAGCTTTATCTCTTAAATATACATTATTTACTATTGTGTAATTACTATTTTTAACAACTCTATGAATCATACTATCACTAAACTTTCAATTAGGGCTTATTATAATTAATTTTTAAAATATTTAACATCATTTTTATTCTTAAATATCATCTAAACAATAAACCTTACCCCAAGATAATCTTGCTTTTAATCTCTTATTAAATCCAATAAGTTTAGTCGGAGATAGACTTGATAGTAATATTAATTTTTTATCATAAGTATATAAGTGATTAAATGTATTAAAGAATAAAGTTTGTAATTCATAATCATTACTTAATAGTTCAATATCATCAACTATAAAAGTATCAATATCATTATTCTTTATATCTTCAAGAATATTCTTATTATCTATAAATTCTTTTGTATTTATCATCACTGCTAATCTTGTATTTAGTAGAGAATCATTTATAACTTTTAAGATTTTATTTCTTTTGTCTTTATCTTCACTATATACATAAATGAGTTTATTGTTTTCGTTCTTTGTATCATCAAATATAATATCATTCATCAAATCAACCTTTCTAAATTCATTAGATTATTATAATCAGTTTTTATAAACTTTAACATATATAAAAAAGATATCCCATTTAATCCCTATTAAACGAAATACCTTTGAAATATAAATACATTAAAATACTAAAAACATTAACCAGAATTTAAAAGAGATATAAATAATATCACTTTTTGACTAGGTGTGTATCATAAAGTGAAATCCTTATAATTAAACTACATAAGGTGGTGGTAAAACTGTGAGTATAAGAAAAGATATAAGAGAAATTTTTAGAATTAATCTAAGATATTATAGAATTGAAAATAAGATGACACAAGTTGACCTAGCTATAAAAACAGATTTAACTGATAAATACATATCAGACCTTGAAAGAGGACAGTTTTGTCCTAGTCTTGAAAAGTTAGACGACCTAGCACTTGCTCTAAACATAGATACTTATCTATTATTAAAAGATGATGAATCACATTATAATACACCTAATAGATTAGATGAAGTAACAGGTACAAGAAAACCTAAAACTAAATACTAATATATGGAAAAGTGTGTAAGTTTGTAAGTAATGTAATCTAAAGCGATAATCTATTTATCGTTTTTTATTTTAATTAGTTAAAATTTATTATCCTGGATTAATTTGGGATATCATGGATAAACGAAACAGATTAATTTAATAATTTATATTACTTTAACTAATCTTTTCCTAGAGTTTAAAAGAGATACATTTAATTATGGCTTATACTTTTTAATTGCTCTCATTACTAATTTAATAGAGTATCTTCTAATGCCTATACTTATATCTATTTCATAAATCAATTTATTTAAGTACTTTAAATGTAATAGTATATTATTATTTTTATGTAAGATATACAAATTAAAGGTTCTTTTGTTATATGTTATATCTATACATTGATTACCCAATTTAACTATAAACATCTTTTTGCCATACTTCTTATTAAGAAATATTAAATCATCTATTATAGTTTGAATTAAATCATTTTCCACATAAGACATATTGTTTTTTCCTATCTTTAAATGATATAATTATATCATCAAATAAACTGAAGTTACACAATGAGTTTATTTGTTAATACATATTCAAAAAAACGTATCAAAAACGTATCACTTGATGATAATTTAGTAGTAAATTTTAATAAAATGATAGTAATATCGATTTATACAAACTTCTACTAAACCCTTTATTTACCTAGGTTTTAATGAATTTTATATAATAACTAAATAGGTATGTATGGGACTGCAACACCCTGAGCACCAGTTCAAATCTGGTTGGTTCCTCCATAGTAAATAAAACATCTATTTTTTAAAATAGATGTTTTTTGTTGAAAAAAATGTGATTTTATTGATGCTTTAGTTACTAAAAATATATGATAGTGTTATAATGAAGGAGATATTAAAACGGAGGATATATGATTATATTAAGTAAAATTAAAAGAAAAATCAAAGCTTACTCTAAATGGGCAGACTATTATTCTAAAGGTGAGCGCAAAGTTGAAGTTCCTAATTTAACCGTATACGAGATGTTCTATGAGTATGCCCATAAACATTTAGAGCATAAAGCATATAATTATTTTGGAAGAAGAGCAACTTATGGAAAAATGTTAAAACAAATTGATGATGTAGCTGATTCGTTAATGTGTTTAGGTGTGAAAAAATTTGATATTGTTACTATTGTGATGCCGAATACGCCGGAGGCGGTAATTGCATTTTATGCAGTAAACAAAATTGGTGCTGTAAGTAATATGATTCATCCTTTATCAAGTGAAACAGAAATTGATGAATGCTTAAAGAATACTGGAAGTAAGGTTGTTATTGTTATTGATGCTGCGTACGAAAAACTTAATCATTATTTAGGCGATACAAAAGTAGAGCGTATAGTTGGCGTTAGCGCAGGATCAAGTATGCCATTTTATTTAAAAGCGGGTTATAAAATGGCGACGATGAGAAAATATAATAAACCAAATCCACAGATATTTATGAGTTGGAAAAAATTTTTAAAGATGCATACCGATGAGGTCAATCCTCGAAGAACGGCAGATGTAAGGGAAGAACCAGCATTGATTTTGCAAAGCGGTGGCACCACTGGGGTTGCTAAAGGGATTGTTTTATCTAATGGTAGTGTTAATGCTATGGTGGTTCAAGCAAAAGTAATTGTAAAGAAATTGCAGCCTCAAGATCGTGCTTTGGCCATTCTGCCTGTTTTCCATGGATTTGGCTTAGCCTTAGGGGTTCATGCACCACTATGCATGGGAATTGAAGATGTTTTGATACCTAAATTTAAAGTGGGCGAATTTGGCAAGATAATTAATAAATATAAACCAAATATAGTTTTTGGCGTTCCAACATTGTATGAGGGAATGCTAAAAAATGACGATGATAATTTAGACTTGTCATATTTAAAATATGCGATTTGTGGTGGAGATAGTCTATCAGGTAATTTGCAAAAAAGAATTAATGACTATTTTAAAAAGCATAAAGCTGAGATAACCGTTTCACAAGGTTATGGAATGACTGAATGCTTAGCTGGTGTGGTAATAAATATAGATAAATGTGATGAGCCTGGGTGCATTGGAATTCCAACGCCAGGAACTGATATTAAAATTGTGGAACCATTTAGTCAAAAAGAAGTAAAAGATGGTGAAGATGGAGAAATTTGTGTTAGTGGACCTACGATGATGCTGGGATATTTGAATAATGAAGAAGAAACTAACAATGCGTTACAAATACATGATGATGGTTTTTTATGGTTGCACACTGGTGATATTGGTAGCGTTAACAAAGAGGGAATGATTTTTTACAAACAAAGATTAAAAAGAATGATTATAACCAGTGGATATAATGTTTACCCAAAACATATCGAAGAAACCATAGAAAACCATGAAGCTGTTCTTAGTTGTACTGTTGTCGGAATCCCTCATCCGTATAAAGTTGAAGTTGCTAAAGCTTGTATAGTTTTGAAAAACGATTATATAGATACTCCAATTGTTAGGGCTAGTATCAAACAATATTGTGAGAAACATTTAGCAAAATTTGAACAACCATATAAGTATGATTTTAGAAAATCTTTGCCCAAAACAAAAATGGGAAAAATTGATTTTAAAAAGTTACAAGAGGAAGAATAGACTAAGTAAAAGTTTTGTGTTAAAATAGATACTGCTCATGGAGGGCTTTTATGGAAATTTATTTAAAAATATTACAACAAGAAGAATTAGAACCAGTATATCTTTCGTATTATAAATTTTTTGAAAAATTATTTGGTAAAACAAATTTTAGTGCTAGTACTAAAAAAATGCTAAAAGCTGGTGGTAATCCAACGCCATTAACACTAATAATAGATAGCAACTATAATCGGACTGTTAATGCTATTGCCATGGCTTATAATGAATTGAAATGTATTATGCTTGGCGCGTATGATATGAACTCTAACCTGCTAGCAGTGGGTCGTGTTAAATTAGGAGTGCCTAACAATGAAAATAATGCTTTAATGGGTGAAATTGTTCTTATTGAAGATAATATGGCTAATAAACAAAAAGAGGAATTATATACATCATTTATTGCTGAAGTAGAAAACGCTATTAAAGAGTTGCAAAACATCGAAATGCTTACATTTGAAGTTCCCAAAACTAATGCTGAATATATGACTGCTGTTGGAAAAATGGGCTATATTTTAGAGCCGGTTAATGGCGGCCAAATAACATGTTTATTTGATAAACATATTGATAAAATAACTAATCGGCGTAAATAAGTAGAAAAGGCTGTGAGGGTCTTTTTTAGGTTGCAAAATTTATTGATAAAAGTGCTGTGATGTAGTAAAATTAAACTGAATAAGAGGGATATAATGGTAAGTGTAGAATTAGAATTAAATGAAAAAGGAGAGTATCCTTTGGAAGTGCAATTTCCTGAAGAAGTGATGGGGAATATTTTGATACAGCAAGGTAATTCTGAAGATAGCTTAACAGATCTATTGAAGGATTTAGAGCGCCGAGTTGAAAATGCGGATTCGCGTGTGACTGATTTTGTGGCATATAAAGAAAATTTAATTTCTGAAAAAGAAAATCTAGATTTTGAAAGACAAAAGTTTGATGAGATGAAATTTTTGTTTGAGCAGAGAATAAAAAAAGAATACCAGGATCTTGAAGATATAAAAATTGATTTTGAGCAAGAAAAAAATCGAACGTTTGGCGAAATTCAAAGTGCTAGAGAATTATTGGAAAAGAATAAAAATGCTTTCGAAAAATATCGCCAAGAACAGTTAATGCTTTTAGAAAAAAGCAAGCGAAATTTAACAGAAAATTATGAACAATTTGAAAAGATAGTAGATAGGTTTAATTCTAAAATAGAAGATTTTCAAACAGAAAATTAATAGAGTAAAGTAAACTGTTAATTAAATTGTAAAGCGATTTTGGATCGCTTTTTTTATGTTCATATGATAAAACTCGGATTCATGGATATAAAATGTTTTTTTTACCCAAAAAATAAAAAATGAGTTTTACATGTGAAACAAAAAAGTAAAAAAAGACGCAAAAAAACATTGCTCATTTTTTCTTTGCGTGCTATGATAGTTTCAAGGTAGGAAGCGATGGTGAAGTTGATGCATAATGAAGTTTTAGAAGAATTAACCGTTGTTAAGAGAAGTGGTCAGCGTGTTGCTTTTAATGCCTCAAAAGTGGCTATTGCCATTAAAAAAGCTTTCGATAGTGTAGATAATAGTGATGATAAAAAGATTTTTAAAGTTTTTGAAAAAGTATTAAATTTTATCAATAATAACTATAGAGAAAGAAAAACAATTAATGTTGAAGACATTCAAGATATAATTGAATCTACGCTATATAATGAAAAGTATTACGATGTTTATAATGCTTTTAAAGATTATCGTCAAAAGCGCGCTTTATCTCGAAAAGTCTTTGCAGAAAAACAACAACATAAATTTGTTCGCGCGATAGAAAAGATTGAAGAAAGTACTCTTAATAAAGATAACTCGAAGTGCGCGAATGATTTGATATATGATTTCGGTCGGATAATTTCTAGCGAGTATGCTAAATCTTATGTTTTAGATACTAAATCCTTTAGGGCTGCTGAAGAAGGAAATATATACATTCATGATTTGGATTATTTTTCATTAGGTATTTTTCCTAAAGTTCATATAAAATTGGAAGTAAATGAAGATACAGATATTGATTTGCTTATAAACAATATTATTCAAATTGAAAAAGAAGTGTTCGAAGAAATATCTGTTATTGATATTGATAGATTGTTATCTCCTATTATATTATATAAATTTAAAACTGCTTTGAAAGATAATTTAAAAAAATATTTAAAACTAATGGGTTTTTTAGAATTGGTAAATTACTCTAATATAGAAAAAATGATCAATGATGAAACTAGTTATAATATTGACATAAAAAAATATCAGGCGTTTATGGTAAATGAACATCTTTTAGAAATTATGAGGGCAGCAATCGAAGATGCTAAATCATATGTAGATGAAATAAGTGTTAAAATTTTGATGAAAATATTTAATGCACTTGAATTAAGGACAGAACGTCAAGCTAAATATACGATAAGTTTTGGCTTAGATGATACCGATTTTGGAAAGTTATTGTGTCAAAAAATATATAATATATTATCTAAAAATACTTTTTTAAAAATAAATTTTATAGTTAAAATTAATGGCTTAGATATGGATGTAACAACTAGAATTGCAAAAATTTTGGAAACAAACGATATGGTAGGGATACATTTTATACAAAAATATCGTGATATAAACTATTTTATTGATGGAACTAGAATTTATGAAAATGCTAATGATAATGAAAATAATTCGATAGGTCGGATGGTAGTTAGTTCAACCTCTGTTAATTTAGCTCGGTTAGGATTAAAATTTCATAATAAGAAAATTGATGAATTCTATCGCGAATTAGAAATTGTAGTTGAGCAAGTGAAAAATGAACTGTTATTAGCTTTTGAGACAATTGGTGGAAAAAACAAGAATTATTATCAAGTTTTATTTAAAGGAAATATCTTAGATGATGAAAAACTGGAAATAGGTCAAAAAATTAGAAAAGTTATTAAAAATGGAATTCTTAATATAGGAATAATTGGTCTAAAAGAGTGTGTATGTTGTTTAGAAAAAGATTCTAAGAAGCAATTAAAAATCTTAAGTGACATTCTTAATTATTTAAACGAAAAATGTGACTTATATACCAGAGAAACAAAACTAAACTTTGGTTTATGTGAGCCAGTGGATATTCGGGCAAGGAAAAAATTGCTGGCTATCGACAAAGCTATATATGGGTGCATTGCTGAAGTTAATGATAAGAAAACGTACGATTTACTTGATGTGGATATGGTAGAAACTTACAAGGAGCTTGCAAAATATCAGCAAAAGTTTGCTGGTGGTAAATTGGTGCAAATGAATTTATCAAAAAAAGCGACTTTGAAAAAAGTGGCTGATGCTTTAGAAATGCTTAATAGTAGTAAAATAGAATTTGCAAGATTGGTGGTAGGAAAAGATGAATATTAGTGGATTAACCAAGCTAACCCTTTTAGATTACCCTAAAAAAATTGCTTGTATAGTGTTTACCCAAGGTTGTAATTATAATTGTGCATTTTGTCAAAATTCTGGGTTAATTAAATGCAAGAAACAGGCTCTGATAAAGCAAGATGATATATTTTCTTATTTGCAAAAACGTAAGAATTTATTGGATGGTGTTGTTATTAGTGGCGGGGAGCCTACTATTCAACCCGATTTGATAAGTTTTATTAGGAAAATAAAAGATATTGGATTATGCGTAAAATTAGATACTAATGGAAGTAATCCTGAGGTATTAAAAAAACTATTAAATGATAAATTAATCGATTATATTGCTATGGATGTAAAAAACATTTTTGATGAATATAATCTTGTTGTTAATATGAAAAAAGTAAATATTGATAATGTTAAAAAAAGTATTGAGATAATAAAAGCATCTAATGTTGAACATGAATTTAGAACGACAATTATGAAAAATTATCATGATATTGAGAGGTTAACTAAAATTTGCGAATACTTAGGAAAAAATGAAAAATATTATTTGCAAAATTTTGAAGACAAAGAATCTGTATTAGACAAAAATCTTGTAGCGTATACTAATGATGTTTTGTTAAATATTGAAGCGATATTAAAAAGAAAGTTTCCTAACGTAAGCGTTAGAGGAATATAAAGTATTTATACGAATTTAAGGAGGAGGAAATATGTATAAAGTAAGAAAGAGAGATGGAAAAATTGTTCCATTTGATATAGCAAAAATAACTGATGCTATTATTAAGGCTTTTGAAGCTGAAGAGGTAAATTATGATGAGGGAGTAGTAGATTTTCTTGCGTTAAAAGTTACTGCTGACTTTGTTTCAAAAATTAAGGATAATATCATTAATGTTGAAGATATACAAGATAGTGTTGAAACAGTTTTATCTAAGGCTGGTTATACCGAAGTTGCTAAAGCGTATATTTTATATCGTAAACTACATGAAAAACAAAGAGCTATGCAATCAACTATTTTAGATTATAAACAAGTTGTTAACAGTTATATCAATGTAACAGATTGGCGAGTTAAAGAAAATTCGACTGTAACATACTCTGTTGGGGGATTGATTTTAAGTAATTCTGGAGCTATAACAGCAAATTACTGGTTATCGGAAGTTTATGATGAGGAAATTGCCAATGCGCATCGTAATTGTGATATCCATTTGCATGACTTATCGATGCTCACAGGATATTGTGCTGGATGGAGTTTAAAACAACTTATTGTTGAAGGTTTAGGTGGCGTACCTGGAAAAATTACTAGTAGTCCTGCTAAACATTTAAGTACATTATGTAATCAAATGGTTAATTTTTTAGGAATTATGCAAAATGAATGGGCAGGAGCTCAGGCCTTCTCGTCTTTTGATACCTATTTGGCCCCATTTGTAAAAAAAGATAAACTAACTCAAAAAGAAGTTAAACAATGTATTCAATCGTTTGTATATGGAGTAAATACACCATCACGGTGGGGAACGCAGGCTCCGTTTACAAATGTTACGTTAGATTGGACTGTTCCCAATGACTTAGCAGAGTTAAATGCAATTATTGGCGGCGAAGAACAAGATTTCAAATATAAAGATTGTCAAAAAGAAATGGATATGATTAATAAGGCGTTTATTGAAATCATGATTGAAGGAGACGCCAATGGTCGTGGGTTCCAATATCCGATTCCTACTTACTCAATTACTAAGGATTTTAACTGGAAAGAAACAGAAAATAATAAATTATTATTTGAAATGACTGCTAAATATGGGACTCCATACTTTTCAAATTATATAAATAGTGATATGGAACCATCTGACGTAAGAAGTATGTGCTGTCGTTTAAGACTTGATTTAAGGGAACTTAGAAAGAAAAGTGGTGGTTTCTTTGGTAGTGGAGAATCTACAGGTTCTGTTGGTGTAGTTACAATTAATATGCCTAGAATCGCATATCTTGCTGAAGATGAAAAAGATTTTTATGACCGCTTAGAAAAATTAATGAATTTATCTGCCAGATCATTAAAAATTAAGAGAAATGTTATAACTAAATTACTTGACGAAG
The DNA here is from genome assembly GCA_015059375.1 of Bacillota bacterium. GTDB lineage: Bacteria > Bacillota_I > Bacilli_A > RF39 > UBA660 > UBA6448. Next base: position 67,330 of record SVAN01000002.1, on the reverse strand, counting down.
GATTATATCCATATACAAAAAGATATTTAGGAACTTTTAACAATCATTTTTCAACAATTGGTTTATTAGGTATGAATGAAGCTTGTCAAAATGCAAAATGGATTAAAGAAGACCTGACAAATGAAAAAGCTCAAAAGTTTACAAAAGATGTACTTAATTTCATGAGAGAGAAATTATCTGATTATCAAGAAGAATATGGAGATTTATATAATCTTGAAGCAACCCCGGCAGAATCAACATCTTATCGTTTAGCGAAGAAGGATAAAACTCTTTATCCAGATATCATAACAGCATCAGATGAAACTCCATTCTATACAAATTCAAGTCACTTACCAGTTGGTTACACGAATGATATTTTTGAAGCGTTAGATATTCAAGATGAACTTCAAACATTATATACTTCAGGGACTGTTTTCCATGCTTTCTTAGGAGAAAGATTAAATGATTGGGAGGCAGCTGCAAATTTAGTACGTAAAATTGCAGAGAATTATAAACTTCCGTATTATACTTTATCACCAACTTATTCTGTTTGTAAAAAACATGGATATCTTCGTGGAGAAGTTTGGAAATGTCCTGATTGTGGTGAAGAAACTGAAGTTTATAGCCGTATAACTGGTTACTATCGTCCTGTTAAGAATTGGAATGATGGTAAAGCAAAAGAGTATCAAATGCGTGAAGTATATGACATGAAAAAATCAAAGCTTCATAAAACTAGTTGTGATTGTAAGTGTCAGGATGAAGTAATGCTTTTTGGAACAAAAACTTGTCCAAATTGTACTGTGGCAAAGAGTTTGCTTGAAAAAGCAAAAATAGATTATAAATTTATTGATGCCGAAGAAAATGTTGAACTTTCCAAAAAATATAAGATTAAACAAGCTCCTACACTTGTAATTATCAAAAATGGTAATGCTGAAAACATTTGTAATTTATCTAATATTAAGAAGGCAATTGGAGAATTTAAAATATAATTATGTATGATTTAATTATAATCGGAGCAGGGCCTGCAGGATTAACTGCAGGCATTTATGCTCGCCGCGCAAATTTAAAAACTTTAATTTTGGAAAAAGAAACAATCGGTGGGCAAATATCGTCGTCACCTGTTGTTGAAAATTATCCTGGCTACGAAGAAATAAGTGGTGCAGAATTATCTAATCATTTCTTTAATCAAGCCATTAATTTGGGGGCTGATTTTGAAATTGAGGAAGTTGTAAAAATTATTGATGGGAAAATAAAAAAGGTTATAACAGACATTGGTGAATATGAGGCCAAAGCAATTATTATTGCAACTGGAGCTCGTCATCGTCTATTGGGTTTAGAAAATGAATCTGATCTACTTGGAAAAGGAATTCATTTATGTGCAACGTGTGATGGAGCTTTTTATAAAAATAAGAATGTAGCAGTAGTAGGCGGAGCCAATACTGCTGTTCAGAATGCAATATATTTATCTAACATTTGCAAACGAGTGTTTTTAATATGCCGCAAAGATAAATTAAAATGTGAAAAAAGATTACTTCAAAAAGTTGAAGATATGGCAAATGTTGATATTTTATATAATTCTAATATAAAAAAAATAAATGGCGCAGAATTAGAAAGCATTATTGTTGATGAAAATGGTAAACAGAAAAAAATAGAGGTAGAAGGTTTATTTATATCGATAGGATTAGATCCTAATAATGAGTTGGCAAGTGATTTGTTAGAGTTAGGATCGAACGGATACTTTTTGTCGGATGATTGTAAAACTGTTAAATCAGGAATTTTTGTGGCTGGTGATTGTCGAACGAAAGATGTTCGTCAATTAACGACCGCAGTAAATGATGGAACAATAGCTGCGATATTGGCAATGAGCTATATTAATGAAATGTAAATAATCAATGGGGAGATTAAAATTATGAAACGAAGAGGATTTGAGATTGCAAAAGGCTGGGAAGATAAGGAAATTAATTTGCCAGTAAGAAAAACAAAATTTTCTGCTGGATATGATGTGGAAGCTGCTGAAGATGTTGTGATACCACCATACAAGCCAGGACAAAAGCCTACATTAATACCTACAGGGTTAAAAGCGTATTGCCAAGATGACGAATGGTATATGTTAGCTAACAGAAGTTCAGGCCCTAAAAAAGGTTTTGTAATGGCTAATGGCATTGGTGTAATTGATGCTGATTATTATGGCAATGATAATAATGACGGACATTTTTACTTTCAGTATTTTAATTTTAGTTATAACGATTTAGTTATAAAAAAAGGTGATGTAATTGGTCAGGTCATATTTCAAAAATATCTTTTAGCGGATGACGATGCTGCAAACGGAATCAGAATGGGAGGTTTTGGTTCTACTGATAAATAACGTGTGGAAACACATGTTTTTTTCTGCTTTAAAGTATATATGTTCACTAAAAAAATAACTAAACATAAATTATCATAGGTGATAATTTATGGCAAAAAAAGTTGTGATTGACGCAGGGCATGGTGGCGTTGATAGTGGAACGGTAAATAATGGTATTGTTGAAAAAGAATATGCTTTAAAAATTAGTAATTATATAAAAAAAAGATTGGATGAGTTAGGAATTGAAAATAGTATGACGAGGACTACAGATGAGCTGTTGGATCAAACAACGCGACCTAAAAAAGTGCAAAGTTTTTATGGAAATGGTAGTGATGTAATTGTGATTTCTAATCACTTAAATGCCGGTGGTGGTGATGGTGCAGAAATTATTTATTCTCTTCGAAATAGTGATAACTTATCGCGAAGGATTGCTAACGAGTTTGAAAGCGCTGGTCAAAATGTTCGAAAATATTATCAAAGACGATTACCTAGTAATCCTGCAAAAGACTATTACTATTTACTTCGCGATACACCAAACAACGAAACTATAATTGTTGAATATGGATTTACTGACAGCTCAGGTGATGATGTTTCTCAAATAAAAAATAATTGGGAATCTCTTGCGGAAGCGGTTGTAAAAGCATTGGCAGGATATGTCGGAGTTGCATATACTATTCCTGGAGAGAATTACTATATTGTTCAAAAGGGAGATTCTTTATGGAGTATAGCTAAAAAATTGGGCACAAGTGTAGCCAACTTAAAAACGCTAAACAACTTATCCACAAATTTTTTAAGTATTGGTCAAAAATTAGTAATTAACTCTCAAGGTTCAGATAATGGTGATGTATATACAATCAAAAATGGCGATACGCTTTATAATATTGCTCAAAATTTTGGTGTTACAGTTAATGAACTTATGAATTATAACAATTTATCAACAACGTTTTTATCAATAGGACAGAAGTTAAAAATTCCACCTTCAGTAGATACTGCTACTTATATAGTGCAATCTGGAGATACTTTATATGCTATAGCTAGTAGGTTTAATACGACAGTATCTAATTTAGTAAATTTAAACAATTTATCAACAACCAATCTATCTATTGGACAGAGTCTAAAAATTCCTAAGAATACCAGCCTAGTAACATATGTAGTGGTTTCTGGAGATAATTTGTATTCAATAGCAAAAAAATATAATACAACTGTAGATGCAATTAAAAGATTAAATAATTTAAGTAGTAATTTGTTAAGTGTGGGTCAAAAACTAACTATTCCAAATTAAAAGATTTGCAAAAATCTTTTTTTAGTTTATTATAGTATTTAAATGAGGTAGTATGAAAATTTTATTTATATCTGATATTCACGGAGTAATTACTAATCTAAATGTTATTAGAAATCATAAATTTGATAAGTTGGTTCTTTTAGGAGACCTTTATAGTTCAGATGTTCATAACGGCATGAATAATGATAATAATGAAGTTGATCGCTTAATTAATGAATATAATGATAAAATTTTATGTGTAAAAGGAAATTGTGATTACCTTGCTGATTATCAAAGATTAGAGGTTGCAGTATCAAATGATTACTTGAAAATAACTGATGAAGGATTAGATATATATTGTACTCATGGTGATGGTTATAATTATCATAAATTAAGTTTTCTAGGAACTGGCGGAGTTATAATTTATGGTCATGAGCATTGTCCGTATATTGAAAAGGTTAATGATGTTGTTTATATTTGTGTTGGTTCAATATCTAAACCAAGATATGGTAGCAAAGCTAGTTATTGTATTTATGAAAATAAAGAATTTATAATTTATTCAGTGGATGGAGAAATAATTGATTTTATAAATATTTAAAAAAACACATTTTATAAAATGTGTTTTTAATGAATTGTATTACAAATGCCAGGATCCGGTTTATAGAAGCAATGATTTTTATAGGAACCTGCTAGATTTTGACTATACCAAGTGGATTTACATGAGGCGGCTCCTGGAGCGTAGAACCACAGTGAATTAGTAGCTGGATAATAATATTCTCCAGCGAGAACCCTTTTAGCTAATTCTTTTTCTTTGGCTGTAGGACTAGCTTGGAATAATGAACTTTGGGTACCAACAAATTGATTTTTTTGATAAATAGCATCATATATGTTATTGATGTTTTTAAATGTTAAACAATGTGCTAAAACACGATTAACGACTACATTCCCGACCATTAGCATGCCTAAATCACCTTCTGCTAAAGCTTCTGCTCTAATAATCCTTGCTAAGAGTTCCACGTCTTTAGTGGTATAAGAAACAATCATTTAATCACCTAATTTATAGTATGATTCTTTGTGGTTTGTGTTATTTTCTTTTGAAAAAACAAATTATTTTGCTAATTCTAAATAAAATTTTATCGGAATTTTTGATTGCTACTTTTTTAAACATTGCTTTACCACCAACGGTTAAAGCAGAAATAACTGCTGAAGTAATCATTGTTATAAAGGCTAAATTAATTTCGAAATTATTGGCTAAATCAATTGCTAGTACTGCGCCAAGACCGCCAGAAATAATTCCACAAATATCACCAACAATATCGTTACATACGCTAGATACTTTGACGTTGTTACGTATTAATTTGATTGCTTGCTTTGCGCCTTTAATTTTTTTTGCACCCATTGCATGAAATGTTGACTCCTTACTAGTTAAACAACTGGCTCCAAGCATGTCGAAAAGAATCCCAACTGCTATAACTATAAGAATTATAATGGCAGTAACAATGGTTGTAGAATTTGTTGATATAATATTAGTTATATAACTGAATGTGATTGATAAAATGAATGTCCATAGAAATATTTGGCAAATCCAAGTGTTCTTTTTCATATATCCTCCTGTAATATGCGATAGTAATAATAACATAGTTTATTTTTTTTGTCTAATCAATAAAAAAACGTTATAAACATAGTTATAACGCCTAAAGCCTATGGTTTACCATAAATTAATTTTACGGCTTTGGTCGAGTTGAGTTTCTCTATATACCTTCCTTTGGTTACCCTTAGGCGATTTCTCCTTTATGGAATATAATCATTAGTCGCCTTAATGATTACTCGATTGCCACATTAGTCCGTACTTCAATCCTTATGGTAAGCTACACGCTAGAGATTTTCTCTGACACAAACTAATCATTCTTATTTGCTTTTGCAGTTAAAATTTCATAACTTATCTTATTTGTTAATCCCTAATAACCACGCACAACATGATTTTTTAGTTTCTGATATCTAATAATAGGGGATAAAGTCGTATGCCATTACGCTCTCCCTAATATTTAAAATTATATGTTCACCCCAACTTGGGCCGAAGAAGCAAACATACAAAGTGTCGAAATCAATTGACGGATTTTTAGCCCCGTCTTCAAATGGTGTTTGTGACTAGCATAATGCACCACGTAGAAATGTTATCATATTTTGTTACTTATGTCCAGCGCTTTTACATTATACTATATGCTTGTATATTAACATTATTCACGATTTTTAATGATTTTATTGCATATTTGATAAAAGATGTGTTATAATTTTATTGCGCTTAGGGGCGTGGTATAATGGTAGCATAGGAGTCTCCAAAACTTTTGATGGGAGTTCGATTCTCTCCGCCCCTGCCATTGAGATTTAGTCGAACCAATGAGTTCGTTAATCTAAGACTTGGTACGAAAGTACAAAGTTTTTTTTATAAATATAAGGAAGTGTATCATGAACTTAACATTAATAATTATGGCAATTATAATTTTGATAATCGGTATCGTTTTGTATTATGTAGGTCTTAAGCAAAAAAAGAACTTAGAAGCTAATTATACAATTAAAGGTACTCTTATAAAATACAAAAGAATTGGGCGATATTTACATCCGATTATAGAATTTACAGAAAATGGCAAAAAAAAAGAAATTCTTAAAGGTGGTACATTAAATTATAAACCGCTAAAAGTTGGAAGCGAAATAAAAATATTAAAAAAAGAAAATGGTAAATATTTAACTGATAGTGATGTAAAGTTTATACAGTATTATGCGATATCATTAATGTTAACCTTTATATTATTAGTTTTTATAAGCTTTGTTATATAAGTTGGAGTTATTTAATTCTAATCTTTATGTAAGCAGAGCACTGCAACTTTTAAAGTTATCTAAATTTAGTACGATTTTTTAATTCAAATTCCATATTATAACAATCATATTCAGATAATATTCTGGCACTAATTGGTGCAATTTCTTTTTCAGCAGTATATCCAAGATTTTTAGCTATGTTTGCAGGAATTGATATCATCAATGTTGTATCTATAATATTATTATCTATAATAGTCCAAGCGTGTTCACCATATGGTGAATTTTTAGTGCCTATTAATAATGGTGTTTTTCCATAATAAAGAGTTGCATCATTAAATTTTCTTGCAATGTATCTAGATGTTAGGCCGCAGTGTCCAATATTAAAACCGCATATAAAAATTTCTTCTAAACTATCGGCGTTTGTTTCTAAAAGTTTATCTAGAGGTATAGAAAAAATTTGGCGTTTAAATTCTTCTCCCCAAGCAAATTGTTCTAAATTTATGTTATATTTATTAGATATTTGTAATCTTAATTCTTCTGATGGTAACATGTTTTCACCTCTAGTACGATTTATTATAGCACTTTTAATAAATAATGAAAAATATGTGTTCTTTAATAATAAATCTTTATTAACTTTTTTAATTTTGATATACTATTTATAGTATAGGGAACATAGTTATGATTAAAGAATTAAAAAAAAATTTAACTAGTGCGATAAACACAATAATGCCCCTTGTTATTATTGTTCTTATTTTATCTTTGTTTGTTCCAATTGATATAAATTTGATTATATCATTTTTATTAAGTTCAATTTTATTGATAGTTGGTTTATCGTTATTTACTTTTGGTGCTGACCTGTCCCTTGCTTATATTGGTAATAAAATTGGTAAGGATTTAGTTAAAAGCAAAAAGATTCCTTTAATTTTAATTGTAGGATTGTTAATAGGGACTTTTGTAACAATTGCAGAACCGGATTTAATGGTTTTAGCGGAACAAATAACTTCAATATCAAGTGTAACGCTAATACTATTAATAAGTTTGGGTGTGGGAATATGTACACTTATTGCTGCGGCTCGTGCTATCTGGGGTTGGGATTTAAATGTTATTCTTATCATTAGTTTTGCAATTATCTTTTTGCTAGTTTTTTTTGTTCCTATAGAATTTATACCGTTTGCATTTGATTCGGGAGGGGTAACAACCGGGACAATTAGTATTCCTTTTTTACTTACACTAGGGATGGGGTTGGTAGCTAATCGAATGGATAAAAAAGCTAAAGAAGATAGCTTTGGTTTAATTGCTCTTGGCTCTACTGGCCCGATTATTATGGTTTTAATATTAGGCCTATTTTATGCCCCAACAGATACGATTGTTTTTGATAGCTCATTGTATCATAGTTTTGCTTTTTCCAATTATTTTATTCAAGTAGTTAAGTGCTTTAAAGAAGTTATTTTAGCTATAAGCCCAATTTTAGTGGTATTTATAATTTATAATATAATTACTAATAATGTAAAAAAGATGGAAATGCGTAAAATTTTATTTGGAATAGTTATAACGATTATTGGTTTGACATTGTTTTTAGTGGCCGCCAATGTTGGTTTTCTAAATATGGGTTATGCCTTGGGGAATTTTTTTGCTTCTACTAATTATAAGTATTTTTTAGTATTTATTATTATGATATTATCGTTTTTTATTGCTATTGCAGAACCGGCAGTTATAATTTTAATCGATCAGGTTAAGGAATATACTGGCGGTGGTATTTCTGATAAAGCATTAAAAATTGCTCTGGCTTTAGGAGTGAGTATTGCTTCAGGAATGTCGATGTTACGAGTATTTACTCAAACACCATTTTTTTATTTAGTTATCACTGGATATGGTATTGCTTTTTTGTTAACATTTGTTATTCCTAAAGTTTTTACTGCAATTGCATTTGATGCCGGTGGTGCCACGGGGGGTTCATTAACAACAGCCTTTTTGCTTCCAATGTCTATAGGTGCATGTGTTGCTATAGGTGGTAATGTTTATAAGGATGCATTTGGTTTAGCATCGATGGTGTCTTTGATTCCAATTATAACAATTGAGATAGTAGGTTTGTTGTATCAAATTGGTATGAATTACAACGAACGTTTTGAAAGTTATGATGATTCAATAATAGAATATGATTGGGAGGTTTCATATGAATAATATTAAACTATTCTTTGTTATTTTAGACGAGGGATATGATAAAAAAATGAATGCGCTGTTGAATCGTCTAGGCGTTAAAGTAAAACTAGTGTTATCCGCAAGTGGAACTGCTTCTCCTAGTATTTTAGATTACTTTGGCTTAGTAGAAACCAAAAAAAGTATATACATTTCGATAATTTTAGATGAAACCCAGAATAAAGTTATTCAAAAAATAAAAGGTGCTTTTAATTTAGAAAAAGAAGGAACTGGAATCGCTTTTGCGCTGCCTATCTCAAGTTCGAATAAATTTTTATCAGATACTTTAAAGAAAAATGCGGAAGGGAAAAAAGAAAAAATGGAAAAGAAAAATTGTGCTTATCATTTACTTATTACGATGGTGTTAGAAGGATATTTGGAAAGTGTTCTTACAGCAGTGAAAAGAGCTGGCTGTTTAGGTGGGACAGTTATTAAGGGCAGAGAGTTAGCCAGTATGATTCCTAAAAAAATTTTAGGTATAAGTATTGAACCAGAAAGAGAAATTATTTTTAATATAGTACATGAGAAAGATCGCCAAAAAGTAATGGACGAGATTACTAAAAGCGTAGGAATCAAAACTGAGGCGAAAGGTATATGCTTGTCTTTACCAGTTGATGACGTAGTGGGCTTGGAAAGATATGAGTGATTCACTATAACTTGTTAATTAACTAATAAAATGATAGAATATTTTGAGGAGGTAAAATGAAAAAGTTTATAATAGTTCTAGTTTGTTTTTTGACTTTGGGAATTATGAATGTTCATGCTGATGAATTAGAATTGCCCGCAGTTACTGATCATGAAAAGGTAACAATTTACGTTTTCAGAGGTAACGGTTGTAGTTTTTGCCGTAGTGCGTTAACTTATTTTAATCAAAATGCTGGAATGTATTCAGATTATTTTGAAGTTAAAGCCTATGAAGTTTGGGAAAACAGTTATAATAATGAATTGCTTAATGATGTGGCTGAGCAAATGGGGGATACACTACAAGGCGTTCCATATATAGTTATTGGTAATTCATATTCAGAAAACGGTTTTACTAGTGCACTAGGTACAGAAATGATTGAAGCGGCATTGCAAGAATATCAAAATGAAACATATGTTGATTTAGTAAAGGAAGTTGCTCAAAGTCATGGCAAATCTAAAAGCGAAACATTAAGAGAAGCTTGCATTAAGGAAGAAATTATTAAAGAAGATCGTAATTCTAAATATGACACAATAATTATTCTTGGTATTTTTGCTGTTGTTTTAGGTGGCGGAGCTGCTTTAGTAGCCTTTTCAAGAAAAAAATAATATTTTATGCTTTAAAATATCTGTACATTTGAGGAAAATATGCTATAATTTTTTTGCGAGGTGTGAAATGAAAGTATTAAAGAAAAATTTGCCAGAAGGTGTAAAAAAACAATATGCTTTAGTTAAAGGGGTTAAAGTAAAATTGGTTCCTCTTAAGAAGAAAGCAAAAAAGACTAAATAATTATTTAGAAAATAAAATAAGTTGTGTTAAGCAATTTATTTTTTTTTGATATTATGTTATTATTAAATAATAATAGGAGAGTTTAAATGGAACAAGATGCTTATATTTTTAAATATCTTAATAGCAAGAGTTCTGTGCTTTCTTTTTATGTGCCTCGGATTTTTGATCCTAAAACTTCAAATTTAGAGCGGCACCACTATACTCAAAGAATAATTCGCTTAGTAAATGACGTTCAAAATGTATTGAATACTTTAAATATTCAGCGAATGCCAATAAATAGCTTTTTTAATCAATTATATTTATTAGAAAAATATTATATAAAAGAAGTTAGTAATTTATTAGAGGATTATCATTATCGTGATGAGTTAAATAAAAGCTATTTGCGAATATTGCGTTCGGTTAGTCTACAGAGAAAATTAAAACCCGAGGATTTGTTGTGTATTGAGTTTTTGATAAATAATAATCTTGTAGAAGATGAAACGTTAGTTTATGAGTATTATTTACAAATGGTTTTGGTTGGCAATATTGAACTTAGTTATGATGCCTTTGAAAATTTATTTCGTAACTATGCTTTATTAAAAATGCGCGAATATCTTCCTAATCCTAAATGTTATGTGGTTAATGAAAATGCCCTTTTAGGAATGCAAAGTTATTCAATTAAAGAATCAGTTTTCTTAAATCGTGAAGATATTTATTCGTTTTATTATTCTGGAAAGTATAAGGCGATAAAAAACTTATTTCATGAACTTGGTCATATTAAACAGTATAAAGAAATTATGATAGATAAAAAATATGATGAGTATGCAATGAAAGAAATTAAAGAAGAAATTCTTTCGGCGTATGTCCCTAATTATTATAATGACAATTATTCGCTAATTTCTTATGAAGCAGAGGCAGAATTATTTGCTATTACTGAACTTTTAAAATTATTTAAAAAGTTTGGATTGCAATTTAAAGATGGAATAAACCCATATTTACAAACAATTCAAAATATTATTAATCATTCTAAAAATGATATGCGTATTTATGGTGATGGCAAAGAAAATTTATATGAATTATTTGATACAGTCATTATTCATCATCCAGAATTGTTAGAAAGATATCCGCAGCTGAAAAATGAATATAAAATTGATTACGAGGATTGCGTAGTACCTAAAAAGTTTTAATTGAAAGGACAAGCTATGATACTAGTGCAGAATGTTTATAAGAAATTTATTAAAAATGTTGGCAAAAAAAGTAGTATATTTTATGCCGTGCAGGATATTTCTTTAAAAATTGAAGAAGGAACAATATACGGAATTTTAGGCCAAAATGGAGCGGGAAAAACGACGCTTCTGCGAATGATTTCCGGAATTATGGAACCAACTAAAGGAAATATTTTAATAGACGATTCTTGTTATAAAAATGATAGCGAAAATATAAAAAATAAAGTGGCTTTTTTGTCTGGGAATACTAAATTATATGAAAATATTACACCAAAAGAGCTCTTGCATATTTTTGGTGATATTTATGGAATTCCAAAAGATATCTTAAACAATCGAATTAGAGAAGTAATTGGGCTTCTTAATATGCAAAAATTTCAAGATAATAAAATAGGAAATTTATCTACTGGCCAAGTTCAACGTACAAATCTTGCACGTTGTTTTATTCATGATCCAAAGTATTATATTTTTGATGAAGCTACTTCGGGATTGGACGTAATAAGTAGCCAAATTATAATTGACTTTATTAAAGAAGAGAAGAAAAGAGGTAAAACAATTATTTATTCTACCCATTATATGGAAGAGGCCGAAAATATTTGTGACTATGTTGCGTTTATTGATCATGGTCAAAAAATATGTGAAAATACTCCTGGTAAGATATTAGATGGTACTAAAACAAGTAATTTACGCGATGCTTTTTTTGAAATAATAAGAGGGAATTATGAGATTTAATGTAATTTTGTCTTTACTAAAGAAAGAATTTCTAAATATTATTCGTGATCGCAAATCGTTTCTAATAATGATTTTATTGCCACTTTTAATCTTTCCACTATTAATTGGGATGATGAGTATCATAATGACGACCTTTACACAAGTCGATGATACTATTAAATTTGGGGTTAATTATCATGTGACTGATGACTTTCAACATTTTGTAAACAAATATTCGGATGATTATGAAATAACTATTATTTATGATGATGTGGATTCGTTAAAAAAGATGTTTGATAATGATGAAATTGGCGTGTACGTAATCAATAATGGTAATAATTATGAACTACATTATGATGAAAGTAATAGTAGTTTTATTGCTAGTAGTATTATTGTGGAAAATATTTATAAAGATTATCGTGAGTTGTATATTGAAAACACACTTAATGATTTAAATGTTGATTATCAATTAATAAAAAATTCTTTTAATGTTACATTTGTTCAAGAGAGTGTAACTGAGATGGGAAGTTTAATTCCTTCAGTTATCTCGATGGCTTTAATTATGATTGTCTCTTCAGTGTGTTTTTCTGTTGCAATAGATGTAACTACTTCAGAAAAAGAAAAAGGAACTTTGGAAACGTTGTTAAGTTTGCCTATTAAAAAATCGGAGTTAATTACTAGTAAGTTTATAACGGTTTTTGCTTTATCTTCGATGTCCGGAATTTTGACGTATATTTCGCTATTTGGTACCATGTATTTTGCTGGAAATACACTTAGTATGCTAGGAGTAAGTGGGTTAACAATTGGCTTTAAAAGTTTATTAATTTTTTTGATTGCAATTTTGCTTATTTCGCTTCTTTTCAGTGGCCTTCTTCTTAGTATTACAATTTTTTCTAAAAATTTAAAGGAAGCTCAAAATTCTTTGTATCCTTTAGAACTATTTGTTACACTTATTTCATTGCTTCCGATGTTTGGTGTGAATGCATCATTAAAATATGCTTTAATTCCGTTTGTGAATATATCACTTTTATTTAATAATGCATTAGCAACCAACATTGATTTTATTTTTGTTATTTTAACTTTTGCATCAACAATTATATATTCTATATTACTAATTATAATTATTTCAAAGTTGTACAATCAAGAGGATATTTTATTTAACACTAAAAATATGCTTTATTTAAGCTTTAAAAATGGCAAAAGCAAAAAGGTGTACTTTAGTGTATTGGCCTCTATATTTATGGCAGTAATAACATATCTATTAGCTATGTATTTTTCGCTTATTTTTATTAATACTTCAAAATATTTCTTGGTTTCAATAATGCCTTTTACAATTGCTTTAGTTGTATTAGTTTCTGGGACACTTGTTAATTTCGATTTTAAAAAAGGACTTAAAATAAATAAGTTTGAATTTTCTAAATTTTGTTATTCATTAATGATGTATATTGCTGTCTACATAATCGCTAACTTTATTATTCAATTTGTAGCAATTATTTTTCCAAGTGTTGTTAAAGACTATAGCGTTTTTGAATCTTTTTTGTCTTTTGATAATTTATTGATGTCAGTTTTGGTAGTAGCGGTTCTACCGGCAATTTCTGAGGAAATCCTTTTTAGAGGAGTTATTTTTAATTCTTTTCAAAAGAAATTCGGAAGTGTTATAGCAATAATTTGTAGTGCTTTAATCTTTGGAATATATCATTTGAATTGGTTGCAATCAATATTTGCTTTTATATTGGGGTTAATGTTAGCCTATACATATATCAAAACCAAATCGCTTGTTGTTCCTATGATTTTGCATTTTCTTAATAATCTTTTAGCGGTCTTATCTAGTTATTATGAAATAATATATTTCTCCGTTTCTATACCGTCTTTAATAACTATTGTTATTTTCGCGTTTGGCCTTCTTATTTTAAGCATATATCTTTTTGAAATAAAAGATAAAGAATAGGGGATTTTTCTTGTAAACTCGCGATTGATAGTTTATAATAATTCGTGAAAGAGGGTATTGTTTGTTATGAAGCTCATTAAAATATTTATACTATTTTTGGCTGCTTTATCTGTAGGATTTGGAAGCTATCCTCAAGAAGTATTAGCGGATTCGGATGAAATGCAAGTGTTAGCTTTATCAGATAATCGACCTTCGATTGTAGTGTGTCATGAACCAGGGGTAATAAAAGCAGTAAAAATTTTTGCTGTTATTATTGTGGTAATCAAAGTTATGGTACCAATTATGTTGATTGTTACTGGAATAATGAATTTAGGAAAAGCTGTTGTTTATGAAGATGATAACGCTTTGAAAAAATCGGCCCAGTTGCTTTTGACAAAATTTATAGTTGGAGCGTTTATTTTCTTTATACCGACCATTATTTATTCGCTTATGGAAGGTGTTCATAATTATGATAAATCAACATCACAATTTACTGATTGTGGAAAATGTTTGACTTCGATTAAAACGTGCGATCAACTAATAAAAAAATACTCATAATATTTGAGTATTTTTGTTCGATGGTGTATACTTAAAGTATATACTAGAAAGGTAGTTAATGATGAAAAAAATTATATTGTTATTTTTTGCTGGATTTGTTCTTTTTCTTGGAATGAATCTTGTGGAAGCTACATCAAAAACAGATGTTTCTGTATATGAAAATTTTGCTACGAATCTTACAACTAAAGAATGTGATGCTCTATTTGGGGATCCTGAACAGCCTGGAGATTTAGCTTATTATCTACAAAAAGTTCTAGATGTTATGAAATATTTAGGAATTATCTTATGCATTGTGCTCACTATAGTTGATTTTGGTAAAGCAATTTTAGGAGAAGATAAAGATATGTATAAGCCATTAGCTAAAACGGCGTTTAATCGTTTGTGCTATGCTGTCATGTTATTCTTATTACCAACCATTATCGAAACTATTCTTAGATTAATTGATGTATATGGTACTTGTGGTATAAGTTAGGGGTGTAGTTATGTTTTTGGATTTTTTAGGTTTAGGTAAATTCTTTTGGGGAATTATCATTGGTCTTGTTGCTAGTATTTTTCAAGTGGTAAATTATACTTACCAAATTTTTTTGGTTTTAGCTAAACAAAATATTTTTGAACAAGAACATTACGCTGCTTTAACAGAAAAGATTTATGTTGTCTTAGGAGTTGTAATGCTTTTTGTTATTGCATACAATTTTTTGATGTTGGTTGTTGATCCTGATAAAAATAAAGGAGGAGCCAGTGTTGAAAAAATGCTTAAAAACATAGTAACGTCTTTTATTTTGATTGTATTATGTCCTTCTTTGTTTTCGTTTGCGTTTAAAGTTTCTGACGCAATACTTGATCAACAAATTTTTACTAAATTTTTTAGCGACGTTAAAGTTTCTGGCTATGACGGTGAAGGAAGCATCAAAGCTGGCGGATACGTTATGGCATCGAATACTTTTGAGGCATTTTTTAATGCAGCCAACGGGAACGACGCTAAAGTAAATGGTGATGGAGGAAAAAATTTACAGGAAGCAAAGGAAATTGCACAATCACAGGGCGATATGTATGTATTTAATGATTTTGCAACTAATGTTGCGTCCGGAGAAATAGAATTTTATTGGTTTATTGCCATTGTGGCAGGCTGCTATTTATGTTATGTAATAGTTTCGTTTTGTTTTGATTTGGCAGTGCGGGTTTGTAAATTAGCTTTTTATCAAATAATAGCTCCGATTGCTATCTCTAGTCGTATTTTACCAGATAAAGCTAATATATTTAAGAACTGGTGGAGCGCAACATATAAAACATATATTGCATTATTTATTAGAATATTTATTATGAATTTAGGTGTATACTTAATATCAATTGTGGCAGAAATATATAATTCTGATTCTTTTTGGGCAAACGCTTGTGATGATTGTTCGGCCGGAGTTCAACTATTTGCTAATGCTTTTATTATTCTAGGTGTTGTTACATTTATGAAGGCTGCTTCTAAATTAATAGAAGAAATATTTAATTTTGGCGATGTGAGTCTTGGTATTAAAGAAAAATTAAAAGGTGGCGGAGCATTTGCTGCGGGAGCTGCTGTTGGTAGTGGAGTAACAGCAATGACAAGAAATGCGACGCACGCATATGGGAATTTTAAAGATAGTAAAGGTAAAAAATGGTATGAAAGAGCTGCCGTTGCGGCTAAAGGTGTCGGAAGTACTATAGCAGGAGCTGGAAGTGGAACTGCACGTGGGTTAAATAATGGAAAAAATGCTGGCTCATGGTCTGAAATGGTTGCTAGCTCAAGGAGAGCTGCTGATGAAACAATCGAAGCGCGTGGAGCGAGAGAAGATCGTGTAACAAGATATAGGGCATCTGGCAATAATGTGTTTACAAAAAGTGCTGCTTGGGGCCATATTGCGGATGTTGGCGCTGGCATAAAAGACTGGGCGACTGGAGGCGCTGAACAATATAATAGTGAGATAAGAGCTGCTGATGCTATTGAAAGTAAATTTAAAAAATTTGAAGATGCTTCAGAAGATATTATGAAGAAAAAACTCAGAACAAACACTGTGCTTGTAGCCGATATGACGGATACAACTAATGGTAAAAAAGGCTTTAAAGGAGATGATGCGACAGTTGCTAGATTAAACAATCTTTTCGAAGGATATAGGGGAATGAGTATGGCAGCAATTGAAGCTGATATAGATAGATTAAAAGGAATTACAGATTTTAGCGCTATGGTTGACAAACAACAATATACAGTAAATGGTGTTTTAGATAATGACGCATATTTGGAGGCTGTTGAGCTTAAGGCAAGAGAACACGCAAATAAAGTTGCTGATTTGAATAATATGTACAATCAATTATGGAAAGAATCTAGATTAAGATTCCAAGATGATATTCTTAAAGGCGATTATACTAAATACGGTTTAAAAAGTGGCGATATTACAGAATCAATATCCTTTGCTAATGAAGTCGAAACTCAATTTAAAGCAGACGGTAGTTATGTACGTGACGAAGATGAAGGAAAAGAATTTACTTCATTTACAATTTCTGATGGTGGACATAAAATGGATGATATCGTTACTGCGTACAAGCATAAACGTTCACGTGCTAGATCGGAATCTTCTCGTATTCGTCAAGCTGCTGAAAGTCGAAACGCTGGTAAAGATAAAAAGTAATAACAAAGGAGGAATAAAAAGTGAACCAATATTTAATTCCTGCTAATAGTAAGAAATCTAAATTAATTCTAGGTTTTTTTACTTTAACGGATTTAATTGTATGCGGAATTGGTGGGGGATTAACGGTACTATTACTAATCATTTTACAAGATCCAACAACTTTAGAATTAATAATTGCAATATTACCTTTGCTTTTCGCGGCATTAATGGTTTTTCCAATTGCACATTATCATAATGTAATGCAATTATTATCCAATATAATTAGTTTTGCATTTGGAAGAAAGAAATATTATTGGAAGGGTTGGTGTGTGAAAGATGACACAAACGAATAATTCATCTTATGATTCTAAATATTCTGAAGATTGGCTGCCTATTAAGGCGATAGCTAATGGAATGATTCAAACCGATGATGGTTTTTATGTTACTGGGGTTAAAATAACTCCACGTAACATTTTTATCTTAGATCAAGGAACACAAAATAATGTATTATATAACTTAGGCAATTTTTATAATACGATTGATTATGAATTTTGGCTTTTGATTGCAGATAGACCCGTTGACATTGATATCTATTTAGCGCAGCTTCAAGTAATGTATAACCAAAGTACCAATGGGGCAATTAGAAAGATGATTATGCAAGATATTAATAAAGCAAATTTATTTATGAGTCAACAATATAGCGTAGTTGATACAGAATATTATATTTTATTTAAAGAAAAGAAAATGGAACTTGTTCAAAAGAAAATTCATAATTTAATAAGTGGTCTAGCAAGTGCGGGATTACAAGCGATGCAAACAAGTAATAATGATTTAAGAATGATACTTGATAATTACCTTAATGATGGTCAAACAACTAATTTTAGGGCGGTGATGTAAGATGTCAAAAATTAAAAGTGAAGTAGCACCAAAAGGTATGTATTTTAAACCAACTGAATTTATGCTTGGTGGAAAATATTATACAATTATGACTATTGTTTCTTATCCGCGGAGTATATATCCTGGTTATCTAGCAGGAATTACTAATATGCCTGGAGTAAGATTAGCAATTAAACATATACCAATTTCATTTGAAATTCTTAAAAAAATGCTTAACAAAGAAATCGCAGATTTAAAAATAAGATATCAAAGTGAAAAAGATCAAACTACGCAAGAAAGAATTAGACAAGATTATGAGTCTTTGGAACAATTTATTTCGATGCTAGCGTCAACTCAAGCGCGTATCTTTGATTTTCAAATGCACTTGATGGTTTCTGGTGACAATAAAGAAGAATTAGAAATGCGAAAAATGCAAGTTAGAAACTACTTAGATGCAATGGGAATGCGCCCTGTTTCGTTAATGTTTGAACAAGAAAAAGCATTAAAAAGTATTATTCCTATTTTCCCAGAACAAGATATTGAAGAACGGATAGGAATTCCTATTCCTTCGATAACAATCTCAGGTATGTATCCATTTGTTTTTGATAGTATTAAAGATCCCGGAAATGGAACTTTACTTGGTGTAGATGCTTCTGGTGGAGTTGTTTTATTTAATCAGTTTTTATATCAAATTCAAAAAGAAAGCAATCGAAACAATGCCAATATGATTATTCTTGGTACATCAGGTAGTGGTAAAAGTACCGCTGCTAAGTTAATGCTTAGAACACATTTACGCAATGGCCTTAAGTGTGTATGTATTGACCCGGAAGGTGAACTTGAAGAGATGGTTCATAATGTCCAAGGTGACTTTATCGATTTAGGTAAAGGTGGAGACTTTGGAATGATAAATCCACTGGAGATTGTTGTTGATGCAGATGAAGAAGAAATCGAACAAGGGCTAGGATATACTGTTTTAACTAGAACTTTACAACAATTAAAAGCATTTATGAAGTATTATAATCCTTCGATAGAAGAAGATGTATTAACTTTATTTAGTGAAGTTGTACAAGATACTTATAAAAGATATAAAATAGATTATGATTCAGACTTTACGCAATTTAAAAGTACTGATTATCCGACTTTTGACGATGTTTATGCTACTATTAAGGGTCGATTACTTTCTATGACTGACGCTACGCATGAACGTGATGTAATGGAAAGATTAGAATTAAAAGTACGACCATTAGTAAAGGAACTACGTTATTATTTTACTGGACATACAACTCTAAAAATTGATAGTGATTTTATTGTGTTTAATATTAAAGAACTAATGAATAGTGATGAAAATATTAAAAATGCATTATTTTTTAATATACTAAAATATGCATGGGGATTATGTTTGGATAAGAATATTAACACCGTAATGATGGTTGATGAGGCTCACGTACTACTTTCAAATCATAATGAACTAGGCGCTGAATTTTTAGCACAAATTCAAAGAAGAAGTCGTAAGTATAACACAGGAACAATTATTATTACCCAACAACCAACTGACTTTGCCGCTCCAAATTTAATTATGCATGGTAAGGCAATTTTTGATAACGCATCTTACTATTTGGTAATGGGACTTAGAAAACAAGCTGTCGAAGATTTATCTAAATTAATTGATTTAAATGAAACTGAAAGAGAAGGAATAAAATACTACGAACAAGGATATGCATTATTTGTTTGTGGTAATCGAAGAATGAATATGAGGGTTGTATTAACGCAAGAAGAATTAGATTCTTTTGGCTCTGGTGGAGGACTATAATTTAAGAAGTAAAGGAGAAGGTTATGAACTCAGATAAGGATGGTAAAGTTGTTTCTAATAACAGCCAATCGACACCAGTTAATAATCCACAAGATAATATGCCGCCGAAAAGTGCGGCTTTTTCTGGTAGTGAAGAGCGGCCAGAGCCAACAAGCCAAGCTTTAACTGAATACAGACCTAGTATGCCAGTTCAGCAATCATCTGAGCCAGTGCCTTCGGATGCTGTTTCTATTGCTGAAGAAAGCTTCGATGATGGGGCGACATATTATGATGAAGAGCCAACCCATTATGTGGCCAGTCCATATGATCAAAGACAATTGGCTAAGGAAGCACGTAAGGAACGTGAAAATGAAGCTGTAAAAAAAACAGCAAAATCGGCTGTTAACGCTGTTGCAACTTATTTTGGCGGTCCTGTTGGCGGTCAAGCTGCAAGTATAGTCAATAATTCTGGAGTAGCCGACCCCATATATGATAAAGTATCAGAAAGTATTGATAAGATGTCTAAAGTTTCTCCAGCTATTAAAGAAACTCAAGGTCTACTTACTGATTTAGATGAAGAAGGAGTGTTAGATCCGGTTCTTAATACTGTGGATACTATAGCTTCTCAAGGTGGTAATGCCGGTTCAAAAGCTGCCGGCGATGCTGCGCAAAAAGCCGCAGGCAAAAAAGCTGGTGAAGAAGTTGCGAAAAAAGGAGCTCAAAAAAAAGCTCCTAAATCATTGCCTTCTGGCAAAGATAATAAAAATACAACCACCAAAACATCTGGAACGGTTGACCTTCAAACGGGTAGTAAACTTTCTAAAACCCTTTTAAAAAGAATTTTTAACAAATATCCATGGTTATTTGTTGGCGGTGGAGTATTTCTTTTATTATTTTTACTTATAATGGTAATAATCTTAGGAAGTACAGCGGATGAGTCTAATGGGTATTTAGATGAAGAATATGATTTTACGCAAACTGTAGTTATGGTAACAAATAATTATACAGATGAAAGTAATCGTTATTTTCTTCAATCTGTAATGCTAGAAGACCTTGTTAAAGGATTTGCTTACTTAGAACTAAAAGGACAAATAGAGCACTTATCAAGCAAAGAAAAAGTCGAATTATATAAAACTCAGATTATTGTTGCACAATCATTAGCGTTAGCTATCGGTAACTATGATTATACAGATAAAGTAATTTATATTAAAAGCGGTAATAAAGGTATCCCATATTGTGATATTGATAATGGTTGCAAGCTAATAAAAAACAATGGATTAGAAACGTATGTTTCTATGAATTATGATGGTGATTTTAAAGGTACAGTATTATCAACAATTGACGCAATATCTGATAATGATAAAGTAGCATTGGAAGAAGCGTATGAAGAAGTTAAGTATAAAATTTTGCTTCCGAAGAAAGTTGATGAACCATTAGAAGCATATACTTATGGCAATGTAGCCTATACTCAGAAGCTTAAAAATGAGTGGATTGATGCAGCAAGCGAAGGCGAATCTTATGAACAACAAATTAAATATACTGCTGAATATGAAAAACTTAAAATATACGATTTACAAGATTATATCGCCTATTATACCTATGCAGATAGTGTAGCCTATTGGTGGCCTATTGGTGGTAGCAAGGAAATAAATGGAGTATATTCAGGAAATCCTACTGTAACTTATGTATCAAGTAAATATGGATATCGAACCATTCAAGGAGTTCAAAGCTTTCACAAAGGTATCGATATTGCAAGTAATGGTTGTAATAGTAATGTAATAGTAGCTACGCGTAGTGGAACGGTTACCAAAACTAATGATGGTTGTGCAAGTGTTGGTGCATATGGTAATTCCTGCGGTGGTGGATATGGTAATTATGTAATTATTGATCATGGTGATGGAACATCTTCCGTATATGCCCATATGTATAAAGATTCGGTGTCTGTTAAAGTTGGAGATAAAGTAAATCAAGGCCAAAAGGTGGGATTAATGGGCTCTAGCGGAAGCTCAACTGGGTGTCATTTGCACTTTGAAGTCCGAGTAAATAACGAGAAAGTTGACCCACTAGAATATGTTAGTGCTAGTAATCCTAGACCAAGCTCTAATATAACAAGTGGGTATGCTCAAGGTGGTAACAATATTCAAACTGTTTGTTTATCTTTGAAACAAAGTGGTTTTTCTGATAACGCAGTAGCTGCAATTATGACAAATATTCAAGCAGAAAGTAGTTTTAGGATTGATGCTGTAGGTGATAATGGTACAAGCTATGGATTATGTCAATGGCATAATGGTAGATATTCAAATCTAAAGAGTTATTGTGGTAGTTCATATTCTACTGTTAAGTGTCAATTATCATATTTAAATTATGAATTAAAATCGTCGTATAAAGGAGTATATAATTATTTACTCACGAATAATTCAGCATTTGATATGGCTAAATACTATTGTATGTATTTTGAAATACCAGCCAATCGGGAAGTAACATGTACAAAACGTGCTACTTCTTATTCAAGTAATCATCTAAATTACGTAAAAAATGGATGTAGATAGGAGCATAGAATGAAATCTGATAAAAGTTTTATAATTACATTAGCTTTAATCATCATTATTATTGCATCATTATTATTTTATTATTTTTCTTCTACTGGAACTTCTATACTAACCACAAATAATACTACAAATAAAACAAATAACCATTTAAATAACAGTACTTTAAGACCGGGAAATTCATCCGGAGCTGATGGCTCTAATTCAACAAATAACTCTGGTACAACATTAATTACATTAACGGACGTAAAGGAATATAATGATTATTTTACAATAAATACACTAATCAATGAGTATTATCAAAGCATGATTGATGATGATAAAACAGCAATTTTAAATAAATTAGACAAATCCTATATCAATCAACATCAAATCACTAAGAAAAACATCAAAAATTATATGGAAAGAAATTATGAAGATATTTCTTTTATTAGTAAGTATATATATGTTAAAGGTATAAATGATATTTTGTATTATTTTGTAAATGGAGAAGTTCAAAATTATGATTTTGCTTCCGAAATGTTAACAGAAAAAAATGAAATTAATTATTTGGTCATAGTTGATAAAACTAATGGTACCTATAGTATTACTCCTTTAATATCTGATATATCAATATTCAACTATGCACAAGAATATAAAATATCATCTAAGAATATTGAAAGCAATAATAATAACAAATATCAAAAGCAAAATATTAGTGATCAAAATGTAGCAATATATTATTTAAATTATTTTAAGAATTTACTGTATTTAAATACAGAAAAAGCTTATTCAATGCTTGATTCCAAATCTAAAAGTAGGTATTTTGACTATGAAGATTTTGTGATAAATTTAGAAGACATTTATAGTAGTTTATCGACTAATTTGCTAAGTTATTCTGTAAATGGTGAAAAAGGGAAACGAAAATACTCAATTGTTAGTACTAATCAAAAGAAAGTCCTTTTGGTAGAAAAATCGATAATGAATTTTACAATAACATTACCAAGCTAAAATTTAAAAAGCTTGGTTTTTTATTTAAATAAGAAATTTTAGTTGGACCAAATCAACATTTGTAGTATAATAAGTCTAGATTAAAGGAGGCAAAGTTATGAAATTTAAAATTACCCCGAAAGATTTTATGATGTTTGTCTTTTATTGCTTTTTGTTATTGTACTTTTGTGCTATTGCAGTATTAAATTTTGTTTCATTTTCTAACGATGGTACATTTTACGGATTGCTTCCATTTAAAGCTTTTACATTTGAATATATAGGATACACATTTGGTTTATTTATTGCAGTATTAATTTTTATTTTTTCACAAGTTTCATCTTATATTTTTGATAAAGAAAAAGGACCTGGCTTTGGATTGCATATTACTGAAAAATCAAGTGACGGATATTCAAAGTGGGCATCTGAGAAGGATATTAAAACCGATAAAGGTATAGCAAAAGTTTCGCCGTTAGATAAAAATATTGAAGCTGCCGGTATTCCTCTTATTAATAAGGGAGATGAAATTTGGGTAGATAATGGTGAATATCATAACTTAGTTATTGGAGCAACTGGTTCAGGTAAAACAGAATGTGTCGTTAAACCATTAGTAAATATACTAGCTAAAAAAGGGGAAAGTATGGTTATAACTGACCCTAAAGGTGAAATATATGAATACTGCGGTGAATACCTAAAAAGTCAAGGTTACAATATCATAATTTTAAATTTTCGTGAACCGGAAAAGGGGAATGCTTGGAATCCTCTTAGCTTGCCATATCAATATTATAAAAGTGGCGATGTTGATAAAGGCATAGAATTACTAGATGACGTTGCTTTAAATATTATTTATAGTAAAGAAAATAAAGCTGATCCGTTTTGGGAAAAGAGTGCCGCGGATTATTTTTCGGGCTTAGCTCTTGGCCTTTTTATGGATGCCGAAGAAAAGCAAGTTAACTTAAATAGTATTAACTATATGTCTACGGTTGGTGATGAACGGCGGGGAACTACTCCATATATTAAAGAGTATTTTAATATGAAAGGTGAGGAATCTTCTGCATATATATTTGCCTCTAATACAATTAATGCGCCAAACGAAACAAAAGGTGGTATTTTATCAACATTTAGACAAAAAATAAGGTTGTTCTCAACTCGTCAAACATTAAGTGAAATGCTTGCGTATAGCGATTTTGATATGCGAGATATTGGAAAACGAAAAACAGCTGTATTTATGATTATTCACGATGAAAAGAAAACTTATCATGGATTAATGACAATCTTTGTTAAACAATGTTATGAAACTTTAATTGATTGTGCACAAGCCAATGGTGGAAAATTGGAACATAGAACAAATTTTATTCTTGATGAATTTCCAAATATGCCTCCGCTTAAGGATGTTGACTCCATGGTAACAGCGGCCCGAAGTAGGGATATTAGGTTTACCTTTATTATTCAAAACTTTGCTCAATTAAACGATGTATATGGTGATGAAATTGCACAAGTTATCAAAGGAAACTGTGGTAACTTAATATATTTAATATCAACTGAATTAAAAGCGTTAGAAGAAATCAGTAAAATGTGTGGTGAAGTTAAATCTAAAGAAAAAGATAAAACTGCGTCAACCCCATTAGTTACAGTTTCTGATTTGCAAAAATTAAAATTGTTTGAAGCGATTATTATTCGTTGGCGGAAGAATCCTTTCAAAACTAAATTCACCCCAGACTTTAAGATCGACTGGGGGGTTAATTTTGGTAAAGCAAAACTTCCAACCCGTGAAGCTAGACCAATTGACTTATTTGATTTAAAAACTTTTGTTTCGGAACAAAAGAAAGATGAAACGTTAAATAACCCGAGTATGATGCCTGGGGCAAATCCATTTTTAAGTGGAGCAAATGGGTTTAATCCATTTTTACAAAATAGTCGTAATCCATTTGAAAGTCCAAACTCATCTCCTATGGGAATGGCTAATTCAAGCACTAATCCTTATTCACAAATGACTTCAAAAGATATAGATGAAGTAGTAAAAGATATTGAAAAGAAATTGAAGGAACTTGACGAAGAAGAAGCTAAAGCTAAAAAAGAGGCTGAAAGTAAAAAGAATATCACTTCAGCTAAACAAATTGAAATGGAGCTTGAAGATCGGGTTGTTGAATTGCCTTCGTTTAAAGAAGATGATTCTAAAGCTATTTCTACACCGATTGTTGAAACCCCAATGATAAATATCCCTGATGAATTACCATCGATTGAAGCAGCTATTAAACAAATTGAAAGTAATGAAAAAGTAAGTGATCGTGAAGATGAACTAGATTTAACTCAAGAGATTAAACTTGAGGATATTCAAAAACCAATTATCAATGTTGATAAAGATAGTGTGGTTATAAATGAAAATATTGTTACTGATGATGAATTTTATGATGATTTCTTTGATGAATAGGCATTGGTTATAACAAATAACTAGTAAACCTCATAATCTATTATGAGGTTTTTTATATGAGAACAATTAATATTAACAATTATAATGAAAAAATGGGTAAATTAATAGATGTTCAACATCCCCTAGATTATATAAAAAAACATGATCCACGAAGTATAAATATTTATGCTGATAAATTAATTATGAACCATAGTAGACTTCTTAACAAAGACGATACTTACTATATAATCTGTGAAAAAGGCAGATTAAGCAAAAGAGTTGTAACGACTTTAACTTTTTATGGTTACAATGTTGTTCAAGTAAAATATTAAACTATTAAAAAAGTTTATTTAGTATTATAATAAATATAAGGTGATATGATGTTAGCAGGAATTACAGAAGCAATTGAACAAGTTATTTCTTCTTTGGGATTTTTTGCTCCTGTTTTTGCCTGTTTGTTGATATTGTTGGAGTCGATGGTACCTGTATTACCTTTGTGTACATTTATAACTATTAATTTTATTAGTTTTGGTACCTTTATAGGATTTGTTATTTCTTGGATTTTTACGTGTCTTGGATGCTTTTTGTCATATTTTTTAGTGAAAAAGGGAATTCGAACTTGGTATGAAACTAGAATGGCTAAGCCTGCATTATTAGATAGATCATTAAATTATGTAAAAAGATTATCATTGCCTGCATTAACTGTTGTCTTAGCTATGCCATTTACTCCGGCATTTATGGTTAATATAGCAGCAGGAATTGTAGGAATGTCATTTCAAAAGTTTTTTTGGGCAATCATAATTAGTAAGATTTTTATGGTATATTTTTGGGGGTATATTGGTGTGGGAATTGTAGAGAGTTTTACCTCCCCAATTATTATTGTACGGATAGTTTTGATGATTTTAATTGCTTATCTTTTAAGTTCGATTGTTAAGATGGTAATTGGAGACAAATAATGATATAATATCTTTTGTAGAATAAAGGAGTGTAGTTATGCGTGATACTATGCTAAAAAACAAAAGAATTCCTGATGATATTGTATTATATAATGCAGTTTCAATTGATGAAAGTAATCCTGCGATAATGCGAATCAAAGATAAATGTATTGATTGTGGGTTGTGTAAAACAATATGTGAGAAACGTCAAAAAATAAAAAATATTTGTGATGGTAAAGCATGCGTTTACTGTGGTCAGTGTTTACAAGCTTGTCCGGTTGGAGCGATAGTGCCCAAAAATGACGTTGATAAATTTACAAATGCTCTTCGGTTAGGAAAAATATGTATAGTTTATACTGCGCCAGCAGTGCGAGTTGCAATTGGGGATGCATTTAATATGCCCAAGGCATCTTTTGCTCAAGGAAAACTAATAACTGCTTTAAGAAAATTAGGCTTTTCCTATGTATTGGATGTAACAATAGGAGCCGATTTAACGGTAGTTGAAGAAGCTACTGAATTAGTTAAAAGAATAAAAAATAATGATGTTTTACCGATGTTTACAAGCTGTTGCCCATCTTGGGTAAAGTATGCGGAAAATTTTTATCCTGAAGTTTTACCCAATTTGTCAACATGTAAAAGTCCAATAAGTATGCAAGGGGCAATTGTTAAAGAGTATTTTTGTCAGAAATTAAACTTAAATCCTAATAACATTTTTACAGTTGCTATAACGCCTTGTACTTCTAAAAAATATGAAGTTACAAGAAAGGAACTTCCAGGAACTGATGCTGTATTTACTACGCTTGAGTTAATTGAATTAATTCAAAAAAATAAAATAGATTTTAAAAATTTAGAAGACGGCGAGTTTGATACTTTGTTAGGTAATGGCTCAGGCTCAGGAATAATATTTGGTAATACAGGCGGAGTAACCGAAGCGGTGGTAAGAACTGTTTATAAAATTTTAACAAATGGTAATATTCCAGATGATTTACTACAATTAAATCCCGTAAGAGGATTAGATTATGTTAAAGAACTAAACTTAAATATTAAAGGATTTCAATTGAAAGCTGCTGTTGTTAATCAAATATCGTCTATAATCCCTTTGCTTCATGATATTAATGAAGGAAAATGTCCCTATCATTTTATTGAAGTAATGAATTGTTATGGCGGTTGCATCGGAGGTGGAGGCCAACCTAAAAGCTTGCCTAATAACGAAAAAGAAATAAAATCAAAGAGAATGAATGCTTTATATAAAAATGATAATTCTAAGAAGATTCGTCTTAGTCATCAGAATCCAGAAATAGTAAAAATATATTGTGATTTACTCGAAGAGCCTTTAAGTAAAAAAGCTAAGGATTTGTTACATACTTATTATATTGATAGTTCTAATATTGGGGAGTGAGATACCCCCTTTTTTTATTGAAAAATTTTGAGTGTAAAAATAAATTGTGGTATAATTATTTTCGCTTAGGGAGGAAATGATATGTTTAAAATGAATGATATATATATGTTTATGAATGAGCGATTAATTCAAAATAACTTTATTAATCTTGATAATACTGATAAAAAGTATGTTATAGACTGTGCCCTTAAAGAATATTTAGCTAAAAAGATTATTGAACTTTTTTCTGGTGAATGTCTATTATATGATGATATAATAAAACTAAGCGTTTTAGAAATGGTTAATATGATAGACTCAAGTTTATTAAAGTCAATGAATAATACAGAAATTCAACATTTAATTCATTGTGTTTTGAATTTAGTTAGTAACATTCAGGGGTATGCTATAATTTGGGAAGAAAGCGCAGAAGAAAAATATATTCAAACTCCTGAAATCCTATATAATGATGATGGACTATGGGACCGCTTTATAACCAATCGTGAAACTTCTTTTACTGCGGCTTTCAATGTAGCATATGAACAATTGTCGAATAGCTTTTCGTTAAATAGATAGATGTGAAAGGATAGAAATATGACAAAAGTAGGATTGGTTTTAGAAGGCGGTGCGATGCGCGGAATGTACACTGCTGGCGTTTTAGATACTATGATGGATAATAAAATTAATGTTGATGGAATAATCGGGGTTTCCGCGGGAGCTTTGTTTGGTCCAAATTATTATTCAAATCAAAAAGGTAGAGTTCTTAGATATAATAAACGATTTTGTAAAGACCGTCGCTACATGAGTCTTTTAAATTTTGTTTTTACTGGAAATGCTATCGGTAAAAAATTTGCATTCTATGATGTAACGACTAAGTATGATTTGTTTGATAATGATACTTTTATGAAAAACAATACAGGATATTATGTAACAGCTACTAATGTCGAAACGGGTAAGGCAGATTATTTTGAAATAAAAAACGTTTTAGAAGAAATGGAAAAACTCAGAGCGACTTCGGCAATTCCTCTTGTATCTAAAATGGTTAAAATTGATAAGCATAAATATTTAGATGGTGGAGTTTCGGATAGTATTCCTATCGAGAAATGCCAAAGCTTGGGCTATGAAAAAATAATTGTTGTTTTAACAAGACCGTTGGATTATCGAAAAGAGCCATTATCAGAAAGAAAAATAAAATTAATCCAAAAGCGATATAAGAATTATCCTAATTTGGTTAAAGCAATGAAAAATCGTCATGTTGAATATAATAAAACGATTGAAAAAATAATGGACATGGAAAATAAAAAGAAAATTTTTGTTATAAGACCATCTGAACCTATCAATGTAAAAGTTATTGAAAGAAACCCAGATAAGTTACAAGAAGTCTATGACTTAGGAACTAAAGATGCCAAAAGAATAATGAAAGATTTAAAAAAATATTTAAAGAATTGCTAGAAATGGCAATTTTTTTATGTTACAATTTCTAATCCGGAATTTAGACTAATCCCCTGAAAAATGATAATATCATTCTCTTTTAATATTATTTCTGTATTTGCATTTAGTGTTTCAATGATTTCCTTATTCATATTACCTTTGAATGGGGCAATAAGTTTATTCCCGTCTAAGTTATTTATTTTGACAATTAATATCATTTTTCCTTTTTTTAATTTAATTTTAATGTGGTCTTTAGTAATTTTTCTTTCTAAGATTTTAGCTCCGTTATAGGTCGTAAATTTATATTCAACATTATCCACTTTTAATAAACAGATTAATCCAGTAAAAGCAAATATTTTAAAAGGAATGCGAGCAATCGAAAACATAAATGAAACCTTTGGGTTAATAAAGTTGTTAGCTTGACACCAAATATAATTTTTAGGAAAAGATGTTCCATAGTCCTTTTCAATATAAGCAATATTATCTTTTAGACTTATTTGTTTATTGTTTATTTTGATTGTACCATTTGCTAAAGACTTCATTGATAATATATCGTGATTACATTCTAAAAATGAAAGGTAAGAAAATGGGCCCATAATACTTGGGTTGATTATTGAAACTTTTATTTTTTGTGAATTTGAAAAATCTACATTCCCAAAAATTTTTAGTGATTTATTTTTTATATCGACATGAATATAATCCTCAGTAAAAATATTATTACCGATTTTTATATAAAATGGATTTAATCGATATTCAAAGTTTTCAATATCATATTTAATAAAATAAGATTCTTTATTGGTAATTACTTGAATAAAGGCATTTGGTATTTTTTTTGTAATATTAATGCCTGGTATAAATGCTATATCAAATAATGAACTTGAAATTTTATAGTACCATCCTTCAAAATATTTTTTAGTTTTTTTTAGCTTTTTCTCTCCCTGAAAAGTGTGAAAATTTTTTATTAAAAATAATTTTGTCATAATATTAAGCATATGCGATTCTAGTCATTTTATTTTTTTGTGTTATAATAATATTGGTCGGTGATAACAATGGTTTTAGCTGTTGCACTTGGTATTTTTGCATCATTTTTATGGGGGATAACCAATCATATTGATAAATTTATGTTGGTTGATTTAGATAAATCAACAAATAATGTGAATACCTTGTTAGTTTTTTCTAGTTTGATAGCGGGATTAATTATTTCTCCTGTATGGTTAATAGTAAGCAAATTTTCGATTGGAATAAGTATAAGCTCATTAATTTTTGTGCTTCTTGCAGCTATAATTTATATTCTTGCTACTTATTTTTATTATAAAGCGCTTGATAAAAATGACACTTCAATTGTTGTTATGATGTTTCAAATGATACCGGTTTTTACTTTTTTCTTAGCACTATTCTTTTTTGACGAAAAATTATCTACATCTCAGCTTATTGGATCGTTGATAATTTTATTAGCAACAATTTTTATATCTTTTGATTTTGAAAATAAAAACAGTAAAAATAAATGGAATGCTTTAATGTTTATGTTGATTTCAACCTTATTATATGCTGTGTATTTCTTACTTTTTGATTTTGCTATAAGAAATAGTTCATATATTTCTTGTGCGTTCTGGTATCAAGTTGGTTTCATATTAATTGGAATAATATTAATGATAAAAAAGAAAGTTCGAGATTCTTTTTTGCAAGCGGTGAAATTAAACGGTAAGAAATATTTTGGATTAAATTGTATAAATGAACTTATAAATTTAGTAGCAAATTTACTTGTTAATTATATAAATCTAGTAATTCCGTTGGCGCTTGCAAACATTTTAACTGGTTTCCAAGGCGCTTTTGCGTTTATTTTAGGAATACTTGGAATCAAATATTTACCTAAATATTTTTCTGAAAACTTAAATAAGAAAGATATTATTCAAAAGACTGTTTGTATATTTGCAAGCATTATAGGGTTATTTATAATGTTTGTTTAAAACTGATTATTTTATTAGAAATTTTAGCGAAACCCAAAAGATTCAAATATGATATAATTGTAAAAGATAAGCGTAGGTGAAATGAAAAATGGCAAATGATAGTTATTTGGTTGAAAATGAATTGATTTATTTTAGAAGAGCGAAGAAAGATGATAATATGGAGGAAATCGCAAGACTTATATATGATACAGATCCGTATATATATCCATATTGGTTTGATAAAAATGAAAGTAAGTGTGTAGATTTTTTAAAAGAGGAAATGTTAAAAGATGGTTTTATATTTAATTATAATAATCTTTATGTTGCATATGATAGTACGTCAAATAAAATTGTTGGTGTAATTTGTGCTATTGATAAATCTGTAAATTTAAAATATGATTATGAAACATTAGAAAAGGTTGATGAACGTTACAAAACTACAATAAAAAAATATATTAGACCAATTTTAGATGAAGTTGAAAAATATGATTTTCAAACTATGTATATTCCAAATGTATGTATTGATAATAACTTGCGTGGTAAAAAGATAGGCTCCAGATTATTAGGATATTTTATTAGTCAAATGGAAAAAGCAGGCTTTAATAAATTTGCACTCGATTGCCTGTTACACAATTTACAAGCCAAAAATTTATATCATGGATTAGGTTTTAAGGAAATGAAATTAATGAATGGGTTTACAGGCGATGATTCTTTAATTGATGTTGTTTGTTTTTTAAGAAAAAAAGGCGCATATCTACCTGAAGAATTTAATAAATAATAAATATGAAAAATTATATAAAGAGTTGGAATAAATTTGAAATAATATTATTAGTACTGAGTGTAGTTGTAATACTAGGATTAGGAATATATTTAGAATGTGGATTTCTTGCTACTATCGTGCCATTTATTGGTTTCTTTTCGGCACTAAATCAAGCAAAAGGACATGTTGTGGGACAAGTTGTTGGAGTATTACTAGCGATTCTTTATTCAATAATGTCATACAATAATCAATATTATGGAGAAGTGATTATATATTTAGTAGTAATTTTACCACTATATATTTCAGGTATTTATACTTGGTTAAAAAATAGAGATAATAAGAGTGAAAAAGTAAAACAAAATGTTATAGAAACAAAAGAATGGCATGGTTTACTGCTTGTCAATATATTGTTATATGTAGGATTATTTTTTCTACTTAAACATTTCAATACAAGTAATTTATTAGTATCTACTATTTCCATGAATATAAATTTAACAGCAACATACTTATTAGTTAGAAGAAGTAGATATAGTTTCTTATTCTATTTAATAAATGCATTTATATTATTAATATTATGGGGATTACCTGTATTAAATGGAAATATACTTTTATTACCAATGGTATTTGATGCAGTATTATTACTTATAAATAATTTATACGGATTGCATAGTTGGTCTAAGAGTAAATAATTACAGTTTAAAATGAAAGAAAGATAATATTGGTAGGTTCATATAACCTCCTTATATTATCTTTTTTATTTGATATATTCAATGAATGTAAAATTTAACATTCTAAATTCAATATATACGAAAGGCTAGGGACACGTAAGGTTCGATTCTTCTCATTTCTACAATAAAAAAATCCTTGATTTACAAGGATTATATTACATTTGGAGCGAATGAGGGGAACTTCCCGAACCCCTTATAAACAGCAAAACCTTTATAAATAAAGGGATTTTTATTTTGATTCCTGTCATAGGTTAATATTTTTATATATACGATTACGATAAAAAATTATTCTGAACAACAATTTTATATGAATTGTGAAACGAGTAGTTTGGATTTTAATTATTTTAAAATAAATATTATTTTATTCAACAATCGATAATACAATCAATCAACAAAACATTTATGTAGAAATGCAAATGAAATCACAATAAATAGTCAATTAATCCTACAAATTTATCAAAAACGTCGAATTAATGGTATAATAGAATTATAGTCGGAGGTTTATATATATGGAAAGAAAAATAGAAAATATAGCATGGGATTTATGTGAATTATATTATAGAACAAAACCACCAGTTGATGAAAATGGGAACATTATATATTACATGGCCGGATCATTAGCTACGTTACCATTTATTTGTGCCGATAGTATGCAAGAAATAGTTGTTGAACAAGGAAGAGTAATAGGAATGGGAGATAACTACACTATTCCTTCTGAAGCAAAAGATAATTTTTCACAATTTAGAAGACAAATTAACGATACTGATTATGTAATGATTTCTGGAGGCCCAAGCAAATCATTTGTCTTTAATTTATATGATGTTATACCAGATTTTGATAAAATTTCTCCAAAAGGAAAAGATGTTTTACATATAAGTGACCCAAGAGATTGTGAGTTGGGTATTAATCTTGTAAAACTTAATTATAATAATAGAAGTATTGTTGTTCCAAACCCAATTGATATTATAGGGTTTAAATTATTACAAACTGTTGGTCATATTCAATTTATACAAAAAATAACCCAAAAAGATTTTGAAGAAGAAAGAAAACAAAAAATAATCAGTAAACATTTGTCAGATTATAATAAATGTTTGCAAGATTTAAATCCATTAATAAATGCAGTATGTTTGATATATCCAATTGAAACTATTTCTAGTAGATTAATAGAAATGTTAGTGGGAAAAGAAAAATTAGATTTAGATATTTTAGCTCAAATTCAAAAAGACATTACTAATGTTAATAATCAAAATAATAATGAAAATGTTAATGCTTTATTTGAATCTGTTAATAAAAGCAAAAAGTTATAATAAAAAAAGATGACAAATTTCATCTTTTTTTTGCTGGACTTTATTAAATTTGTGCAGTATTGTTTGTGTGAAGTTAAAAATTAACTTCAGGAGGTGAATAATATTGGTCAGATTCAAGTACAAATAATGTCACTTGAGAAAGACACTGAAGAAGAACTATCTAAGATGACTAAACATAGTGGTATAAAATTTTCATTTTATTATGGTTATATTATAGAATTTGATAAAGCTATGTAGATGGAATTACGCCACATAGATTAATATTTAGTAAAAATGGAAAAGAATTGATTGTGTTGCACTATGACTTATATCATGAAAATGATAATTTATTTATAGTAGATGGAAAAGGGTATACGTTGTATGAAATAAAAAAATATATTAGAAATTATTTTAAAAATAAATCTAATATAAATGTTAAATAAAACAACGAATAATCTGCAACGAGTGGGATTTTGGCATAAAAAAAAGATGCAATTAAGCATCAATTAATCATCAATGGAGCGGATGAGGAGAATCGAACTCCCGTCATTAGCTTGGAAGGCTGATGTTCTACCATTAAACTACATCCGCGATACATGATTAATTATATCATAAAAAAGTTAAATTTCAACATTTTATTGTTAAAAAAATGAAATTATGTTAGTATTTATATATATAGTTAGTAAGGGAGTTATATTTAGATGGAAAAATATAAAAGAAGATGGGGAGACCGAAAAGATGCCCGTCGCATACGAGAACTTACAGGCATGGCACAGATTAGTATGGACCTTAAGCCAAATCGTAGTGTAAGTGATGTTTATATTAATCAGAAAATGGACTTAACTAAACTTGTTGAATACGTTGAAAAAAAGAAAATGGAAGGAATTGATCTTTCATATTTTCATACTTTTGTAACAGCGATAGGTAAAGTAATTTATAATCGCCCAAAACTAAACCGCTTCGTTGCAAATCGTCATTTATATGAGCACAATGATGTTGTGATTTCTTTTGTTGCTAAGGTAACATTTGACGATCATGCCGAAGAAATGATGATTTTGACTGACATACAGCCAGATGATACATTAAATACTATCAGTGAAAAAATAAGAAAAAAGGTTAATAAAATTAGAGATAATAAAGATAATGTTGATAAAGAAGGCGCTAATATTGCTATTGATGTTCTAGGAAAACTTCCAAATTTGTTAAGAATACCAATTGTTGGAATTTTTAAGTGGTGCGATAAAAAAGGAATTTTACCCTCATTTTTAATAAAAGATAATTTATATTATAGTAGTATGATTGTTTCCAATTTAGGATCAATTAAATGTGGGGCAATTTTTCATAATATAACTGATTTTGGTTCGTGTTCTTCATTAGCTACCATGGGAGAAATAAAAAATGAAGAAGTTATTGATGATAGTGGAGAAAGATCAGTTAAGAAAATATGTGAATTTGGTATTAATTTAGATGAAAGAATTGCTGATGGTTATTATTTTGCTAAATGTGTTCAATTACTACAATATATATTTGATAATCCTGAATTGTTGGAGGTAAGAGCGGATGAGAAAATCGAAACAAATGAAATTAGATAAGGAACAAAGACCTTGGTTGAAACATTATGGAGATGTTCCTGCAAATTTAAAATATCCTGATTATGCTATGGTTGATATGGTTATGGAATCAGCAACTAAATGGCCAAATAATGTGGCATATTCTTACTATGGTGGAAAAGTTACATATCGTGAATTTGTAGAAAAAATTAAAGTTACGGCAAGAGCATTAAAAAACCATGGAATTAAGGAAAATGACAAAGTAACAATTTGCATGCCTAATACCCCCGAAGGTATAACAATGGTATATGCTGTAAACATGGTCGGTGCCATTTGTAATATGGTTCACCCTCTTTCTAGTGAAAAAGAATTAGAATATTACATTAATGCTGCCGATAGTAAGTTTATTTTAGTAATTGACGTTGCTTTTGAAAAAATCTACAAATTAAAAGATAGTACGAATTTGAAAAAAATAATAGTTGCCAAAGCATCTGGAGAGATGAATTTAGCCATGAGTAGTGCTTATTGGATGTTGAAAGGGCGTAAAATAAAAATCCCTAAAGATGATTCTACAGTAATTATGTGGGAAGATTTTATTCATAATTCTAAAGGATATCAAGGCGAGTATCATGAGAAGAGGAAGGCATATGATCCGGCTGTTATTTTATATAGTGGAGGAACCACTGGTAGTCCTAAAGGGATACTGCTTTCTAATCTTAATTTTAATGCATTAGGAATTATGGCTACAACTGTTATTGATCAGGCGGTGCCAGGGGCAACTGTTTTATCAATTTTACCAATATTCCATGGTTTTGGATTGGGAGTATGTATTCATACGCCTTTATGTATAGGAATGGGATGTATATTAATTCCTCAATTTAACTATAAAAAATTTGGCGATATTATTCGAAAAAATCAACCAAATTTTATTGCTGGTGTTCCGACACTTTATGAAGGGCTTCTTGAAAACAACATGGGGGCAAATGATTTGGCCTGTGTTAAAGCCGCAATATGTGGAGGGGATGCATTAAATAAGACGTTACGAGATAAAGTAAATAGCTATTTAGAAGAACATGGTTCGACCGCTAAAATCAGGGTTGGTTATGGTTTAACCGAATCTACTGGAGCGACATGCCTTTCACCAGAACATATTTTTAATGATGGGCTTATCGGTGCACCATTTCCAGATATATATTTTAAGATAGTAATACCTGATACACATGAAAAAGCGCCTGTCGGTATTGATGGCGAAATTTGTATTAGTGGACCATTAGTTATGATGGGATATTTAAATGATGATGCAGAAACGATGCATGCATTAAGATATCATGAAGACGGAAAGCTATGGTTGCATACCGGTGATGTTGGTTATTTAGGAGAAGATGGACTAATTTATTTTTCACAAAGAATTAAAAGAATTATTATTTCAAGTGGATATAATATCTATCCGACTTATTTGGAAACCATTATTAATTCTCATGATGCGGTACTAACATCTACAGTAATTGGAATTCCGCATTCATATAAAGGACAGGTTGCTAAGGCTTTTATTGTTTTAAAAGATGGTTATAAAGCAAGTAAACAAATTGAGAAAGAGATTAAAGAGTTACTAACTAAGCATGTAGCAAAATATGCATTACCTGCTGAATATGAATTTAGAGATAAATTGCCGAAAACATTAGTAGGAAAAGTGGCTTTTAGAGAATTAGAAAAAGAAGAAAATGAAAAGAAAAAATCTAGTAATAAGTAATATTCTGTATTCCATTATAAGACCAATTCTTTGGCTGTTTTTAGTAGTAACAATAAATCCCAAAATCGTTCATCGTAAGAGAATACCGCATAAAGAAGGCTTTATTTTTGCGGGAACCCATACTAGTTATTTTGATGCATTTTTAATTGGCCGGTCAACACTTAGGCCCATTCACTTTCTTGCTAAAAAAGAGAT
Organism: Bacillota bacterium; assembly: GCA_015059375.1. Taxonomy (GTDB): domain Bacteria; phylum Bacillota_I; class Bacilli_A; order RF39; family UBA660; genus UBA6448. The sequence goes on along the minus strand of SVAN01000002.1, from coordinate 29,691 downwards.
TATGGATGTAAAATTTTTAGGGCCGATATTAAATGCACTAGGTTTTATAAGAGTCGATCGGGCAAAGAAAAATCCTGGTGCGATTAATAGCGCTGTTGAGTATTTAAAAAATAATAAAATTATTTGTTTGTTTCCTGAAGGGACAATAAATAAGACCGAAGATTATATATTACCATTTAAATATGGTGCAGTATCATTAGCATATAAGTCTGGAAAACCAATTATTCCTTTTGCGTTTGTAGGCGGTCCAAAGCTATTTAATTATCATGTTAAAGTTATTATTGGTAATCCATATTATGTAAAAACTGATAATTTAGAAAAGGAAAATAAAATATTAGAACAAAAGGTAATTGAACTTATTAAGGAAGGTAGAAGTTATGGCAAAAGAAGCAAAAAAAGAAAATAATCAAAAGGGGTTTAAATTTTTTAAAGCAACTTTAGGTGTAATATTTATGTTATATTATCGCCCTAAGATTGTAAATAAGCATTTAATTCCAAAAGATGGGCCAATTATTTTATGTGGGAACCATATACATATTTTAGATCAATGTGCTCCAATATTGGCAACCAAAAGAATGGTCCATTATATGGCGAAAAAAGAATACTTTGATGGCAAATTTGCATGGTTTTTTAAGGCTGCAGGGTGTATAAGTGTCAATCGTTCAATTCATGATTCTGATGCTAAGGAAAAGGCCCTTGAGGTATTAAATAATGGATGGGCGTTAGGTTTATTTCCAGAAGGAACGAGAAATCGTACTGAAGAAACATTGTTGCCATTTAAGATGGGAGCTGTTTCGATGGCTCAAAAAACCGGAGCAACAATTGTTCCGTTTGCTATAACTGGTAAATATAAATTTTGGAACAACAAATTAACTGTTACATTCTTAGAACCTTTTAAAGTGGGAAAGAATGATGATTTAGAAAAAGTAAATGAAAAATTTCGTAATATGATTAAAGATTGTATTGAAAGCAAAAAAGAAGACTAGTGTAAGTATTTTAACACTTCTTCTTTATCGTCAAAATGATATTTAACATTTTTTATTAATTGATAATTTTCGTGACCTTTACCTAAAATAAGTAGGTAATCGTTTTTCTTAAGGAGTTTAACTCCTTTTTTTATTGCTGCACGTCTGTCTTCGATAACTTCATAGTTATTGTCCGTTAAATCTTTAGTAATATCTTTTAAAATCTCCTTAGGGTCTTCATCACGAGGATTGTCACTAGTAAAAATAACATAATCAGAATACTTTGTAGCTAGTTTCCCCATAATAGGCCGTTTTGTTTTATCGCGATTCCCTCCACAGCCAATAATAGTAATCATTTTGCCAATTTTAAGCTCTCTGTATGCAAGAAGGGTTTCTTCGACAGATTTGGGAGAATGAGCGTAATCTATTATAGCGTAACCTTTGTCTGACTTAATTAATTCATTGCGACCTACGATGCCTTTTAAACTATTAGTAAGATTTATTATATCTAAAAGACTGTATCCTAAGTTATTGCAAAGCGCGAGAGCTGTAAGATAGTTATAAATGTTGTATCTTCCTATTAAAGGAATGGCCACAGTATATTTACTGTATTGGTATTCAAAATTGATAATTGTTCCAGTAGGGTACAAGCGAAAACTATCTAATTTATAATCCCCATCTTGGCCAATAGTAATGTTTTTACTTGTTTTCTTTTTAAACGAAGAAGCGGCAGGATCATCATTATTTAAAATTATTTTTCCATCAAGATATCTTAAAATTTTAAGTTTAGCTTTTAAATAGTTTTGCATATCTTTATGGTAATCTAAATGATCTTGACTAAGATTGGTAAAGGCAGCGCTATAAAATCTTAAACCTTTAATACGGTTTTCACATAATGCGTGTGATGACACTTCCATAATAATATGTGTGATATTTTCTTCTTTTAGTTTTTGTAATATTTTATTTAAGGACAAAATATCTGGAGTTGTATTGTTTAAACTCATTTTGACATCTTTGTAATGTAAACCTAAAGTACCAATGTAAGCACAATTAACGTTAAGTAGTTTTAACATTTGGTAAAGAATCATTGCTGTGGTTGATTTCCCTTTTGTTCCTGTTATGCCAATGATTTTAAAGTTTTTAGTTAATTTTTTGTTTTCTTTGCTGATAACTTTGGTTAAATATTTTTTCGTATTTTTAACTTTTTTATATATTTTTATGTTTTTGATATCATCTTCACCAATAATTTTACTTGCTTTATTTTTTATTGCTTCTTCGATAAAATTATGACCATCATAATGTTGTCCTTTAATGGCAATAAAAATGTCATTTGGCTTTATTAGCTTTGAATTAGTTTCGTATTGCATAAAAAAACACCTCTATTAAAAGGTATTTTTCTTTTTTTAAATTATGCTACTTGGTTAATTTTGCAATTACTTCTTTGACATATTTCTCATCGTTATGAGGAATTTCTTTATCTTTGATAATAATGGAATCTTCATGTCCTTTGCCTAATATTAATAGGGTATCATCCTTTTTTAAAAGCTTTATCCCTTTAGAAATAGCTTTCTTTCTGTCGATTATTATATCGTATTTATCAGACTCTAATCCTTTAATAGCATCATTTATGATTTGCATTTCATCCTCATAATGGGGGTCGTCATTTGTAATAATAAAATAATCTGAATATTTGTCAGCAATTTTGGCCATAATTGGTCTTTTTGCGCGATCACGATTGCCAGGGCAACCAAAAACAACATAAGTTTTCCCTGACGTTAATTTGCTAGCAGAAGTAAGAACTTGTTTTAGACCATCAGGAGTATGGGCATAATCAATAATGATTTTGTTTGTTTTGTAATCAATAATGTTTATTCTTCCTTTGGGAGCCTCAAGCGTTGGATAGTATTCATTAATTTTTTCAATATCGATACCTAAAGTTAATAGGATACCAATCGAAGCCATGGCATTATATATGTTATATTTTCCAAAAAGTGGACTTTGCAGTTCGTAAGTATTTCCGTTATAAACATATGTAATATTTGAATAAGATTCGTCATGTTTTTTACAACGAATTGTTGCGTCTTTAAAACCATAGGTAATTGTTCTTTTTTTGACTGTAAAAAATTTGCCGTAGCGACTGTCAATATTAACAATTGCGGTTCCATGTTTCTTTAAGTTACGGAATAATTCTAACTTAGCAATCATGTATTCTTTCATTGTTTTGTGATAGTCTAAGTGATCATGAGTAAGATTTGTAAATACTGCTGCATCAAATTTTAATCCCGCCATTCTTCCTTCTTTAAGTCCGATACTACTTGCTTCAATAATAACGATTTGACAGCCTTTTTCTTTAGCTTTAAATAGATTATTATAAAGACTTAAAATGTCTGGTGTAGTATTTGCCGTCTTTTCAAACTCGTCATTGTAATAAAACCCGATAGTACCAATGTAAGCAACATTAATGCCGACTTTTCTTAATAATTGATAAGTCATATATGCCGTGGTAGTTTTTCCGTTTGTACCGGTTAATCCTATAATTTTTAAGTCTTTAAAACTTTTAGCGTATTTTTTTACTAAATAATCTTTTAGATATTTGCTTGTATTTTTAACTTTAATCGTCTTTACATTATATTTTTCTTTGTTAGATACTACAACAGTAGTAGCACCATTTTTAATGGCATCCTCAACGTAGTTATGCCCATCTACAACATTACCTTTAATAGCTACAAAGGTATCTCCGGGTCTAACTAACCTTGAATTAATTTGAATCTTTATCATATCAATTCCTCGCTACAAGTTGATTATATATGAACAATTCATAAATTTCAACTGAAAAAAAGTGTCAACTAAAGTAAAAAAATAAAATATATTAACAACTTTAAGGTATAATATGGTTGTAAAGGTGGTGTCCTATGTTAATATTAGCCAAGGCTATGATGGCTATTATGCTTGGTTTTATTTGTGCAATCATATGTGGGTTAATATTAATTCCGGCATTCAAAAAACTACATATTGGACAGAATGTCTGTGATTTAATTTCTAAAAGGCATCTAAAAAAACAAGGCACTCCAACAATGGGGGGAATAATCTTTATTATTCCTGTCTTAGCTTCTTTAACATATTTATATACAGTTGGCAGCATTAAAATGAGTTATAATTTAATAATTTTACTATTTGTTTTTTTAGCGTATGCTGTTTTGGGATTTGTTGACGATTATTTAAAAGTAAAATATAAAAACAATGATGGCTTGTCTATTGCCAAGAAATTTATTTGTCAAATGGGAATTGCATTAATCTTCTTTATTCTTTTTATGAAGGGTGGCGGGTCATCGACTTTAAGGTTTACTTTTTTAAGTATTGATATTCCCTTAGGGTGGTTATTTGGTATATTTATTTTTGTTTTGCTAGTTGGTACTACAAATGCGGTTAATATAACTGATGGATTAGATGGCTTATGTGCTGGCTTATCTGCGATATCTTTTTTAGCTTATGGGATTATTGCTTGGAATTGTAGCTGGTTAGAAGGATATCAAGAAATTGCCATATTTTCTTTTGTTTTAGTTGGTGCGTTAATTGGCTTTTTAATGTTTAATAGTCATCCTGCGCGAGTCTTTATGGGAGATTTAGGATCACTTGCTTTAGGAGGCGCCTTAGCTACAATGGCAATTCTAACTAGGCATGAGCTATCATTAGCTATTATTGGTGGTGTTTTTTTAATCGAAGTGCTATCTAGCTTTATACAAATTATAGCAATTCGTCGTTTTAAACGTAAAGTATTCCTAAAGGCGCCATTACATCACCACTTCGAAGAACTTAAATGGGAAGAGACAGATATTATAAAATTATTTTGGACTGTTGGTTTAATATTAGCGATGATCGCTATTACATACGGAGTTTGGTTATAAAAAGTCGTGGGTTTACGGCTTTTTGTTTTGGACATAAAAAAACTAAGAATTATTTTCTTAGTTTTCGATAAATTTTTAATAAAACTGGTAATACCCGATACCAAAATGGTTTGGCTATAATATCAAATTCGCCAATAAATTCTGTATATGTGCCTCCGAGCTTTCTTTTGTATTCATGAATTCCTGCATAATTTTTTTCTTTTGTATGAGGCTCTCCACATGTTCCAAATAAATCTAAAAATTCTAATCCTTGCTCGCTAGCGTATTTAACAGCTTCGTAATAAGCACGATTTACACTAAAAGTATATGTTGCAAGGTCATTGTTCCCGATATATAGGGTCCACATTGCATGATTAGTCGTCGGACAAATTAGTATTAATGAGACTAGTCCGTCAGGATATTGTCCTTCATATGGTGTGAATGTATCGATATCTTTTTGTAAACGAGCAATTATATTTTGCGTGTCAGCCATTTTCTTTTGAGGAATTTTTCCTTCTTCTAAATCATTTTGAATCGGCTCAAGTTCCGCTTTAGCTTTAGATATGATTTTATCGGGATAAATTTTTATTGTTATGTATTTTACATTTTTTTCTTTAGAAAATTCTTTGTCAAAAGCTTCATAAAATATTTGTGAATTGCCATTGAAATTATTTCTGTTAGCGATATCATTCATCAATTTAAAAAAAGTTTGTGTATCATATGAATCAGTTACTTCAAGATCATAATTATAACTTCGCTTAACAGTTTTCATATATGTTTTATTCATCGCTTTTTCAATTTCTTCAAAAGGCCTAGTTGTATCAATCCTAAAGGTAAATCTTGGTTGATTTCTTGTAAATAGAGTAGTAAAACCTTGATGCTTATATCCTAAGTTAGTAAGTTTTTTAAACAATTCATAATTATTTTTCCCATCGGCAATTGGTTTTGCTTCATCATCGATTTCATGATAAACAATACCGGGATCCATTTTAAAATAAATGGCATTAATCCCTTTTAAATAATCTTTTAATAGTTTAGTAAATTCATTTAATAGTTTTTCGTTACTATAATCAATAATTATTCCTCGAGGGGCATAAAGATAACACATTTTTAATGGTGTATTTTTTTTAAGAACCATTGCGGCGGCTTGAATGTTGCCTTTATCATCCTTCATTCCAATATATATTGGCGTTTGACCTTTGGCTTTTGAGGCTTGCCCCCATTCATAGCTTTGTAAAAAGTGATTATATTTAGATTTATTAAAAAAATTAATATATTCTTCTTTGGTTAAATTATCTACTAGTTTCATTTTAACACCTCGTAAATATTATAGCATTATTTAAGAAAATAATATATAATAATTCCAGGAGTTATTTATGAAAGTAAGGCTGATTGGAACAGGTTCGATGATATCAAAACGAAATCCAGCATGTTATATGATTAATGATCGAATAATGATTGATATTCCAAATGGAATTGTAAAAATCTTGAAGAACGCTAACTTATTTGAATGTGTTGAATATTTGTTTATTACGCATATTCATGGAGATCATATATTCGATTTGCCATTTTTGCTTTTGGATAGAGCAAAGGAAAAACGACAATTAACAGTTTTCTTATCTAAACGATGGTATAGAAAAATAAAGATGCTTGTTAAACTAGCTTTTCCTCGGTCTTATTATGAAATTTTTTATCAATCTAACATAAATTTTATTTCTAATAAACAGCTTTTTAAATTGGATAATCTTTCGGTTGAAAGCTTTAAAGTCAATCACGGAAAAATGAGCCCAAGTTTTGGATATATTGTAAAAGAAAATGATAAAGTTATTTCTTTTACTGGCGATGCCTCTTTATGTGAGAATGTGAAAATTGTCGCTCAGCAAAGTAATTATCTTATATGTGATTGTACTTTAACGACTGGAAATGATAAACATATGGGTGTAGATAATATAAAAGAACTTTTAAATTTGAATCCTAACTTAAAAGTAGTCCCTAGTCATACAAGTATTAATGCTAAAAAAGAATTGCAAAAAATTGAAAATAAAAATTTAATTATCAAGGAAGATATGGAGGAAATAATATATGAATAAAATAATTTTATCCGGTGACAGACCAACAGGCCGCTTGCATATCGGTCACTATGTGGGGTCACTGCGAAATAGAGTCAAAATGCAAAATTCATCTGAATATGATAAGTTTTATGTAATGGTTGCTGATGCCCAAGCTTTGACAGATAATTTTGATAATCCAGAAAAAATTAGGGAGAATGTTATTGAAGTTGTTCTTGATTATTTATCAGTTGGACTAGATCCGCAGAAGGTGACTATCTTCATTCAAAGTGAAGTTCCTGCTTTAACAGAATTAACTTTTTATTATATGAATATGGTGACTCTTGCTAGACTTATGAGAAATCCAACGGTAAAAAACGAAATTGCGCTTAGGGAATTCGATAAAAGTATTCCTAGTGGCTTTTTAAATTATCCTATATCTCAAGCTGCAGATATAACCGCATTTAATGCTAATTGCATTCCGGTGGGGGCTGATCAACTCCCTATGATTGAACAAACTAATGAAATTGTGCGAAAATTTAATTCGATTTACGGTGATGTTCTTGTGGAAACCGAAGGCGTTGTTCCACAAAGTGCTATAGAGGGACGAGTTCCTGGAATTGATGGTAAATCCAAAATGAGTAAATCACTTGGTAATTGTATTTATCTTTCTGATAGCCCTGAAGAAGTAAAAAGAAAAGTTATGATGATGTATACAGATCCTAATCACATAAAGGTAAGCGATCCTGGTAAAGTGGAAGGAAATATGGTCTTTTTATATCTTGATTTATTTATTAGTGATGATTCTTTTGTTAAATATTTACCTGAGTATAATAATATGGAAGAGTTAAAAACTCATTATGAAAAAGGTGGATTAGGGGATGTAGTAATAAAAAGATTTTTAATAAATGTTTTAGAAGATGTATTGCAACCGATTCGTGAAAGAAGAAAAGGTTATGAGCAAAATATTGAATTAGTATATAACATTATTAAAGAAGGAACAGAAAAAGCCAATATTGAGGCAAATAAAACTCTAGCTAAAGTAAAAAAAGCAATTGGAATAAGTTACTTTAATGACAATAGTTTTTTACAAGAAATAAAAGAAAAGTATTAATTGAATACATAAATAAATTGTGATAAGATAAGAATAATAGGAAGGGTTGTAAATGGCTAGTTTTGGTAAGCATTTTGAGGTTAATCAAACACAAGGAAAAAGTCAAATATCAGCGGTTAAACAAGGTACTTTATATCGAATTACAGTTCTTACTGAAAGATTAATTCGCTTAGAATTTTCTAAGGATGGATCGTTCAATGATAACTTAACAGATTTAGTATCTAATCGCAATTTTGAAGTGCCAAAATTTAAACTTGAAGAGGATGATAAGTATTTAGTCATTACAACTTCTTATTTTTCATTACAATATTTGAAAGAAAAACCTTTTAAAGGTCCATCTTTTGCCCCAGATGCAAATTTGAAAGTGAAATTACTTAATACTGACAAAATTTGGTATTATGGACATCCTGAAGCAAGAAATTTTCTGGCTTCGGCTTTTAGTTTGGATAATTTTTCCGGAGGTAATAAAAAGTTAAATAAGGGATTATATTCTACTGATGGTTTTGTTTCGATTGAAGATGATAAACCGCTTGTAATAAATGACTTAGGAATTTTAAATAATATTGACAGCGATAATGTTGACTTATATTTATTTATGTATAAAAGAGATTTTGGTTTATGCTTGAAGGACTATTTTACATTAACAGGATATCCTGCCCTGATTCCAAGATATGCTTTGGGAATTTGGTGGTATCGAGATAAGATTTATTCTTTTGAGGATACCAAAAAACTTGTAAGTGCCTTTAATCAAAATGAAATCCCATTGTCTGTATTATTATTAGGAGAATTTTGGCATATTAAGGACCGTGAGAATTTTAACTTACATAAAAGTGGCTATACATTTAATCGTGATTTATTTCCTAGTCCAACAGAGTTTACTAGCTATATGCATGAACGGGGTATAAAAATAGGACTGCAGATAGATCCTACGGAAGGAATACGGAAAGAAGAACCGTCGTATGAAGATTTTATCAAAGAAATGCAAATTAATGTAAAAAATAATGTTCCATTTAATGCATTTGATAAAATGTTTATAATTACTTATTTTGAAAAAATTATAAATCCTTTAATGAGGACTGATGTTGATTTTTTTTGGATTGATTATAAGAAGGATATTAAATCATTAAGGGCTTTAGCATATTATCATATGCAAGATTTTAAACAAAGTGAATATAAAAGACCAATGCTTTTGGTACGTAATCCGGGGATAGCAGCTCATAAAGATGGTGTTTTGTACTCCGGTGAAACCGTTGTTAGTTGGGATACACTTAAATATTTACCTTACTATAATTCTAATGCAAGTAATATTGGTCTATCATGGTGGAGTCATGATGTCGGAGGTTTTAAAGATGGTACCGAAGATGCTGAATTATATATGAGATATGTGCAACTCGCTACATTTAGTCCAATATTTAGATTTAGCGCTCAAAGAGGGATTTACTATAAAAGAGAACCATGGCGCTGGGATTTTAAAACATTTAATATTGTAAAGGAATATACCCAATTAAGACATCGACTTATACCTTACATTTATACCAAAGCTTTTGAGTATACGACAAAAGGTTTACCATTAATTCAACCTTTATATTACGCTTATCCGGAAACCGTTGATGAACCAAGTCTACGTAATGAATATTTTTTTGGTACGGAATTATTCGTTAGTCCGATTACTAGTCCTAAAGATACAGTTATGAATAGGGCTATTCAAAGAATTTTTGTTCCTAACGGCGTTTGGTATGAATTTAAATCCGGTAAACGATTTGTTGGGGGTAAAAGATACGTAACCTTTCACAAAGATGAGGACTATCCCGTTTTTGCTAAAGCTGGAGCAATTATTCCAATGGCGAATATAAGCAGTAACTATAATTTTTATGATAATCCAGAAAAATTAGATATCCATATTTTCCCTGGGAAAAGTAATACATTTAACTTGTATGAAGATGATGGTATAACAAGGTTATATGAACAAGGATATTATATACTAACATCTATTGATTATAATTACATGCAGAACAATTATACGGTTATAATTCATCCTTTAGAGGGTAAAACAGCTATAATTCCAAATAAGAGAGATTATCGTATTTTGTTTAGAAATACTAAAAAAGCTGATAAGGTTGAAGTTTTCATCAATGGCGAAAAGATTGAAGAAGGAATTTCTACGGACGTTGATGAAAATGATTTTATTGTTTCTGTTAAAGCGGTCGATACAACTAAACAGTTAACAATTAATTGTGGCGGACAAGATATTGAAATTGATGCGGGAAGAATTGTAAATGAAGATATCAATTCTATTATAAGTGATTTGAAAATTAAAACTAAACTTAAAGAAGATTTAGCGAGAATAGCCTTTAGTAATATGGAAATAAAAAAGAAGAGAATAGCAATTAGGAAACTTAAAAGCAAAGGCTTAGATCAAATTTTTATAAAAATGTTTATGAAACTATATGATTATTTAGCAGATATATAGTATGATAAGAAAGAGGTAGTAAAATGAATGAAGAAAAATACAAAAGTTCATCTTCAGTAGAAACAATAGAAAATTTAGGCGTAGAAACATTAGAGCCTTCGGCGATTATTGACACTTTGGATGCTCCCGTTGTTAGCGCTAGTGTACCAGTTCCGGAAGCAACTGAAAAAATCAAAAAAAAGAAATTTCCGATGAAGTTAGTCCTAATTATACTTTTGATTATGGTATTACTAGGGGGAGGCTTTGTTGGCTATCAATATTTTATGGGAAATCCATATACAATTTATAAAATGGTAGTAACAAATTTGTTTGCTGGTGTCAAGGAAGATATTAGTTCCTCTGCGGACTGGACAAAAAATTATGTTGAAACTGGAAATTTCCTTTTTGATACAAACGTTTCGGGCTTAGAGGAATTAAATAATTATATATTTGATTATAAAATCGGTATTAATGCTCAAAACAATCAAGTTGAATTTAGTGCGGGCCTTAACGAGTCAGAAAAAAATATTTTAAATGTATTTTTATATTTAATCGAAGATAAATTGTATTTTGAATCAGAAGAAATATACGATAAACTAATTTATTTAGATGATTTTGAAATCAATGTTATGGAAAGTATTCTCAGTAAAAATGACATTTTATACGTATATAATAAACTCGAACAAGCAACAAAATATTTATTTACTAAAGAAGATTTTAAGACTAAAAATACAACGGTAAATGTGAATGGGAAAAAATTTTCTGTAAAGGATAACTATGTAGAAATTACTGACCAAAATATTGCTCAAATGGTTGAAAGATTTTTTAATACGTTTAAAAATGACTCTAAATTTTTAGAAATTATATGTAAGATTATGGAAATTTCTACGGATGACTTAGTGCAATATATTGATGAAATCATAGCTATGGATTATTCAATGGGCGAAGAAAAGATAGTTATTAGCATTTATACAAAACCTCTTATTAACACCGTCGTAGGTGGCTGCATTAAATATAATGATGAAGAGTTTTTTCATTCTGCCTTTGATGGTAGCAAAGGTGAAGTGTTAATTACCTTTGATAGTTTACTTCTTGCGTTTGATGTTAATAAAGACACCTGGTTGTATACTCTTGCTTATGATGGACAAGAAGTATTAAATGGTAAATTAGTGTTTGCTGATAACGAATTTAAATTTAATATAAATGTGATGGATGTTGCAGTGGACTTAGCATGGAAAAAGGCAAACTTAGATGGAAAGATTACCAATAATGCTGAATTAACAATAATTTATGAATCTCAAAAAATGACTATTAAGTATAACAACGAAATATCCCAAGATAATCAGTTTTCAACTATAGAAACGAATGGAGCTAAAGATTATCAACAAATATCTGAGAAAGATTTATTAAAAAATCTTCAAAAAGCATTAAAAGGTACAATGTTCTATGAATACTTGAGTTATATTGAACCAATTCCTGATAGTGCCTGTGAAAATGCTAACTGTGAATGTGATGGGGATGTTTGTGAGTGTACATACTATGATAATTCTTTCAATTTACATACAATAACCTGTCCTAATCCTGAATATTAATGGTTGTTTTTAAAATAAAACTATTGTATAATTGCCTTAAGCAGATGAAAAAAGAGTAGTAGAAAATTATTATGCTTAAAGAGAGTTAATGTTAGGTGGAAATTAATACATAATATTTTTGAACTTGCTTTTGGATGCATTGGGGTAATTTCCTTATCAATTTTAAAGAGAACAAATTAAGGTGGTACCGCGATAATTCGCCCTTAGGGACTGCCTTTTTTTATGGAGGTAAATATGAAACTTGATTTTATAATTGCGCTTATTGCTTTTGTGAGTATTACTTTATTTATCGATGTTAGTTATATGAGAAAAATATCTCCTAGTAAAAGTACTAAGCGTAAAAAGAAAGAAGCAAGGGAAATCATTGAAATAAGATACTTAATTATTTCTCACAATTTAAAAAAGGAAAAGCTTTTAAATCCAAAAATAATTTTATTAATTAGTTTGATTGATGCATTAATTATTACAACGGTATTTTTAGTAATTGTCCTCATTCCTTATAGCATTATATGGCAACTAATGGCGGGTTTTGTATTACTGTTAGGCTTAATATATTCAATTTATAATATTTTAGGAATGATTCTATATAAGAAAGGATATGGAGAAAAATGAATTATAATGAAATAGAAAAAAAATGGCAAAAATATTGGGAAGAAAATGAAACTTTTAAAACAGACGTATGGGATTTTAGTAAACCAAAGTTCTATGCTTTAGATATGTTTCCTTATCCGTCAGGGGTAGGTTTACATGCTGGTCATCCTGAAGGATATACTGCTACTGATATAGTTTCACGGATGAAAAGAATGCAAGGATATAACGTTTTGCATCCAATGGGTTTTGATTCTTTTGGCCTTCCTGCTGAACAATATGCTATAAGTACAGGAAATCATCCAGATGGTTTTACGAAGAAGAACATTGAGACTTTTACAACTCAGCTTAAAATGCTAGGATTATCATATGATTGGGATAAACAAGTATCAACTTGTGATCCATCGTTTTATAAATGGACGCAATGGATTTTTAAAAAGTTGTACGAAGATGGATTAGCTAAAAAAGTAGATATGCCTGTAAACTGGTGTGAAGAGCTGGGCACCGTGCTTGCTAACGATGAAGTTATTGATGGCAAAAGTGAAAGAGGTGGATATCCCGTTGTTCGCAAAAATATGAAACAATGGGTAATTGATATCCCTAAATACGCAGAAAGAATGCTAGTTAATTTGGATAAACTTGATTGGCCAGAATCAACTAAAGATATTCAAAGAAATTGGATTGGTAAGTCAATAGGTGCTCACGTTGATTTTAAAGTTGCCAATACTGACGAAAAATTCACTGTTTTTACAACTCGTTGTGATACGTTGTTCGGCGCAACATATTGTGTATTAGCACCTGAACATGAACTGGTTAAAAAAATTATGTCTGAAGAGCAAAGCGAATCGGTTTTAAATTATATTAAAGAATGTTCTACGAAATCTGAACTTGAAAGAACAGAATTAAATAAAGAAAAAACTGGAGTATTTATTGGTGCTTATGCAATTAATCCTGTGAGCGGGAAGGAAATTCCTATTTGGATTTCTGATTATGTACTAGCTAATTATGGAACGGGAGCAATAATGGCTGTTCCAGCCCATGACGAAAGAGATTATGCTTTTGCTAAAAAATTCGGTATTGATATTATTCCTGTTTTAGAGGGCGGGGATGTTAGCAAAGAAGCATACGTTGAAGATGGTACTCATATTAATTCGGATTTTTTGGATGGACTTGATAAACAAACCGCGATTGAAAAAATGTTAGAATTTTTAGAAGAAAATCATTGTGGAAGTAAAAAAGTTAATTATCGTCTTCGGGAATGGATATTTGCTCGTCAAAGATATTGGGGAGAACCAATTCCGATTGTAACTTTTGATGATGGTACAACGAGAGCTTTATCTGATAACGAGCTTCCTTTAGTTCTTCCTGAAGTGAATGATTATGCTCCAAGTAAAAGCGGAGAGTCTCCTCTTGCAAGGGCAGCAGAATGGGTTAATATTGAAATTGATGGCAAGAAGGCACAACGAGAGACATCTACAATGCCGGGCAGTGCTGGATCAAGTTGGTATTTTTTAAGGTATATTGATCCGCATAATAATAAAGAACTTGCTAATAAAGAGCTTTTAGAATATTGGATGCCAGTAGATTTATATGTAGGTGGTCCAGAACATGCAGTAGGTCATTTGCTTTACTCGAGAATGTGGAATAATTATCTTTATGATAAAGGAATTGTTCCGTGTCAAGAGCCATTTAAAAAGTTGGTTCATCAAGGCATGATTTTGGGATCTAATGGAATTAAAATGGGAAAAAGATATCCAGAATATGTAGTAGATCCAAATGAGATAGTTAAGGATTATGGCGCTGATGCATTGCGTTTATATGAAATGTTTATGGGCCCATTAGAAGCTGATAAACCATGGGATAAAAATGGAATCGAAGGAGCTAAAAAATTTATTGACCGGGTTTGGCGATTGTATACAGAAGAAGATAAAATTTCTGATTTTGAAAATAGAAATTTGGAAAAACTTTATCATCAAACCGTGAAAAAAGTATCAAAAGATTATGAAAGCCTAAGTTTTAATACAGCAATAAGTCAAATGATGATATTTATTAATGCAGTTTATAAAGAAGAAGTATTCCCAAGGGAATATGCTGAAGGTTTTATTAAATTATTTAGTCCAATTTGTCCACATATTGGCGAGGAAATTTGGAACTTACTAGGTCATAATGAAACTATTGCATATGAAAGTTGGCCAGTATATGATGAGGAAAAAACTAAAGAGGATACATTTACATTGGTCGTTCAAGTAAATGGCAAAGTGCGCGGGAAAATAGATATTAGTAGTACTAGCTCAAAAGAAGAAATGGAAAAAGAAGCATTAGCAATTGATAATGTACAAAAGTTTATCGAAGGAAAAGAAATTATAAAAATAATTGTTATTCCAAATAAAATTGTTAATATTGTTATAAAGGGTTAAAATTTAACCCTTTTTTTGATAAAATCAAATTATGAAGAAAGAAAAAATACAAATTGTTTATGAAGATAAGGATTTGATTATAGTTAATAAAAAAGCTGGATTATTAACGGTTTCTACAGACAAGGAAAAAGAAAAAACGTTATTTCATGAACTGTTGACTTTTCAAAAACAAAAAAATAAAAATAATAAAATATTTATTGTTCATCGTTTAGATTATGATACAAGTGGATTAGTGGTTTTTGCGAAAAATGAAAAAGTGAAAAAAATAATGCAAGATAGTTGGGACTCCGTTAAAAGAGAATACGTTGCGTTGGTAAGTGGTTATGTTAAGCCTGAAAAAGGAATTATTACTTCCTATCTAATGGAAACCAGTACCTTTTTAGTTTATTCAACGCAAAATAAACATCAAGGAAAATTTGCTCAAACTAACTATGAAGTAATTAGCCAAAACCGTCAATATAGTCTTTTAAATATTGATATAAAAACCGGTCGAAAAAATCAAATTAGAGTTCACTTAAATGATATTAATCATCCCATTATCGGTGATAAAAAATATGGAAATTATCAAAAAAATCCGTGCGGAAGGCTTTGTTTACATGCTTATAAATTAACTTTTAATCACCCGATGAGCAATAAATTAATAACAATTGAAATTGATATTCCACGTGAGTTTATTAATTTAAGCCAAAAAAGTATCTAAAATGTAGATACTGATATTATTTGACAAAATTTTGGATGGAAAATTGATATTCTAATATTAGGTGAGATGAATGAAAGTGAAAATATTTGATGAATGTCATGAAAAAGATTTAGAAGCTGCAATAAATGTTTTTTTAAGTGAAGCAACCTGTGATATAATAGACATTAAGTATCAAGTGGCAATTAGTGTATGCGGAGAAGAACAACTTTATTGTTTCAGTGCGATGATTGTATATGCTTAAATCATATACATGTTGCTTGAATTGGATTCAAAGTCGTCTGTACTTTTAATTGCGTTCGATTCCAAATTAGAGATTCTGTGTTCGAGACGATTAATTTGTCTTTCAACTTTAGCAAGACGCTCTGATATCTCGCTAAAATCTATATTAAATGGTGTTGACATTGGACCTTGTCCTGAATAAAAAGACGAATTGGCGCTAACATTTTGATACGGAGCATTAGCTACCATAGGGTTGTATCCTTGGAAATTCATATTGTTTTCTGCAAAGAAAGCATTGCGATTTTTTCTCATAGTGATTCCTCCTAATGTAGTATATGAATAAGAAAAGAGTTGTTGAATATGAGAATGAGAAATCCTAAAAATAAAGATGAAATATTAGCATCATGTAATTTTTATCTAGATGAAAGCTTATTTGGAAATAATAATCCTCTTCATTTAGAAATTGGCATGGGAAAAGGTGACTTTATTTTAAATATGGCGCTTAAATTCCCTAATATTAACTTTATTGGTGTTGAAAAGTACGCATCGGTAGCCTGTGTTGCTATAAAAAAGATAAAAGAATATGAGTTACCAAATTTAAAAGTTATGATTCTGGATGCATGTGATTTACCAGAATATTTACATGGCAAAATTGAAACGATATATTTGAACTTTTCTGATCCGTGGCCTAAAGCTCGTCATGAAAAAAGAAGACTTACACATGAGAATTATTTAAAAGTTTATGATACTCTCTTTAAAGATAGATGTCATTTGATAATGAAAACAGATAATGATGATTTATTTGCTTTTAGTGTAGAAAGTCTTCGTAATTATGGATATAACGTACTTGATATTTGCTATGATTTGCACTCTACTAATATTTCAAATGTTATGACTGAATATGAAAGAAAATTTTCTAGTCAGGGAGTTAAAATAAAATACCTTAATGTAGAAAAAGATAATAAATAATGATATAATATTTTTTAGGAGTAGACATGAAAGTAAAATGTTTAGTTATTCTTTGCTTGATGATGTTTATATGTGGTTGTCAAAAAGTTCAAGATAAGGATATTTCTGCGATTACTGATAAACTGGCATCAGAAATCAAAAAGTCGAACACCTATCGTTCTGGCTATAAGTATTATCTTCCCACTAATATGAGTATTAAAGAATATTCATTATATAATGATGTTATAAACAGTGAAGAGGGTTTATTTTATTTGTATGTTGATATTATAAGTTTTAAGGATAAGAGTAAAAATACTTATGTTGTAAATGAAGATGCATATTATTCTGCTTTACTAGAAATGGATAATAAAGTTGGTTATATCGAAATTAATTTACAAGAAAATGACCAATATTTGATTGAAATTATGTTTAATTATGCTAAAATAGAAGTGATGGTAGATTATGACAATATTAATCTAGCACTTAGTCATGCGGTTTCCATTTTAAGAAGCGTTGAATATAATGACAGTGTAATTGCTAGTCTACTTGGAGATAGTATCTTGAATTTCCAAGAGGAAGTCTATAATATTTTTAATACTACAAGTAGTGATAGTAATTACTTAAAGTATGTTGAAGAAGATGAACTTAAGGAAAAAGAGCAAGAAGAGGAAATAAAAGATACAGATTTAATAAATTAGGAAGGTGAAGTTCATGGGACTATTTAAAAAGGTAAGAGATATTCTTTTTGACGAGGAAGAATATACTGAGCAAATAAAAATAACTCCTGAAATGCGCAATGAAGAAACGCCGCTTAAAGAAGAGACGGCTGTTGTTGATAAAAAAGAAACTAGAGAAGAACCGGTAATGGTAAATACTCAACCTACCGTTTCACCGGCAGCTACTGCGCCTAAAAAAGAAGTTAGTGAAAGAGAATTATTTAAGAGCGATTCGTCGTTTCCGTTTTTTGATTTTGATGAAGAGGAATTTGATCAACAAAAACCGGCTAGAGCACCGGAAAAGCCAATGCCAGAAAAAAGATCAAATAATGTATTTGATTATGAACGGAAGAAAAAAATTGAAAAGAGAACTGATTTTGGCAGGTATGAAAAAACAGAAATTACAGAAACTATAGAAAGAAAGAAATTTAAACCATCACCGATAATTTCACCGGTTTATGGAATAATGGATCAAAATTTTGATAAATCAGATATTATTAAAAAAAGAGATCCTGATAAGGTTGATATTCAAAGTGTTAGAGATAAAGCTTTTGGTGAAAAAAAAGAGAGATCAAAAATAGAATTGTCTCCAAAAACAACTTTTTATGAAGAAACAGAGACAGTAACCATATCAGAGCCAGAAGAGAAAGAAAAAAAAGTTAAGACAATTGATGAGTTATTGGAAGATACTTCTGATTTAGTAGTAGATATTGATCGTGATTTAGAAAGTGAAATTGAATTACCATCTACTATTGAAACAAAATATCAAGAACCGGAAATTGAAGTGGAAAAAACTCATGAAATTAAAGTTCCAGAAGTTGAAGATACACTAGAAAACGATTTGTTCGATTTAATTGATTCAATGTACGATAGTAAAGAGGATGGTGAATAGAATGAATGCGTTAAGTCAAATATTGCCGATAGTAATCTACATTCTGCTTATCGGATTATTAATTATAGGTATTATAATTGGTATAAAGCTTATAATAACTATGAATAAGGTTGAAAAAATAGTAAATAACGTTGAAAATAAAGTTAATTCATTAAATGGGTTATTTAATATTATTGAAATAACATCAGGAAAAATTACTGGTGTATATGAAAGAATTATTGATATTGTAAGCGGGATAGTTGACAAATTATTTATCGGAAAAGGAAATAGAAAGGAAGATGATTATGAGTAAGAAAACAAAATTTTTATTAGGTTTAGGAACAGGGATAGGTCTAGGAATTTTATTTGCGCCAAAAAGTGGTGATGAAACTCGTAAAGAATTAAAGAGAAAATGTAATGAATTACTTAACAAAGTAAAAGATATGGATACTGACGAAGTAAAGGAAAATATTACAGAAAAATTGATGGAATTACAAAATGAACTTAAAGAATTAGATGCTGAAAAAGTAAAAGAAATTGCTATTTCTAAGGCAGAAACTATTAAAGTAAAAGCAGACGAATTAGTGAAAGCTGCAATAGAAAAAGGTACTCCCGCTGTTCAAAAAGCTGCTAAAGAAGTAAAAGCGGCTACAGCGACCACACTTAAAAATTTAGCCAATAAATTAGAAGAACCAAAAGATAGTAAACCAAAGAAAGTTAAAGATGCTCAATAAGCGTCTTTTTTTATGATAAAATATTCACATACTTAACACATTTATGTTTTAATATATATTGCAAGTGGTGATGAAATGAAAATCTTAATTGTAGACGATGAAAAACTCATACGTGATGTGATTAAAGAATATTTAGAATTAGAAAAAATGGAAGTTTATGAAGCTGAGAATGGTGAACAAGCAATAAATATTATCAAAAATAATGAGATTAATCTTATTGTCATGGATATTATGATGCCTAAAATGGATGGGTATACAGCCTATAAAAAAATCCGAGAAATAAAAAATACACCATGTATTATGTTATCCGCTCGAAATGAAGAATATGATAAATTAATCGGATTTGAATTGGGAGTGGACGATTATTTAACTAAGCCTTTTAGTCCAAAGGAGCTTGTAGCTAGAATTAAAGCAGTTACTAAAAGAGTTTATTTCGACGATGATAAAATTGAAGTGCTTGGTATTAGTATTGATAATTTAGCGCATGAAGTTAGAATTGATCAAAAAGTTGTTGAACTTACGCCTAAAGAATATGACTTGTTAAAATATCTTATGCAAAATAAAAACATTGCTTTATCAAGAGAGAATCTACTAAATAGTATTTGGGGATATGATTTTTACGGCGATGATCGAACAATAGATACCCATATTAAGACATTAAGAAGTCATCTTGGTCCATATCGTGATAGAATTAAAACAATAAGAGGAATGGGATATAAATTTGAAGACCCAGAAGAAAAATAGCATTTTTTACAAAACTCAGAATTATTTGTTTTTTTTCTGTACTATAATGTTACTATTAGTGTGGGTTATAGAAATTTGCTTTTTTTCTATATTTTATAGTAAATATCAAAAAGCCAATGCTCATAAAGTAGCTAAAACAATTATAGAAAGTAAATTAGAAAATGATAATGAAAGTGCTTTGATTGAAAACTTAGCTTATGAAAATAACCTCTGTATTTTTGTTTATAGTGCCTATGGTGAGGTTAAAGAATATAATTCTAAAATGATAGGGTGTAATATTCAATCACCACAAAGTATGAAGCATATATATAGTTTTTTAGCTAATGATTCTAAACAAAAAACTTATCACTTAAACATCAAGAATAATAGAGGATTTTTATATGCAATTAAGAATAACACAACAGATATTTTCATATATGCACCACTCGAAGAAAATATGGTTGTCAGTAAACTTTTACATAGCCAATTAATATATATTACGCTTCTTTGTATTTTAGTATCGTGTGCTGTAGCTAGTTTCTTATCAAGAAAAATAACGGAACCAATTAGTTTGCTAACTAAAAAGGCGCATAATATAGGTAAAGAAATCTATGATAATGATTTCGAAGAAACCGGTATTGCTGAAATTGATGAGCTAGGACAAACTCTGGATACAGTTCAAATTGAATTGGGAAAAGTCCAAAAGTATCAACGGGATTTGTTAGCAAATGTAACTCACGATTTAAAAACGCCTTTAACAATGATTAAAGCTTATGCTGAAAAAATTAAAGATATTTCTTATCAAGATCCCGTAAAATTAGAAAATGATGTTGGAATTATTGTCGAAGAAGTTGATAGACTTACGATTTTGGTCAATGATATTTTAGAAATGTCAGCAATGCAGCATAGTGAAGATAACTTGTTTTATGAGGTTTATGATTTAGTGGATGAAATAAATAATATTATTAAAAAGTACGATATTATAAAAGAAAAAGAAAATTATCAAATTGATACTTTCTTACCGAAAGAAGCTATTATTAAAGCCGATAAAAAGAAAATAAATCAAGTAATATATAATTTAGTTAACAACGCGATTAATTATACAGGGGATGATAAAAAAGTTACTATAAAACTCGAAGAAATTGGAAAAAAATATATTATTAAGGTTATTGATACTGGAAAAGGAATTAAACCTAAAGAGCTTAAAAATATTTGGACTAAGTATTATAAGAATGACAAACATCACAAACGTAATGTTGTAAGTTCAGGTTTAGGACTTTCAATTGTAAAGGAAATCTTAGAAAAGCATCAATTTGAATATGGTGTAAATAGTAAAGTTAATCAAGGGTCTGAGTTTTATTTTAAAGTAAATAGTATTAAAAGAAAAGAATCTACGAAGAAAAAGTAGATTCTTTTTTTAACGAAAATAAATAAATATAAAAGCTGCTAAAACCAAACAATAAATAGAAAAATAAGCTAATTTCCCTTTTTTTACCCAATTACTAAGCCATTCATAGGAAAAGAAGGTTATAATGCAAGCGATAATCATTCCAAGTCCATATGGAAGTAATAATGCGTTTAAATTAGGGTTATTAATCAAATCGTTTACTCCCAAAATCATTGAACCAACGCTAACAGGAAAATAAAGAATAAAAGTATATTTTAAAGCTGCTTTTCTACTTAATTTGCATAATAGACAGGCTACTAAAACGGTTCCGCTTCGGGAAATCCCAGGGAGAATGGTAAATGCTTGAAAAAGACCAATAATAATTGCGTCTTTAAGTGTTATGTCAAAGTCATCTTTTTGGCCTTTAATATTTCTTACGATATATAATATAAAGGCTGTAATTAAAAAAGCAAAACCTAAAATTGATATTTTATATAATTTGTCTTCTACAAAGTCCTTTAATAAAAGGCCGGTTATTGCAACGGGGATAGTACTAATTAATAAATAAATACAATATTGAAAACTTGCTTTAGTTTCTTTCCTTTTCTTCGAATTAAAAAGATAAGTAAAAAAGGAATTTATGAGTTTAAAAATTTCTTTTCGAAATATAATAAATATAGCAAGGAAAGATCCAAAGTTACAAATGATTTCGTAATTAAGATCATTAAACATGTTAGTGTTTAATATTGTTTTAAATAAAAACATATGACCACTCGAAGATATCGGTAAAGGTTCTGTTATTCCTTGAATAATTGCTATAATTATATATTTAAATAGTTCCATTATTATCACCTTAATTAATTATATAATAAAACTATTATAATATAAATAAAATTATAATATGATGACATTAATTTGGTATCTTATAGGAATTATTACAAGTTCAATTGGACTTTTTTTTATCATTATTAATTTAAATTTATTAGTTTCAGGGGCTGGCTTTAGTGATTTTATAAAATTTATCTTAACAAACGGAGAGTGCTTATTGTTTTGGATAGGTATTGGAGTGTTAATTTTAACATATGAAAGGGGATAAAAATGAAAATCGATAATCTTAAATTAAATTTCTTAGATAATTATTGCATGTTTTATGACTGGTTGGAAAGCGATACTATAGAAACGGTATACCAGGTAATGTTATATAGGGTTTCTTCGAAGACATTAAGCGATATGATTAATTATAAAATTAGACTAAATGATTTAAAGTTAATTGCAAAATCAAAAATACTTCTTTTTTCAGATGGCTTTTCTTATGTTGCCTTAGAGTTTAATAATGAAGGATTCGGTCTTTATAAAAGCTCGTTATTATTATCTGAGGAAATTCGCCTTAATAAACAAGTTGATAATTTAAAACCAACATCGATTTCTTATTCTAAAGTTAATGAAGATAATCATCCAAAGGATTTAAGGATTAATAATGAAATCCGTAATACAATTCTGATAGAATTAAATACTATGGAAGAAAACAAAGATATCGATAAAATTACTTATTTATATTATGAATGGTTTAATAAAATGGATAAAGATTTTAACAAAATGTTACAGACCATGTATAAAAAAATAAAAATGCCATTATCGAATTCAGAAAAAAAGATATATGATTTAATTAAAAGAAGCTACAGGTTAGTATAATTTTTAAGTAAAAAGCTCATAATAAAAATGGAGGTACAATGAAAAAATTATTTAATGTAGTATTATGTATAATGATGATTTTTAGTTTAACAGGTTGTAAAGATACCGCAAGTATGGCGGTTGAAGAATATTTGTCTAAATATAATTCTTTGCATGATGATGTAATTAGTGATATGAATGCGATTATTGAATCCGAAAACTTATCTGAGGAGAATCGGACAACATATGAATCAATATTTAAAAAACAATATACGGATTTAACTTATGAAATTACTGAAGAAGAATATGATGGAGATGAAGCTATTGTTAAAGCGAAAATTAAAGTCTATGATTTGTATAAGGTACAGAATGATGCATCTGTATACTTAGCAAACAATCAATCAAAATTTAATGATGAGAACGGAAAATATGATGTTGAAAAATTCATTAAGTACAAACTTGAACAAATGAAAAATACTGTTGATACTGTAGAATATACAATTGATTTTTACTTAGTAAAAACTTCACAAGGATGGGTAGTAAGTTCCCTTTCAAGGACAGATTTAGAAAAAATTCATGGTATCTATAATTATGAATCCTGACCGGATTCTTTTTTCTTTACTAATTTTATTTTTTATCCTATAATTATACTAGGAAGGGTATGATTAGATGGATAGGGATAAGGTGATTCCCCTCGTTACGGCAGCAATTCTACTTTTTGTAGCAGTAATTATTTTTGGGTATAATCAAAATAATTTATCAGCCTTTGAAAAGCTTATTGTCAATTATAATAATCAAAAAAATGAATATGAAAATCTTGCTGTTGATGATGTGATTGTGGTTGGTAATGTTAGTTTTTGGGTTGTATCAACCATAAAAGATTCAATAGTTTTAAATACAAGTGATTATCTTTTAGTAGATAATGATGAAGTAACAGAAATTGAAGTTAAACTGAATGAAACAAAAAAAGCTTGTTTTACAGAAAATAACTGCATGTTTTTACAACTTGTGTAGGAAAGGGGATCTAAAATGATTAAGAGTGTTATTTGTATAGTTTGTGCTGTAGTATTTTTGATAATTAATACAATAATTTTATTTTTAAAACCAGAATTTACTTTTGCGATAAATGATAAAGAGAATTATGTGGTTTTTTATCAGAAGTGGATTAAAGTTGTTGTATATATGTCCACAATAATTATGGCCTTATTTTGCATTTATTTTGCTATTAATTTGAATCATACTTTATCTTATTGTTTGTTAGTACTAGAGTGTCTATTGGTAGTAATATATGCCTTGTGTAAGTATAAAGGAATCACCGTAAATGGTGAAAATATTAAAGTAGAAAGATTATTTCGAAAAGAAGTTAATACAACATTTAGCAATATTATTAAAGTTACATATTTACCAAATGCTCGGCTTTCAGTAAAGCTAAGGAAAAATGAAAGTTTTGATGTATCTTTTAATTCAGAAAATTTTTATAAATTTTATTGTAATTTGTTGGAACATGATGTTAAATTTAAAACAGGAAGAATTCCTAATGATGAAAATCATGTTTATCTAACAAAATATAATATAACAATTCATTTTCCTAAAACAATGTTTAGGGAATTTTATCAAAACAAGGCATATTTAAGAAATAGCAAATATTTATTCTCGGCTCGAAGTTTAGAAAATCATGAATACATTGAAGGCTACTATAAAGAATCTGGTAAAGATTTAAGTGAATTTGTAGAAATCATAAAAAATGATTTAGCCTTAAATGAGTTTAAATATGTTTCTACAAAAAAAGAAAATATAGATGGATATGATTTTACAATTGTTAAGTCATTAAATAAGACTCAGAACGAAAAAGGGCGTTTAGCATTTATCTATCAAGATCGAGATAATTATTTCGTTATTTATGCTGATTACTTACTAGAAAATGAACTGGATTTTGTAACTAAAATGAAAAAGGCTATTAAGAGATCTGTATATGAAGATGGAAAAGCAAGACTAGTTAGAGTTTAGTATAAATAGAAAATAAAAATGGAAATTTCTTTCCATTTTTTTGTTTTAACAAGCAAATATTATCTTAAATTTATTGCCATTTATCCAAGTTTTCAAAGTTTTGCTTTGCTTTGATTCCTTTTTGACAATGTGTTATAAAATCGATGGCTCCAATGCCATATTTGGGTTGTTCATATTCAAAAAAATATATTGGCATATCAATGTTTTGTAATTTGTTTTCTTGCAAAAATTCTTTTTTAACATGATTTAAACAGTCTTTTAATGAATTGTATTCTAAAATTCCTTTGACGTTTGAATATGTGTTTTCAAACCAGTAGTATTTTTGATTACTTTTAAAAATTAAAAAGGTGTGATTAGGATATTTTACTCCGTCGTCATAAACTATAAAGATACTTTTATGAGGAATGTTATTTTTAAGGAAGAATCTTCTTTCATATTCCACTTGGTCCCAGCATATTCCAATTTTTGTGGTGTCAATATCTTTGGGATTTTGTAAATAATAATCAGTAATGAATTTACTTTTAGCAATTTGATTAATGTATTTGTGTCCGGCTTTGTCAATCCAGCCATAATCAAACTCACTCATTATTTTAAATAACTTTTGCGCTTCTATCATGTTTAGCTCCTTCATAATATAAATTAAATATATCATAAAAATAATACTATAGAATAGTGAATTAATAGTGAAATTTTTAGGCTTTATTAAATAATATTACTCTTTTTAGGAAATACTATTATTGGTGATTTAAATGGCAAATGTCCATAGTAATATTTCTTTTGCTTTAGTTAATATTCCTGTGATAATGAAACCGATAATTCGCAATAATGATACATCATTTAATCAGCTTCATGATAAATGCCATCATCGGATAAAGTATGTTAAATATTGCCCATATTGTAAGAAAGATGTTAAAGAAAAGGACGTTATCAAAGGGTATGAATATGAAAAAGATAACTATCTAATTTTTGAAAAGACCGAACTTAATAAATTAAAGCTTATTAATGATAAAGAAATTGATGTTGTTGCCTTTGTGGCGTTAAATGAGATTGATCCATATTATTTTGAAAAAAGTTATTTTTTAGAAACAGAAAACAAATCCAAGGCATATAATCTATTTTGCGAAGCTTTAAAGAAAACTAAAAAAGTAGCTTTAGCTAAGACGATTATTGGTAGTAAATTTTATTATTGTATTTTAAGATTTATTAAAAGTGGAATTATTATGACGACATTATATTTTGAAGAAGAAGTTTATCTTCCTAGTAAAGATTTAAATGCAAAAGCCAATGAAACGGAACTTAATTTAGCAATTAAATTAATTGAAAGTCTAAGTGGCAAGTTTGAACCCGAAAAATATAAAGATGAATATCAGGAAAAAATTAAAGAAGCTATTAATGATAAATTAGAAGGCAAAGAAATAAAAGGAAAGAAAAAAAGTCCTAAGAAACAAGTGAGCGATTTGATGGAAGCGCTTGAAAAAAGTTTAAGAAAAAAATGAATGACTTATGGAATAATCGCGATTGGACACCGATGCTTTTAAATGAAAGACAAAAGCCATTTATTTCAACAGATTATTTGTTCGAAATAAAATTTGATGGTTCTCGAGCTATTGTTTTTGCTAGTCCCAATGAAGTAAATATTATAAATCGTCGAAAGCAAGATGTAACTTATCTTTATCCGGAATTAATAAATATTAAGAAAGTTGTGAAAAGAAATACGATATTTGATGGTGAAATAATAGCTTTAGATAATGGCGCACCTTCATTTTCTAAACTTCAAAATAGACTTCATTTAAAGAATAAGCAAAAGATAAATATTCAGCAGAAAAACAATCCTGTTATTTTTGTTTGTTTCGATATATTGTATGATGCAAAAAATGTTATTAACCACTCTTTGAAAGAAAGAAAAAAGATTTTAGATAAATATCCGGAAAATGATGTTTTTATTAAAGCAAATTATGTTTTTACAAACGGAGAAGAGTTGTTTAAGTTTACTAGAAAAAAGAATCTTGAAGGCATCGTTGCTAAAAAAATAGATAGTAAATATGAGGTGTCTGTTCGCTCTGAATGCTGGTTTAAAGTAAAAAACATTAAAGAAGGTAATTTCTTTGTCGGGGGTTATGTTAATAAGGAAAAGAGTTTTTCACTATCACTGTTATTAGGAGAATTTTTTAATAATTCATTAAATTATGTTGGGAAGGTTACAATAAGTAAAAAAAGTAGACTATTTAAAAAAATAATTTCTCAACCAAAATTAAAGAAATCGCCATTTGTGAACTATGAAAATTCATTGGTTATTTATATCAAACCTACTCTTGTTTGCAGAGTTAAGTATTTAGAGCGAACAAAGGAAAATCGATTGCGTCAGCCAATACTGATTTCAGAAGAAGAATAATTTTACTATGGACTTATAAATATACCAATTTCTAAAGGATAAAAAGTAAAAATTGTAAAAGCTAAACTGGTGACAATTAATAATGCTATTATCAATTTAAAATTATAGATTTCTCTTTTTTTATATGAACTTATTTGACCTATAATAATAGCTAAATAAAAGGATAGAATATCAATAATAGGAACGCTTTGACCAATTATGCCAGAATATGTATAATAAAATGTAATTATAAAACCAAGGCTTTTATATATTGCTATTGTTTTATTAGAAAAGTAGCTTTTATTACGAAATATCAAAGTTCCGACTAAGGTAAATAATAAATATGAATAAAATAGGATCTTTAAATGCTCCCATACACTTTCATTTACACTACTAAATAAGCTAACAAGAGGATTGTTATTCGACCATGAATAGGCAAAGTGTAAAATTGTTCCAACAATCATTATTCCTAAGGCACTAAATATTTCATATTTTATAAATTTTGTTTTTTTCATATTTTTATATTATGATAATAAGTAGTATTTTATTAATCGTATTAAAATATAATAGCAAATTAAAACCCCTTGAGAAACAAGGAGTTGAATTATATTTGGAGAGAATGAAGGGAACTTCCCGACCCCCTTATATACGATGAATGTCTTATAAATAAAGGCGTATAAGTTAATATGACATCAAATAATGTAAAAAGATAAACTTGCAATTGTTTAATATATCTAAACAATTGCTTTTTTATTACAAATAATTACTGGATATTATCAAAATTATGCTGTATTGTTTGTGTGAAATGGAGATGATCAATATTGGTCAAATTCAAGCACAAATATGTCGTTTGAGAAAGGCACAGAAGAAGACCTAATTAAGATGGCTAAACATAGTGGTATAAAATTTTCATATTATTATGGTTATATTATAGAATTTGATAAAGCTAATGTAGGTGGAATTACACTACATAGATTAATTTTTAGTAAAAATGGAAAAGAATTGATTGTTTTGCACTATGACTTATATCATGAAAATGATAATTATTTATAATAGATGGAGAAAAGTATACGTTGTATAAAATAAAAAAATATATTAGAAATTATTTTAAAAAGGTTTCTAATATAAATGTTAAATCAAACAACAAATAAAATACAAAGTTTGGGATTTGGGTATAAAAAAATTGATGCAATTAAGCATCAATTAATCATCAATGGAGCCTTAACTATACACGTATGCGAAATTAAGACTATAAGATTTGATTAAATCTCTCTGATAAATCAATTGTATCATTTTCTTGTATATTTTCAAGGGAGTATGGAAAAATTTTGTAATATAATGTATTATTTTAATATAAAATTACTTTTTTTAAAAACGGATGTGAATTATGGACGAAACAATAAATGTAAAATCTCAATTAAAAATATCTTTACCGATAGCTTTTGAAAGTTTAATAAATATACTTATGACATTAGTGGATACTTTAGTAATTTCATTAGTAGGTACAAAAGAACTTGCAGCACTTGGAGCAATGGCTGTTATATTAAATCTAATGCAAATGAGTATTCAAACTATAAATGTTTCTAATAACACTTTAGTTGCTAAAGCCTTAGGTGAAAATAATTTAAATAAATCAAAATTGATAACAGGAAATTCTATTATTTTAACATTATGCATTTCAATAATTACGATAATCTTAATTGCATTTGTACAACCTGTTTTTCCTAGCTTATTTAATGTAGATACTGTAGCAATTTCATATTTAACTATTAGATTATTTGGATTTATTCAAAGTAGTATAGTAGCTGTTTTATCTGGACATCAAAGAACAGTAGGAAATCAAAAAAATATTATGTACTTAAGAATATTTGCTGTTTTATTAAACTTGATTTTTGATATTATTGCAGTTAGAAATGGATATGGAATTAAAGGGGTTGCTTTAGTTACGGTATTTATTGATACATTATTAGCGTTATATTTAATCATATATTCTAGAAATAATGTTAAAATAAAATTTGTTAGCGAATATTTTAAAGATGTTATTAAATTATTTAAATGGAATTTTGTTGAACGAATTGCATCAAGAGTAGATAATTTTATATTTAATTTAATAGTTGCAAGGATGGGAAATTTAGAATATTCAGTTCATGTTATTTTAATACAAATTGACTATCTAAGTTTTGTCAACACTAAATTTATATTAATATTATACCACGACTAAAAACACGAAAATATGCGTTTTTTTAATTTTTTTCGTGTAATGTAATTATATATATGTTAAAATTAA
>SVAN01000026.1 GCA_015059375.1 Bacillota bacterium | reverse complement strand
CGGTTTAACTGATGAAGAAAATCTTGGTTTTACTTATGAAGAATTAGATAACTGGATTATTGATGGTAAAGTTGAAAGTTATGAAAAATATAAATTATTTACTACGAAACATGAAAATAGTAGACATAAAACGTCTAGTATTAGATTGCCGGCAAAAACCCCAGTAAGGAGTGAACGATTTTAATGATTGATAATTTTAAAGGAGATTATTTTTTCTTATCTAATTATTATAATTCACCAATTCTTTTTGGTTTGGCGAATGGAGAAAGTATGATGGCGCCAACTATGGAGCATTATTTTCAGGCAAGCAAAACAATTTATTTAGACCAACAGAAGAAGATTTTGTCTGCCGCTACGCCCGGTGAAGCGAAGAAATTAGGTAGAACATGTACCTTACGCTCTGATTGGGAAGAAATAAAAGATTCAATAATGTATCTTGGCTTGCGGCAAAAGTTTAATAATCCTATTTTACAAAAGAAACTTCTAGCTACAGGCGAAGAAGAATTAATTGAAGGTAATTGGTGGAATGATACCTATTGGGGTGTCTGTAATGGTGTAGGTAAAAATAAATTGGGTAAATTATTAATGAAATTAAGAGAAGAATATAAAAATCAAGCCCTATGAAAATAGGGCTTTTTGACATTTTATAAAAAATATGTTATAATATTAATATAAGGTAAAGAAAGGATTGATTTTATGATTAAAGAAAAGAAATGGCACATTTACCACAAAAGAACAGGAGAGCCGTTATGTTGGGACGAAAAAGCCTTGGAGTTTGATACGAAAGAAGACACTGAAGTTTTTTTATATTCCATTATTTTAAATTATCTTGGCGATGTAGAAGATTTTGATAAAAATGTTGAGATTAAAGAAGATATTTTATTTTATGATGACGGATATTTAAATGCTACAGGATTCGTAGTAGAAAGAGATTTTGATAATAATTATGAAGATTTATTTTTAGTAAAAAGGAAGGCTAACTATGAAGTATAAGGGATATATTTTTGATGAAAATGGTGAAGCAATACCTTTTGATTTTAAATTATTGAAAAATGAATTATTTTCTGATATGAGTTTAATGACTTTTAATACCTTAATGAGAGAAAAAATAAAAAGCGAAGGATATAGTCATTATTTATATTTATTGAAAGACGGTGATAAAAATGCTTGATTTATTAGGATTTTTAATGTGTTGTATTATGGCTTTAGCGACTGCCCGTTTTATAGTAATTTTATTAGAGCTTATTATTGATTTTAATCAGCTTGGAGAAGAAAAAAGTTTATGTATTTTTTGGCTAACGGTAGTTTTTTGGATTTTTATTACATTAGGTATTTTTAAATATTTATAAGGAGCATAAATATGTTTATATCTCGTGAAGATTTAATATGTGGATTACAGGATTTAAGAATTAATAATGATTGTGCGGAAAAAGTAGAAAAACTAATTTATAGTCTGCCAACGGTAGAAGTAGATAAAATATCAACTAAATGCGGAACATGTGATAATTTTGAAAGATATAATAATATTAGAGGATATTGTAAAGAAAAGAAAGCTTATTTTGGAAAAAATGAATATTGCGGTTCATGGAAGGATGGTTCCAAATGAAAACATTAGATGAAGCCATTTTACATTGTTATGAAAAGGCAGGGCAGATGCCGTTATGCGATTGTTCTAAAGAACACGTTCAGTTGGCGCATTGGTTAGAAGAATTAAAGGCGTATCGTGAAGCCGTTAAATGGGTGGAACGGCACGATGAAGAATTAAGTGATAACCCTGATGAATGGCACGGAATTTATAGAGCGATTAAAGAAATCAAAAAAAGAGTGAGTGAATGTAATGGAAAGAAAAGAAATTGATGATTTAATTTTATATGCGAAAGAAAGAAGTATTTTTGATATAGATAGAAAGATTTTTTCCGCTATGAAAAAAGCATTAGAAGAATTAAAGATGTATAGAGAATTATATCCATACCCTTATGAATTAGAAGCATTTCCAGATCGTAGTAAACCAAACAGGTCATTTCCCCCTTATATTTGTCCTGGATGCGGGGCAATAACTCATTTATTTAATCTAGGAAGACCATATTGCCCTTATTGCGGGCAGAAAGTGAAGGTAAAAAATAATGAATAAAGAATTATCAAATAGTAATTTTAATTTAGCATTAGGTGGATTTATTTTATATGGCGTTTTAGTAAATGTAGCCATTTCATTCGCTTTACAAAATCATATTTTTACCGCAGAACAATTACTTGCCGTTTTGGCACTCTGCCTTGTGTGCGGCATCGCGGGTGTGTTTGTGGCGCTGAAAAATGATGACCCTAAAATTAGCTTTTTAGGATATAATATGTTAGTTATTCCTTTTGGATTAAGTATTGCCGCAGTAGTACAAGTATATTCTCCACAAGTAGTATTTGAAGCTTTCATGATGACTGGTTTAATCATGTTGGTAATGATGATTGCGGCTACGCTTAAGCCTGAATGGTTTGAAGGCATGGGAACCATTTTATTTATCGCTTTGATTGGTTTAATTATTGCCGAAGTTGTATGCTTATTTTTAGGAATATTTCCAATGTGGATTTCAGCCATTTCGGCAGGTATCTTTTCCTGTTATATCGGTTATGACTGGATGCTCGCTCAGTCCGGCCCTAAAACCCTAGATGCGGCAATTGATAGTGCTTTAAATATTTATTTAGATATTATTAATTTATTTTTAGATTTATTAAGAATTATGGGAGATAGTGATTAATGAATAAAGAAAGATTATTAGAAAGGGCAAAAGAATTACAAGAAGCACAGGGATATGGTGACGTTTTTTTAATTGATGATTTTATCGAAGAAGTAAGACATGGATTTTTTACTAATTATGACGGAATTG
The DNA here is from genome assembly GCA_015059375.1 of Bacillota bacterium. Lineage (GTDB taxonomy): Bacteria > Bacillota_I > Bacilli_A > RF39 > UBA660 > UBA6448. The sequence continues at coordinate 741 of SVAN01000026.1, read as the reverse complement.
GATTTTTTGGTGATTGGCTTGGAGAAATTGATAGAGAGTTTTATAATGATATGATTAATTGTAATGTTAAATGGTTAGAAGAAAATCGCAAAGATTATTTATTTATATTTTGGTATAATAAATAAGGAGAAATAATTTATGGATTTTGAAGATTGCGAATATTTTAGTTATAAATTAATTGATGATGATATTTTTGGGCACCCAAAATATGAATATTATTGTTCTAGAAGCGGTGAATTAAAAATTACTTATGGTATTAAGTGTGTTAGATGTTATCAAAAAAGAATGGAGGAGAAAGAAAATGGCAATTTACGTGTTCAGTGACCTTCATGGTAGAAAAGATTTATGGTTAAAAGCGAATAAAGAAGTATTTGGTCCAAAAGATACTATTTATTTTTTAGGCGACGCGGCAGATAGAGGGCCAGATGGTTGGGAAATGATTAAAACCTTATTAGATGATGAACGAATATTTTATTTAATGGGTAATCATGAAGATATGTTAATTAGAGCCATAGAAGGAAATTATGATGATTTATCTTTACTCTATTGGAATGGCGGGAAAAATACCTTCGAAGCTTACGAATTAGACACACAAGAAAATCAAAAAAAATATTTAGAAAAATTAAAAAAATTGCCGAAGTATGTTTATTGGTATAAAAATGGAAAAACTATTATTTTATCCCATGCGGGTATGACGCCCGGCAGACCTATCTTTGATGAAAACGATTGGTTTTGGGATAG
>SVAN01000013.1 GCA_015059375.1 Bacillota bacterium | reverse complement strand
TTCATTCTCTGTTCTAAATATTTTCTTTTGACCTTTTATAGCCATTTTTTCATCTCCTTCATTAAATTATAGCAAAAATAAAAGCATACACTTTTTTTAGTGTACACTTTTATCTTACAACTTCATTTATAAATATTCTACTATGTTTATATTTTTATTTAATTTTGAAATTAAATCTTCTTTTTCGTATTTAGAAAAAATATCTTTAAAATTACTATTATCCATTAAGAACATATCATAATATCTAATAAATATCTCTTGATAATTAGTTACTCCTAAATCCTTTAAAAAAGTAATATTTTCTGCAACTAATCTTTTTTGAACTTTTATAAGTTCCAATAATTTTTCAGGAGTATTATCTTCAATCTCAGCAATCGCATCTTTACTAAAATTAAGCTTTTCTAAAAATTTCATGCTGCCATTCCTCCTAAATTAATATCTAAAATACTGGTATATTCTAATTCCTCACTTATTGCAGATTTCAATCGCATTTCTTCTTCCGGAGCAATTGCTTTGCCAAATGTAATTGAACTATATATCACCTTGCTGTCATCTTCTACTTCGTTAGCTACAAGTTTAATTAGATTATCTATAATATTATCATTAACTTCTGAAATTCCGTAAACAGTTATCATTACATGCCTAATGCCTTCCGCAAGTCTTTCATATCTTTCAAAAGTTTCATCATTCAATCCGATAGTTTGAGGTTTACTTAAAATTTCTATAATTGGATCTTTTACCTCGTTAACAACATCTGCTACTTCACCATCTTTAGAATTATGATGAATTATTTCGGTAACTTTATGCATTTCGACAACCGGTGATGACTTTACCGGAGCAATATTTTCAGCAATTGGGAAACCATTTAAATATTCTATTCCGTATTTAGCATCAAAATCTTTTTTTCGAAACGGTAATTTAGCGTATTTTCCTTCAGGAGTCTTATAAGGTTCTCCTAAACTTCTTAAATACATAATTCTTTGAATAGCACCTTTAGAATTAATCCTTACTGGATCTTCAATATATGCACCCAGTTCCCCTATTTTTTTCATTTCCTCAACTTGATTCTGAACAAACGAAAAACCCCCAGCAAGTATTTTATGCTGTGATGGTTTTGATATCTTAATTCCGTTATCATTCAAATAGTTAATAATTTGAACAGTTTCTTCTAGAGATACTACATCATCCAAAAGACTTGAAACAAACTTATTGGCTGTTGGCATTATTTCTTGCGAATAATCTAACGCCTTCAATTTTAATGCAATGTTACTTTCCATAATAACCTTCCTAATAAGCCATTAAAGGTACATTTTTAGGTTCCAAACCACTTTCATGTAATGTTCTAATAGCACTATCTAATTCATGTAAATTATATTTAACTAAAACTGTCGGATTCAAGTAGATATCTTGAGGTAATTTGCCAACTTTAGTTAACATATCAATTTTTGATTTCAATTCTTTATCATATAATAATTCAATATTATCGTTAAATACATCTTTATTAATTTTTAGTTCATCAACTAAAGCCACATTTGCGCGTATTAATTGTTCATCATAGTTTTCTAAAATTTTAGCAAAGTCGTTACTTGTGAAATCTAAGTAATCAAACCCTAAACTTGCTAGCAATTCAATTAATTTTTCTTTAGTTGTACCTTTAGGATCTTCACTTGATGAAACTGGAGCTGACGGAGCTGAAACTGGACTAGCTACTTCAATTTTGATTTCTTTGGAAGTAGTCTCAGAATCTTTTTTCTTCGCTAACGAGCTAAAATCAATTACTGGTGTAACATCTCTAGCTTCTTGAATTACTTCACCAATTGATTTGCCAGCTACAGGACGATCTTTAAGTGTTTTTTCATAATCAAACAATCCGTCTTCTGGGAACATCAGCAATTTAGCAGCTTCCCTTTGTTCTTCGTCGCTAAAATAATCAAATTTAGCAAGTAAAGAAGTAATTTCGTCCCTCGTTATATTAATATTTGAACTTAAAGCTAGCTCAAAATATCTATTCAATCTTTCTTGATTTGACAATGCTTCATCCCGACGAATTCCTAATTCTTCTATCTTCGTAATTGCAGCATTCATTTCATCTTCAACTTGTACCAATTCTTCTGCAGCACTTTTCTTTTCATTAGCAACCTTTTCCATAGTCAAAGGAAGTGCACTATCAACTTTTTGTTTAATTGCTTCAGGATCAAAATCAATATTTAAATGTTCTATAACTGTCGCAAATTCATCTTTGCGAATAGATGCTAATGCGCTTTTTAATTTTGCTCCTTCTTCCGCTAATACATTTTCTTCTGAAGTTAACTCATTTATCTTCGATTGTAACTCCATTTTAAGGGAACTAGTTCTATCCCTAGTTTCTACTGCAGACTGTTTCTCTTTTTCCATCGAAACAAGAATTACGCTGTCTTCACCACGTAAATTATACAATTTGTCTAGTAAACTTGTCATTTCTGAATTTAACATTTTCATTAATCCACACCCTTTATTATGAATCAATTATAACATAATGCCCATTTGCTTGTAAATACGAAAGTTGTTAACTAGACATTTAATTTTGGGCTAACAAACTAACAAATAATTTATTAAAGAATATATTACTTTAGGAGAGGTGAAATTTTGAAAAAAATTTATTATACATTGTTAACTATTTTAATCTTAGCTTTATTTGTTACATCTTATTTTTATTTTACTAATTTTAAAGAAGAAACAGGTCTACAAGAAATAACTTTAGGGGAAGTAACCCACTCTGTTTTCTATACTCCATTATATGTGGCAATCGAAAATGATTATTTTAAAGAAGAAGGACTTGATATAAATCTTGTGTTGACTAGTGGAGCAGATAAAGTTAGCGCTGCTGTTTTATCTGGTGATGTTCAAATTGGATTTGCCGGAGCTGAATCGGCTATCTACATTTACGAGAAAGGTGAAAAAGATTACTTACAAATTTTTAGCGGTCTTACTAAACGAGACGGCCAATTCATTCTCAGTCGAAACAAAGTTGATAATTTTTCGTTAAAAGATTTATATGGCAAAGAAATTTTAGTAGGAAGACAATCTGGAATGCCGGCTTTAAATTTTTTAAACGCTTTAAAAAATGAAAACATTGACACAAATAAAATTAACATTAATTATAGTGTAGACTTCGCCGCACTTTCTGGAACCTTTATCGGAGGTACCGGTGACTATGTCAATTTATTCGAACCAAATGCATTAAAATTAGAACAAGAATCATTTGGATACGTTGTTGAAAGCATTGGTAAGTTATCAGGAGAAATGCCCTACACAGCTTTCTACGCAAGAAAAAGTTATATAAAAGATAACGAGGAAATTATCAAAAGTTTTATCAAAGCTATAAACAAAGGATTAAAATATACCAATGAAAATAAACCAGAAACAATTGCTAGCATTATCTTAAAACAATTCCCAGATACTTCTTTAAATGATTTAACCATATTGATAGAGAGATACAAAACAAACGACAGTTGGCTACCATCAACATACATTTCCGAAGAGTTACTAGAAAATTTAGAAGACATCATGATTGATAATAATTTGCTCGATGATTACATTCCTTACGAAGATTTAATCATTAATTATGAATAACATTTTAAAAATAAGTAACTTAAAAAAAGATTACAACACGATTAATGGTGAAATAACAGCAATTGATAACATATCTTTTTCGCTTAAAAAAGGAACTTTTTTATCAATCGTTGGATCAAGTGGATGTGGTAAATCCACTCTTCTTAATATTATTGCTGGTCTCGATAATTTGACAAGCGGAGAAATTGATTATTCTCCCTGTCTAAAAATTGGTTATATGCTCCAAGATGACGCTTTACTTCCATGGTTAACTGTTTACCAAAATGCCACGATTGGATTAAATTTATTAAAGATTGCTACAGAAGATAATTTAAATTATGTCAAAAAATTACTAGTTACTTACGGATTAGAGAAATTTATCGATAAGTATCCTGATGAATTATCCGGAGGAATGAAACAAAGAGTCGCTTTAATTAGAACTTTAGCAACAAAACCCGATTTACTTTTGCTTGACGAACCCTTTTCAGCGCTAGATTACCAATCCCGTTTAATGGTTTCAGACGATGTATACAAAATAATAAAAAAAGAAAACAAAACTGTTATTATGATTACCCACGATATTGCAGAAGCCATTTCTTTAAGCGACACAATTATTGTTTTATCAAAAAGACCTGCAAATATAAAAAAAGTATATGATGTAAAACTAAGTAATAAAACAACACCAATTAATAATCGTGGCTGTCCCGAATTTTCTAGTTATTACGATCAAATATGGAGGGATTTAGATGTATCAATCTGATAATCAAAAAAATTATTTAAAAAGGATTCAACGACAAAGAAGATTAATCCTGTTTTCACAAGTAGCAATTATATTTTTGTTAATATTTTTTTGGGAATTATTAACGCATTATGGAGTTATCAACTCTTTTATTTATTCTTCTCCATCAAGAATTGCATCTACAATTAAAGACTTATTTTTAGCAGGAAATCTTTTTTCTCATATATTTACTACTATCTTCGAAGTTTTAATTGCTTTTATTTTAGGTATTAGTTTTGGCTTTATTATCTCGGTCATTTTCTACGAACACCCTATAATTGCTAAAATATTTGACCCTTTTCTTACTGTGTTAAACTCACTTCCAAAAGTTGCACTAGGTCCAATCATCATAATTATTGCTGGAGCTAACACAAAGAGTATCATTATTATGGCTCTTTTGATTAATTTAATTGTTAGTATTACAACAATTTACAATGGTTTTTTAAACACAGATAAAACAAAAATAAAAATGTTTACTACATTTAGAGCTACAAAAAAACAAATTTTGTATAAACTCGTTATTCCTAGTTCTTATACAACAATTATTTCCAGTTTAAAATTAAATATAGCTTTGACCTTAATTGGTGTAATTACTGGTGAGTTTTTAGTTAGTAAGAAAGGAATTGGTTATTTAATTATTTATGGTACCCAAGTTTTTAATCTCGATTTAGTTATGAGTGGGATCCTACTTCTTCTAATAATTTCTTATCTTTTATACAAAATTGTTGTTCATTTAGAAAATAAATTATTACATAAAAAATAAAGCCTTTTTCTAAGGCTTTATTTTTATTTAAGAAGACCTTTATAATATTTCCATGCTAAAACTTTTAATGCTAAATTATTAATTTCCTCTTCTAAAATAACATTTTCTAAAACAGCTTTTTTAATTGTCGAGAAACTCTTTTGATAATCAGTTGTTATAATAATATTATTTCCAGCCTGGATAGCTTTTATATCAGCATTACTAATATTATCTAATGCTTTCATTGTTATATCATCTGTGATTGTAATTCCGCTAAACTTTAGTTCATTTATTAAAAGATCATGAACTAGTATAGAAACCGAAGCGGGGTTATTCTCATCAATACTTGTAACGATATTGTGGCTAATCATCACTGCTTCAGCCCCAGCATTAATACCAGCAACAAAAGGAGGCAAATCATTTTGAACTATCATTTCAAAAGGTCTTTTATCTAGTGCATATCCCTTATGAGTATCCTTATTATTACCATATCCAGGAAAATGTTTTAATGTATATGATACTCCCGTTTTTTTACTGGCATTTATAACTGTTTGAGCATAAATTGATGTTAACCTAGTATTTTTCTTTAATGTTCGCTCATAAATATAATCATTTTCATCTGTTGAAACATCGATAACGGGAGCTAAATTCAAATTGATACCTAAATCAAATAATATTGCACTTTTTAAAAGTGTATCCTCAGCAATTTTCGAAAATCCTCCAAGATCATAAAGTTCACTTGCTGATTTAAAAGGCGCTTCTACTAAATTTGGATTAATACTTATCCGGCTTACTTTTCCCCCTTCTTCATCCGATGCAATCAAAAGAGGAATTTTAGCATTTTCTTGAATCTCATTAGTCATCTTTTTTACTTCCTCATAGGTTTTATTAGCAAAATTTTCAGCAAAAAGCAAATAGCCACCGAATTGATACTCTCTTAATATTTCAATTGCATTTTCTTTAGGATATCTTACAAGCAAAAGCTGACTAATTTTTTCATCTAAAGATAATTTTTCTAATAATGAAGCTGCTTGATCATAATAATCCGCAAACAAATCTTTTCGCGCTTGTGCATTTAGCTCACAAACCATTTTATCTAATGTAAAAGCATCGGTTTTAAATTTATCATAGAAAAAAGCAAGCAAAACGATTACTGTTATACACCAAAAAGCCTTTTTCATTTTTTCACCTTTTACCTTCAAATGACATAATATATTATTTATTATTGCATCGCAAATAAAAAAAATACAACAAAAAACGCTTCCGAAGAAGCGCTTTATTTAAAATCTACTAACCTGATAAGTTTCGACATCAACAGAGGTTTCTTGACCAAACAAATCAATAATAATTGTTAAACGATTATTTTCTGCATCAATATTATCAACTTTACCACTCATACCATTAAATGGACCATCAACAATATTTACCATATCACCAACTGCAAGTTCAGACTCAATATTAACACGACTCATACCCATATTAGCTAAAATACGATCTATTTCTTGAGGTAATAAAGGCGTAGGTTTTGCACCTTTACCAGATGAACCAATAAAGCCTGTTACACCTGGAGTATTTCTAACAATATACCATGCTTCATCAGTCATTATCATTTCTACTAAAACGTATCCAGGGAACATCTTTTTAACTTTTTCTTTTTTTACACCGTCTTTAACTTCCACTTCAGTTGTTTCTGGCACAATAACGCGAAAGATATAATCTTGCATTCCCATTGATTCTGTACGCATTTCTAATTTTTCTTTAACATTTAGTTCATGACCAGAGTATGTATTGACAACATACCATAATTTTTCATTTTCCATTTTTTAAAACCATCCTTTAATCACAGATAATAATAAGTTCAATAATAAAAAGAATCCACAAATCACAGCACAAAACACAATTGTAGCAACTGTATACTTGATAATATCCTTAAATTCAGGCCATTTTACAAGTGTCATTTCCTTTTTTACACTTTTAAAGTAATTTTCTTTTTTTGTTTTTTTAATTTCTTTTTTAGCAACTGTTTTAACATTTTTCTTTGCTTCTTTTGCCATTTTTCCTCCCATTAAAAAAACACTTCCGTGTTCACTAGTAATATACTATATATTCTTAGCAAAATCAAGTGTTTTCTATTATTTAATATATATCGTTTAAATCAACATTTTCAGCTCTTAACATATCAGCAAATTCAATTTTAAATTTTTCTTTTTCCTTAGCCAAGGCATCAACATAGATATTTTTAGCATTACAAACGGCTTTATAAAAATGTTTAATTGTTACAATATTAGTATTATCATAAAGTGCATAAGTAAAGGCATTAGCCACTATAGTTAAACAAATATCAGGATATCTACTTGCCACTTCATACACTCTTTTATACTCATCAGTCATTTGAACAATAAATGCCATAATCTTTTGGATAACAAATGGTTGATAACCAATTTTTACTCCTACTTGTTTTTCAAGTTTAGGATAAGTTCCCATCAAAATTTTGACACAAGTTTCTTGGTCCGCTTCAACTACATCAATTTTTTGGAAACGTCTTAAGAAAGCCCGATCTCTTAAAATATAAGTTTCATACTCCTCTGTTGTCGTAGCGCCAATCATTTTAATACTTCCACGGTCAAGTCCGGTTTTTAACATATTAGCAAAATCTAATCCACCATCACGATTAACTAAAACATGCGTTTCATCAATAAATAAAATTGTTCTATCTTTTTGCGACAACTCTTTTACCAGCAAATCTATGCGATTTTCTGTTTGACCTTCACTTTGAGCTGAACCAATCAAACTAGTAATATTAATTTTAATAATTGACCAACCCTTCAACACATCTGGAACTAATCCATTTTTAATCCGGTAGGCTAAACCTTCAACAATCGCAGTTTTACCAATTCCTGGTTTTCCGACTAAAAGTGCACTTTTTTCGGGAGTCAGTAATGTTAAAATACACTGTTTTATCTCCCCGTCTCGAGCAATTGCAGGATCAGTTAGATAATCTTTCGCAGTTAAATCTTCCCCATATCTTTCTAGCATGCTTATTGATTCATTCATGTTATCACCTATTTAAAATTATATCAAAAGTTACCAACAAATGATATAATAAATTTATGAATACGATTTTAGATATTTTTTATAACAAAGTTATTCCGGAAATGTTACACGGAGAAGTCGATTGCGAAATTATCGCTCGCATTATATGCAATGTAAATTTTAAAGAAACAAATAAGATATTATTTGCCAAAAGTGACTGTCCAGATATTGAGATTCCCACTTTAACAATAAACAATAAGCAAGATTTTGACTCTATATTATCTAAATATGTTGTAACAATGTTAGATTTTTATCAGGATTTTCAATTTGCCAGCATTGATACAAGCAATTACATTCCATATATAATCGCAACTGCAATTGCCAATATGGGAAAGCAAGATTATTTAAATCCAGAAATTTATTTTCAAAAACGGATTATGGCAATTAAAGATAATCCTTTCATCTTAAGTACTGAATTGGTACCACTCGGTCATAACGAAAATTTCAACTGTGAATTATCTTATATTGTTAATAAAGAAAAACCTAATGAAGAATGTCCTTTTAGTTATACTCTCGTAGCCAGTAATGGTGAAGAAACTTTTGAATTTCAAACAATAAGATTTTATATTAATGATGATACCGCTTATATTGGAGCTATTCAAGGTAAAAAGCCTACTGATAAGAATCAATTTCAAAAGAAAGTTCAAAGAATTATATACAAGGCAAATGAAGGGATTACCGAAGATAACCAACTTTATGCAACCAATCCCGGAAGCGTTATCACGTTAACTTCTTTTATCGCCTTACTTAATAGCTATGGAATAAATAAAATTACAATCCTTCCCTATGGTATTCAAAGATTAAATGACAAAAAACTTTTATATCATAATTTGAATAACAAACTTACTAATTTAGAAAACGATAACCCTATTAAATTAAAAGTTATCAATGTTATTGAAAGAACTTCTTCTTATTTTGATAAGCAGCCAATAATCCGTAAACAATTAATACTAAGTTTATTACGATTCAATTATCACTTATCAGGTAATTTACTAACCGAGGAAAATGAAATACCTATGATATCCTGCAATCAAATCAAGAATGGTAACAATAACTTACTAAATAATATATATGGCCAATGTTATCAAAGCGAACACAAAAAAACTAACCAAAATGGTTAGTTTTTTCTATGTCTTCTCCCATGGTGTATATGTTTACTATAAAAGTAAAATACATAATGGCGCCCAATGTAGGACTCGAACCTACGACCTAACGGTTAACAGCCGTGCGCTCTACCGACTGAGCTAATTGGGCAATTAATCAATACAAGATAAATTATATTAAATAACGCTCAATATGTCAATCGATTTTTCTAATTTTATTAAATTTCTCATTATCGCTATTCGCACATGTGAAGAGTTCTTCCTCTCTTTCTATAATATAAATTTTCGATTCCATCGAATATTATATAGCTAATAACGATACTTTTTAACTAACTAGAAAAGTAGTCGTAAACTCCTTCCATCCCATCATACTTGCTGCCAATACCATCGTTGAAGACAAAAACGTCACCTAGCCCAACCCCTAATGTATAGTTTTTTGATGTTGCTAAAGAAACATCCTCTATAGCATGTTGGTAACTAGCAAAAAGGCTTGCAGGGTACGCAGTAATTGCCATACTAGCATCAATTGTACTTTCTAGGTAAGTCACATTAGAATTTAATAAATTCATTGATATGCCAAAACCATTAGAAAAATTGTTGATGTTAGTACCATTAAAATTGTATTGAACAAAACCATTTTCCCCATTTAAAGTGTAAACTTGTTTACCTTGTTGGGTTCCATTAACTTTTTCCATACCAGAAAATCTAACTCCGTTAACATCAAACGATCTTACAGCCGGCATAATTTTCCATAAACAAGTATAACTAAAAAATGCGGTGTCATTTGCTTCGCTCGTTTTAATTAACGCTAATGAAGTATGTTTGTAAGCCGTTTCGACAACGGTAGTCCTTGTTTGTGGTGCAACACTAGCATTATCATACTCTTCTTTTGTTACTTCGGTTTCTAGTGTTTCACCAGTTACATGATTATATTCAGACTTAATATATTTAACAGTTTTTTGGACATCATCATAGTTAAGATTCATATTTTTAATTTGATTATATTTTTCTTGGTCTAAAACTGAAATATATTTTTCTGTATAGATAGTTCTCAAATTATTATAATCTTCTTCGCTTATCACAACGCCTAAATCGTTAATATAATCTTCTGCAAATACAGAATTAGGAATCAACATAATCGTAAATACAACTAACAATATAAATTTTCTCACACCCTGTCCTCCTTTCCACAAAAACTATATCGCAAATTGTCAGAAATTGGCAATCTCTAATTCGTAGAACTCGACTCTCCGAAAAGTAGAATTACATATCTTTCCATAGTTTCAAGGACATTTTCTAGTGTTGAGCAAACGCCTACCTGACAATCTAATTTTTCCGTTACATAATTATAAGTATACTTTTCAAATAAAACTTTCTCACCATCAGTCTTATGATAAATATAAACTTCTAAAAATTTGTTATTAGGTAATAATATAATATTCTTAATTATTGTATCATTAGAACTACTATAACTTAATTTTTTGGATGTAACCAAATAAGTAATAGTCTCTTCTTGTTGTTTCTTTTTGGTATTTTTAGTTAAATATTCACTATGATTAACAAAACCATTTTCTTTTAAATTTTCAATGATTTCTTTATCACTAAGAAGTTCTAATTTATTCATATTGTAATTTTTAATTGGATTATCTCCAGAAATATCAGTTGTATCTAATTTTATTTCATATTTATATATTTTTTCTTTAGCATCTTGGATTTCAATTTTTATAAGTAAATTATCTTTATTAATCTTCTTATCATTTCCATATTTAACAATAATATCACTTGCTTTATTTGAATGAAAAATTACTTTTGAATCACTATAAATATCAACACTTACTACATCAGTACTTTTTATCTCATATTCAAAAATATTAATGTTACCAATATATAACATATTTAATTGGTTAGTTTCAATTAACATCCCATTCACAAAAGCTTCAATATAATTATCTCCCGTTTTAACCTTGTATATCTTTGTTGAATCATAATTATTCACAAAGAAGAAACATAAAAAGATAATCAACGGGATAGTAATTGCAGCATAAACAGCAACAATTCTACTCATTATTTTACGGAATTTTCGCCGGCGACGCCTTTCTAGATTAAGCTCGCCAGCGTGTAATCCATCTAATTCAATACCTAATGCCGAACACAATTTACTTTGATATGCTAAATCTGGAAAACTTCCATTTTCCCATTTTGAAATAGTTTTATCTGATGCATCAATTAAATTTGCTAATTGCAATTGTGTTAACTTTTTATTTTTTCGCAAAGTGGCAATAAATTTACCTATTTTTTCTAAATCCATACTACTATTTTCCATAATGATAATTTTATCACTATCAAAATAGAAAGTTAATAAAATTATCGATGAGTAAACAAAAAACTTCTTTTTATAAAAAGAAGTCCCAGATATCTCCCTCAGGAGTTTTTTCAAAAATTAATTTTTCTTTAGTAATTGGATGCAAGAAAGAAAGTTGATACGCAAACAACGCAATTTGTTTTCTATCTTGTGTTCCATATAATTGATCACCATATAAAGGATGATTCCGCGAAGCAAACTGAACTCTTATTTGATGATATCTTCCTGTTATCAATTCTATATCAACAAGTGTTAAATTCTCTTTCTCTTTAATAACTCGGTAATTTAACTTTGCCTCTTTACCACTTATAGTATTTAATAACACTTTTTTATTTGGTGTCTTTTCAATTTTATCAACAAATGAACCTTCTTTCACTTTTAAAGAGCCATTTACTATAGCATAGTATTTTTTTTGCATTAATCCCTTAGTAATTTGTTCACTTAATCTTGCCGCTGCTTTAGAAGTTTTGGCAAATACCATTATTCCTCCAACGGGACGATCTAATCGATGAACTAAACCTAAATAAACATTTCCTGGTTTTTGATATTTATTTTTAAGATAACTTTTAACTATAGTTAGCATGTCTGCGTCCTTAGTATTATCCGCTTGTGATAAAACATTCGGAGGTTTTATCACCACTATTAAATGATTATCTTCATATAAGATATTTAAATTATTCATGAGTAATCCAACCAGTCACTCCACATGGCAAATATAAATTACTTTCTTTAATTGGAAGTGCAATTTCATCAACTTGCACTTTACTATTAGTAAAATGTGTTTTCAATAAGTTTTCTAACGTTAATAGAGAAAGGTTTGTTGAATAAGTATTTACGCAAACAAATAAATAATCATCAGATAAAATTTGTTCACATAATGAAAGCAAGCGATTTAAATCTTTTTCAATCGACCAGACTTCTTTATTAGCTCCTCTACCATAGCTCGGAGGATCCATAACAATTGCATCATATTTATTACCGCGTCGAATTTCTCTTTCAACAAATTTAATAACATCATCGACCAAAAAACGAACAGGCTTATCTTGAAGTCCAGATGAAATAACGTTTTCTTTAGCCCAATCATTCATTCCTTTGGAAGAATCTACATGAACAACGCTTGCTCCAGCAGATAGACAAGCTAATGTTGCACCACCGGTATAAGCAAATAAGTTTAATACCTTCAAACTTTTTTTCGAAGAGTTACGAATTGCTTCTATCATTCTATCCCAGTTAACTGCTTGTTCAGGAAATAATCCTGTATGTTTAAATCCCATTTGTTTAATATTAAATGTTAAATTCTTGTAATTTATTGTCCATCGATCTGGAACTTTCTTTAGGTTTTCCCAATATCCGCCCCCAGTGTTTGACCTATGATACACAGCATCTGCATCATTAACATTTATGTTTGTATCTTGCCAAATAATAACCGGATCGGGTCTTAATAAAGTCACTTTTCCCCATCTTTCTAATTTTTGACCATTGCTCCCTCTTATAAGTTCATAGTCATTTCCAAAGTTACTAACCAACATAAATATCACCTTTTTAAATTATAAAATAAGACTAGTTAAAACGCAATTTAATTTATAATTCTCATTTTTTTATATCAATTAGAAAAGTTAATTGCTATAATAATGATTGAGGATGATTTATGAAAAAAATGATTGGAATCTGGGTTACATGTATACTTTTAAGTGCATGTTCAATCCCCAAACAAATAACTAACAAAACAAAAGAGCCGCAAGAAGATTTTATCGAAAGCGTTGGCCAGCTAATACCAAACACCTATGAATTCGAATATGGTAGTTTAATTAAAATTAATGAGCTTTTTCAAAATAACAATATGAAATTTATTGATGAATATTTAGATACTGCTTTTATTGGCGAAAAAACAGTTGCGATTAAATATGAACAGGATACTCAGCTTTTTAAAGAAGAATATACTTATAATGTTGTCGATACTACAAAACCACTAATTTGGCTTTCCGGTTCTTACTCAGTTACAGAAGGATTTGATGGGGACTTAACAAAAAAAATTATTTGTGCGGATAATCACGACAAATCGCCAAATTGTTATATCGAAGGCCAATATGATGTCAATACCCCTGGAAGCTATCGACTTACATATAATGCTGAAGATGATTATGGTAATACTGAATCAATTGACTTTACTCTGTATGTAAAAAGAAAAAACAATGTTTCTTCCTCAAACTCAAGTTCCACAAATCGAGTTCGAACCAAAATTACTGATGTTATAAAAAAATATAAAAATGAAAAAACAATGATTGGTATTGATGTGTCAAAATATCAAGGAGACATTGATTGGGCTAAAGTTAAAGCTGCTGGGGTAGAATTTGCAATGATTAGATTAGGAACCCAATGGTATTTTGGAGAAGAATATATAATAGACCCCTATTATGAAAAAAATATTCAAGGGGCTTTAGCTAATGATATAAAAGTAGGAATCTATTTTTACTCATATGCAACAGACGCCAACGAAGGAAAAAAACAAGCTCAATACGTTCTTGATAATATTAAAAATTATGAAGTAACATTCCCAATTGCTTTTGACTGGGAAAGCTTTAATGCATGGAATGAACTAGGAATAAGTTTATTTGATTTACAAAGTGCAGCGAACGCTTTTCAAGATGAAATAAAAAATGCAGGTTATACTCCTATCCATTATGGAAGTAAAAATTATTTAAATGCCTTTTGGCAACCAATAAAGTATGATACATGGCTGGCACATTATACAATAAATCAAAGTGATTATGATAAAGATTATATAATGTGGCAGCTTTGCAACAATGGCTTAGTCGACGGAATTAATGGTGACGTTGATATCAATGTTTATTACAAATAAAAAATACTATGTCAGTATTTTTTTATTTTAAAGATAACTTATTAGTAATATATTCTTTTACTTTGGGTATAGTCAAATCTAAACTGATTGATAACTCCGTATAAAGCAATTTTTCAGCTTTTTGAAAATAAAATTCGTCTTTTTCTCCTAACTTTTTACCTTCACTAGCTCTCCTAGCATTACGTAAATATGTTGTTTTTATTATCTTAATTAAATCTTCTAATGAAGATGTACTTAACAATGTTTGATATTCATGTTCAATCATTTTTTCATTTAAATTTAAAGTAGTAATATTAGGAATGCTATCAATTAAGATTTCTGCTTGCGCTTTTGATATAGGGCTTCTTAAAAATTGATTGGATACCGGAACTTTCAATAAAAGGCTTTCGTCTCCCAACGGGAACAAAGCATAATATTTTTCCCCATTCATTTCTATAATATCTTTTATAATACATACTTCCTTACGATAAACTATATATTCGCCTTTGGCCTTCATTTTACCTCCCTATAATAAAAAAATAGCTATTTCAACTGGACTTACGCCAATAAATAGCTACTCGTTTACTACATTAAGTATACCATTTTACAGCAAAGAATGAAAGAAAATTATTTTTCTAATGTTACGTAAATTAATTCAGGATTATTATTAATTCGAATTGGGCATAGACTATTACCTATACCTCTACTGATAACTAAATTAGTATTTTTTTCTGTGTGAACTCCGGAAGTTAATTTTGGGAAAAAGCCTTGATTCGGAGCTAGGATTGGCCCTACAAAGGGAATAACTATTTGGCCACCATGAGCATGCCCACTAAAAACTAAATCAACATTATTTTGGGTATATATTTCAAATAATTCCGGCCGATGTATTAGTAACACTTCAAAATTATCTTTTGTTGCAAGCATTTTTAAATAATTATCAACAACCTTTATCATTTTATTATGATTATTTTCACCAGTTTCAAAAGACGGATCTTGTAAACCTATCAAATGAATTGATTGGCCATTGTTCATAAGTTTTATTTTGGTATTTTCCAAAACAATTACTCCTAAATTAAGAAGCTTCTCTTTAAACACATTATAATCCTTAATTCTTGATTCGTGATTTCCAGCAACATAATAAATTGGAATGTCTTTAATCTTTTGAATAAATTCTAAAGAAACGTTCATATCAGTTCTTCTTGAATCAATAAAATCACCAGTAATAACCAAAATATTTGGCTTTTGTTCTTCTAAAGACTTTAAAATTTGTTTTTTTAATCGATTAGATTTCGTATTATGAAAATCCGAAATATGGGCAATTTTGTAACCATGAAAGCCATTAGGTAACAGATTGCTTTTAACATCATAGTTTGAAACTTTTAATGATGTATCTTCAAAATATAAATACAGAAGTATCATAATACTGACAATTATTAAAATAATTAATGCTTTTTTCATACTTTTACCTCACACTACTTTATAAGTATATCACATTATAATTATTATTCATTTATTTTTGAACATACTAAAAGTGATGATTATGAAAAATATAAGTATATGGACCGAAGAAAAACAAAATACAGTTTGCAATTCTTTACACGAGAATCTTTTACTAGATGTACTAATTATAGGCGGAGGTATAACAGGAATAAGTGCCGCTTACCAATTAAAAAACAGTGGATTAAATATTGCTCTAGTCGAAAAAAACACGATAGGTATGGGCGTCACTAGTAAAACAACTGGAAAACTAACCTACCTACAAGAAAATATTTATACTAAAATAAAGAAATATCATGGTCTAGATAAAGCAAAATTATATTTAGAATCGCAAATCGATGCTATAAATCTAGTTAAAAATATTATAAGTAAGGAAAATATTAATTGTGACTTTCAAAAAGTAAATTCCTACCTCTATACGAACTATGATAATGAAAAATTAATTCAAGAAATAAATATTTTAAAGGAATTAAAAGTTAAGTTAAATTATGCATCCTCACTCCCCGACAAAACGAAAGTAAACAATGCGGTTTTTATTGAAGACAGTTATGTTTTTCATCCTTTAAAATATTTATATGCTTTAAAAAATAAATGCTTAAATAGTAAAGTTAGAATATTTGAAAATTCCAAAGTTACAAGTATTCATCAGGAAAACAATTTATACATTTGTAAAATTGGCGAAAACTTTATTAAAGCCAAATATGTTATCCTAGCACTACATTACCCCTATTTTTTAATTCCATTTTGGTTCCCTTTAAAAACTTCAATTGAAAAGTCATATATCAAGGCATTTAAAGTTAATCAGAATGATTATTTCAATGCTATAACCATTTCTAAACCTATAACTTCTCTAAGATATCACAGCGATAAAAATCAGAATTATAAAATAGAATTAACTAATTCACATATTTCATGTACGAAATATAATGAACAAGAGAATTTTAATGCTTTATTAAAATCACAAAATTCTCCGGACTACATATGGTCAAACATGGACATAATGACAGATGATGCGCTTCCTTTTATTGGAGCAATTGATAAAACCAATACATTATTAATAGCCACTGGTTATAATACTTGGGGAATGACTAACGGCTCAATTGCTGGCAAAATTCTCGCAGACATAATTACTAAAAAAAGTAACAAATATTTAGCACTTTTTAACCCTTTGAGAAAAATAAATATTGGCAAAATGTTAAATTTCCCAATTGTTTTAGGATGTAACACCTGCTCATTTATAAAAAGTAAAATAAAAAAGCAAAAACCTTGGTATCCTGATAATGTGCGTTTTGAAAAGCGAAACGGCGATAATATTGCAATTTATATTGATGAAAATAAAAAAGAACATATTGTTTATAATTTATGTCCTCATATGAAGTGCAGTTTGATTTTTAACGTTGTTGAAAAAACTTGGGATTGTCCTTGTCACGGTTCACGATTTGATATTGATGGTAACTCTATTGAAGGCCCCAGTAATTATAATATAACTTATCCTAAAAAAAACTTATAATTCATTTAAATATTAATCCTTAGGCAAATCAATATTTTCAAAAGCCCCAAGATTATATACAGTATATCCTAAAGCTTCTAAAGTATTATGAGCTAAGGAACTACGTCTGCCGCTTAAGCAATAAACAAAAATTATTTTTGTTTTATCCAAAGCTATATTCTCATCAATTAAATTATGAGGAATATTTATAGCACCTTTAACATGGGAATTATTATATTCATCCTCAGTTCGCACATCCAAAATAATATAATCATTTTCCTTCATTAATTCTTGCATTTTCTCGCCAGTAATAAAACTAGATTGATTTTCTAATGAGCTATTAAGATTCTTGGAATCCTTACATGCACATAACAATAACATTATGCCTATAACTAAGAAGATTTTTTTCATTTATACCACTACCATTTCTTTGTTTCATTATAACACAGCAAAATTAAATGTTTTAAAAATTTTTCCATGGATTAGGCTTTTTTAGTCTTTTTATTGCTTTGCGAATTGTTATATCGTCAGGTTTAATCTTATAAAGTTCATCCCAAAATATTGGCATGGATACTGTGGCTTTTTCACGAGCTCTCAATGAATATGGTGCAATGGTTGTTGCGCCTTTAGTATTCCGGATCCAATCAATAAATATTTTATTTTTTCTTTTTTCCTTTCGAATGTTACTTGTATATTTATTAGGCCATTTTTGCTCCATTACAAGTGCAATATTTTTAGCAATTTTCTGAAATTCATGCCAATTAAGATTTTGAATTGGCACTACTACATGGTACCCTTTTCCACCACTTGTCTTAAGAAACGATTTAAGTTTTAATTCATCTAAAACATTTTTTAAATCAATTACTCCTTCTCTAACTTTTTTTAAACTTAGATTTTCATCAGGATCTAAATCAAATACCATCATATTGGGAGCGTCTAAATCGTCTACGCGACTTGCCCAAATATGATATTCAACGCTGTTCATCTGAACTTCACTAATTAAACCTTTAGTGTTAGTAATATAGTAATAATCGTCCTTTTCAGAATCGAATCCTGGCAATAAAATTTGGCATATACCTTCCCGCTCATTTTCTAAATGTTTTTTATAAAAACTTTTGTTGACAGCACCATTAGGACAACGAACTGTACTTATAATACGATACTTTAAAAAGGGCATCATTCTTTTACTAACGGCCTGATAATACTTAGCAACTTGCATTTTTGTAACTTTCGGATAGAGAAATTTTCTAGGATTGGATATTAAAATACCTTCTATTTCATTTGGAATATTTTTTCTAATAGGCATATTTTCTGCAATTTCTTTCATCGTTCGACCTGTTCGTATGCTTGTCTTGATACTCTCGATATTACTAAACTCTCGATATCCATCATCTTCTTTAATAAGTAACCAATTATCAGTTTTAATGTGGATTAAATTCCATATTCCTTTTAATCTTGCACCTCTTAAAACAAATTTAAAACTGCCTTTTTTAAAATTATGAGCAAAATCATCAATTGCCTCCCAATAGCCTTCGTCAAAAAGCATAACTATTCCGCCGCCATATTCGCCCTTAGGGATAGTTCCTTCAAAATTCCGATAATCCAAAGGATGGTCTTCAACTAAAATAGCTAACCTTTTCTCATTACTATCATACGATGGGCCTTTAGGAATTGCCCAACTCTTTAAAACTCCATCCCACTCTAGACGCAAATCAAAATGATTACGAGTAGCCAAGTGATGTTGAACTACGAAGCGAAGTTTTTTAGAACTTTTTTTATTATTTCCTTTAGGCTCTTGGGTTTTGTTAAAATTTCTCTTTTGTCTATATATAGTTAAATTATTTTTCATAAACTTCCTCTTTTATTAATGTAACTTTTTAAACACAAAATATACTATTTTCTAACCATTAATAACTAAAACAGATGTGATACAACAAAAAAGTGAAACTAAAATCAGCTTCACTAATATTACCACTGAGCGACCTTCTGATATATTTTTATATTCTATTCATTAAAACACATTCTCTTTTATTCTTATCACCAAAAGCAAAATCTTTAGTAGTTTCACTAATAACATTTTCATTTTGCTGGAAGCTCTTCTCTATCAAATAAATAACTGATTACACTAAATAAAGATACAATTCCACAATCACATTCAGTAACTTGAAATCTTAATGCTGTTTTCATTAAATCAGTTACATTATTAATAAAAAATAAAAAGTTCAACATCCTGTTAGAATAATTGAACTTTTCCATGTTTTAAAACCCAAAGGTTTGATTTTACATATATGGGGCGAAATAAGGGAGTCGAACCCTTGCATAACAGAGCCACAATCTGCCGTGTTAACCACTTCACCAATTCCGCCATAAATGCAATATTAGAATATCAAAAAATCAATATTTTTGCAAGCCTTTCATTAATTAATTTTATTATCCTCTAATATTTTACGCATTTTAAGCTTGATTCTCTGAATCGTATTATCGATTTGTTTAGGCGTTTTATCTAATATACGAGCAATTTGTTGATATGTTGTTTCATTTAACATATAAGTAAAAACAATATATTCAAATTCAGATAGTGACGCTTTTGCCAAAGATACTATTTCTTCGAAAGTTTCGATATAAGTTAAATTATTAAGGGGGTCTTGCTCTCCTTCATCGCTTAAAATTTCAATTAACGGTGTGTGACCTTCGCCATGAGATTCATCTAATGATAGCGCATCTTTTAGCATTTGTGATTTTTGAGTAGTAAACTTAGTTAAGAATTTAATTACTCGTCTTTCAATACACAAGCTTAAAAATGTTTTCAATGTCGTATTTTTATTATCATGATATGAATTTATGCCATCGCTAAAACCATAAGATGCTTCACAACGTAATTCCTGCTCATCAATTTGAAACATTTTAATAAAGCTATTATATTTTCTGATAATAACATCAATTAAATAACCATATTCTTCATAAATTATGTTTTTAATATTCTCTTCGTCTTCCGCTAGCAAATTGATTAGCTCGCTATCAGTTACTTCTAAACTACTTTTCATATGTACCCATCTCATATAATAATACACCAGCACTCACCGAAGCGTTTAAACTATTAATCTTTCCACGCATCGGCAATGACACTATTACATCAGAATTTTTACGAATCAATGAAGATATGCCATCACCTTCGCTGCCAATAATCAAGACTTTTTTTGGCGCGTAATTTACATTTTTATAATTTTCTCCATCCATATCTGCACAATAAATAAAATAACCAGCTTCTTTTAATTTATTAATGGTATTAACTAAGTTAGAAACCATAATTATTTTAACATTATTAATTGCACCAACACTTGTCTTATACACTGTATCATTTACAAGAACGCTTCGATCTTTAGGGATAATTATTGAAGATACGCCAATACATTCACAAGTTCTTATTATTGCCCCAAAATTGTGTGGATCAGACAAATGATCGAGCATCACTACCAAATCACCTGAAATATCATCGTAATTATAGTATTCATATTCCAATATTTCAATAACTATCCCTTGATGATTTCCTTTAACTTTCCTATCCAAAACTGCATTATCTACAAAATCATATTTTATTTTATTATCATGCAAATAATCTAAATATTCTTTTCGCGACACATATACTTTCTTAATTTGTTTTTTTTCTAATTCATACAAAACATTCTTGCCATATACTAACATGTGAGCCCTCCTTTTAATTGCGTTTTTGTAACTTTATTATACCAAATCTTTTTTTCAAAGCAACGTCCAAAAACCGCAAATGATAACTAGACATATTTTTTACGTTTTTTTACAATATTAAATAGTATTATAGCCCAAGTTTATTATATAATTAATTTAAAGTAAGGAGTGATACATTATATGAAATGTGCAATGATTAAAGGAATCAAAAAAATTGAAACTGACGAAATTAACGAGCCAACTAGTCTTAACGGAAGCGTTGTTATTGAAGTAAAAAAAGCTGGTATTTGCGGATCTGATATTCACAATTGGGATATGGGAATGCCAGAAGGTTTAGTAATGGGACACGAATTTTGTGGCACGGTTATTAATCCTGGCGCTAGAACCGATTTACAAATTGGTGACAAGGTAACTGCTCTACCAATTTCGCCTTGTAATGAATGTGCAGCTTGTAAAAGTGGTAACCCTCAATATTGTCCTCAAACTTGGACATATGCAGTTGGTCTTAGTTTAGATAATCCCGGAGCTTATGCACCAAAATGTTCTATTAGACCTGATATGGTTATTAAAGTGCCTGACAATGTAACAGATAATGAAGTTGCAATGGTTGAACCCGCTGCCGTAGCTTTACACGCAGTTCACCTTGCTGATTTAGAGGTTGGCAACAAAGTTCTAGTAATCGGAGCTGGTATCATTGGTGATTTATGTGCTCTATTCGCTAAATTGAATGGTGCAAGCTATGTAGCTGTTTCTGAAACTAATGAAAAACGTGGAGAAAAAAGTGTAACGCTTAAGTGCGCTGATGAATGGTTTAATGCAAAAGATGAAAATTTTATGACAAAGGTTTTAAAGGAATGTCCTTTTGGATTCGATGTTGTCATTGACTGTTCTGGTAATTCGGCAGCAGTTACAACAGCTTTAGCTACTGTTAAACCTAATGGGTGTGTCGTTTTAGTAGGTGTAGCAACCCAAAATATTTCTATTCCATCTGTTTTAGTTGTAACTAAAGAATTAAGAGTTTATGGTGCAATTGCTTATACAGTTGACGAATTTACCGAGTGCATTGATTTAATTAGTAGAAAAAAATTAGATGTAGAAAAATTTGTTGATGACATTGTCCCAATCGATGAAGTTCAAAAGGCATTTGAAAGATTAACAAGCGGAACTGATGATGCAATAAAAATATTAATTGATCCACAAAAAAACTAACCAAAAGTTAGTTTTTTTATTTGCACGTATAACCATTTTCTGTTAAATAGTCTTTAATTGTAGAAATTTTTTGATTATTTATATCAAGATTTAAATTTAAATTTTTTAAAGTTTCTGGCTCAACTTTTTTTAAATCTACAGCTACTTCTATATTCATTTTATCCTCAATAGAAACATTAATACTTAATCCTTGATAACTTTCCTCATTTAGTTTTAGCATGGTTAAACCACCTTTTCGAATACTTTCTTTTGTTTCTTCATCAAGAACAGCAAGAGAATCTACCGCAAACATTCCATTATCAAACAAGTAATCAACATGCATCTTTTTTACATCCTCATTTACAGACTCTAGTGTAAACGTCTGTTTAATCTTAGTATCTTCAAATATCTTTTCACATTTAGTAGTTATAACACTACTTTTTTTGCAACCAGTAAGTAACATTCCTAAGAGAAAAACCAATATAACTTTTGACACATTTTTCATATTAACTCCTATCATCTACTTCTTTAGTATAACAAAAAAATTGGCAAATAGAAACCAAAAAGCGCTTTTATCTCGTATACAAATAAAAAAATCACTATAATATGTGATCCTTTGTAAAATAATAAATAAATGGTGCTGGGGATAAGAATTGCACTTATGACCTACGCTTTACGAGAGCGTTGCTCTACTAACTGAGCTACCCCAGCAACTATTAATATTATACACCACTTAATTGGATTTTACAACTTTTTTATGTTAAGATATTGTCATAAAACGAGGAAAATATGTTTAAGTATTCAAACGACAATAAAAGATATCATACTTTCAATTACTTTCTTAGAAAAAAATTCAATTCGAAAGTTTTTAAAATACCAATTGATGCTAAAGCAACTTGTCCTAATAAAATAAACGGGGGCTGTATTTATTGCAAAGATAATAGTAAAGCAAATATCACTAACAATGAATTATCTTTGATTACGCAATATAACGAAGAAGTAAAAATCTTGAATAAAAAATGGCCAAATGCTAAACATATCGTTTACTTTCAAACAGGCACTAACACATATATGCCATTAGAACAATTCAAAAAAAATATCAAACCCTTTTTAGACATTCCAGAAATTGTAGGCATTTCGATAGCAACAAGATGTGATTGTCTTTCTAATGAATATCTTAATTATTTTGAAGAACTAAACCAAAAGACTTTTCTCACAATAGAATTGGGGTTACAAAGTTCTAATAATTCAACTTTAAAATTAATCAATCGCGGACACGACAAAGAATCATTTGCCAGTGCTGTAAAATCGCTAAAAAATAAAGGGATTTTTGTAGTTGCTCATATCATTAATGGGCTACCTTTTGAAACCAAAGAAGATATGTTAAATACAGCTTGTTTTTTAAATAACTTACAAGTTGATGGCATTAAAATTCATATGCTCCACATTTTAAAAGATACTCCCTTAGAAAAACTGTATAAAAAAACAAATTTTCATATTCTTACAAAAGAAGAATATATTGATATTGTTATAAACCAACTTGAAATTCTTGACGAAAAAGTGGTCATTGAAAGAATTACTGGCGATCCCATTATCGAAGATTTAATCACTCCAACTTGGCTTACTAAAAAATTTATTTTACTAAATGACATCGACAAAGAAATGCTCTACCGTAATACATATCAGGGACAAAAAAATAATTAGCGCGAGCTAATTATTTTTGATTGGTATTTTTATGATGGCTTACATTAAGCATTTCAACAGGTGTAATATTATTCTTACTACTTTTTTCACTAAAACCATTTATTGCATTGAGAACTTCAATTGGTAATGCAAAGAAAATTGTATTAGATTGATCAGAAGAAACATCGTTAATTGTTTCAAGTGTTCTTAAATGTAAAGCGCCTGGACTGGACATTAATGTTTGAGCTGCTTTTGCTAAATTCGTAGCTGCTGCCGCTTCACCTTCTGATTTAGTAATTACTGCTTGTTTTTCTCTTTCTGCTTCAGCGGCTCTAGCAATTACCCGTTTCATTTCATCAGTTAATGATATATCCTTTAGTTCTACATTTTCAACTTTTATTCCCCAAGGATCTGTTTCCTTATCAATAATTTCGCGAATCTTTACAGAAATCGTTTCTCTTTCACTTAATAATTCATCTAGGGTAACACTTCCTACTGTATTTCGCATTGTCGTTTGCGCAAGTTGCGCAGTTGCATAATAAAAATCTTCTACTTCTAATACTGCTAATGAAGCATCAAATACCTTATAATAAATTACAGCATTAATTTTAACTGATACATTATCTTTAGTAATTGCTTCTTGTTCTGGCACATCATCTACCTTAGTTCTAATATCTACCTTTTTATATGACTGAAAAATCGGTAAAACAATTCGCCATCCTGGTTCCATCAGTTTAGTAAACTTACCTAAAGTAAATTTTACACCTCTTTCATATTGATTAATTTGCTTCAATGATCCTAGAATAACAATTCCAATAATCAACAAAAGACCAAATCCAAATTCCATAACACCACTCCTTACCTTTATTTTTGAATTTGACATTTTTATTATATCATCATTATATGTTAACACCAACAAAAAAAGCCATTATTTTCTGGCTTTTATTTGATCTTCTAACATATCAATAAATTCTTCTTGGCTCATCGTATGAGTATCTTGTTCATTATTTAAACGATAACTGATTGTTTTATCATCCACTTCGTTTTGGCCTAAAATCAAAGTATATGGATTTTTGTTAATAATACTTTCGCGTAATTTATAACCTAATTTTTCGTTACGGTCATCCAATTTAACTCTAAATCCGGCAGCACCTAATTTTTCATATATTTCTTGAGCATATTCTAGGTGATATTCATTATTAACCGGAATTACATTAACCTGAATAGGTGAAAGCCATACAGGAAGTGCCCCTTTAGTTTCTTCTAAAATGAAAGCAGTAAATCTATCAAACGTACCAAAAATAGCTCGATGCAATACAACTGGGACTTGTTTATTACCATCCTTATCTATATAAGATAATTCAAATCTTCTTGGCAAAAGGAAATCTAATTGACAAGTAGATAATGTTACTTCGGGACCTACTGCAGGTTTTACTTCTACATCTAATTTAGGGCCATAAAAAGCAGCTTCGCCAATTGCTTCATAATAGTCTAATCCAAATTCATTTAAAACTTCACGTAATTTATTTTCTGCTTCATTCCACATTTGATCATCATCAAAATACTTTTCTTTATCTTGAGGATCCCGTAATGAAAGTCTAAATTTATAATTCTTTAACCCAAAATCATTATAAACATCCAAAATTAACGCAACAACCTTTTTAAATTCTTCACCAATTTGATCAGGTCTTACAAATAGATGCGCATCATTTTGACACATACATCTAACTCTTTCAAGGCCTTTTACCGCGCCACTCGCTTCGTAACGAAAGTCAGTAGCAAATTCGCCTATTCGTATTGGTAAATCACGATAAGAATGTAGTTCATTACCATATACTAACATATGATGAGGACAATTCATTGGTCTTAATACAAATTCTTCTTCATCAACTTTCATCGATGGGAACATATTTTCCTTATAATGATCCCAGTGTCCAGAAGTCTTATATAAATCTACTGTACCTACACAAGGAGTGTAAACGTGTTGATATCCTAATTTTTGTTCTTTTTCATAAATATAATTTTCTAAGTTTTTACGAACAATCGCTCCGTTAGGAAGCCACAAAGGCATGCCTTTTCCCACTAAATTATGAGACATAAAAATATTCAAATCTTTGCCAATTTTACGATGGTCTCTTTCTTTAGCCTCTTCAAGTTCTTTTAAATATTCATTAAGATCCTCTTCATTTTCAAAGCAAACTCCATAAATCCTTTGAAGCATTCTATTTTTAGCGTCGCCTTTCCAATAGGCTCCACTAAATTTTAATAATTTGAAAAATTTTAATTCTTTAACAGTATCAACATGAGGTCCTCTGCAAAGGTCGGTAAAATCTCCTTGCGTATAGCAACTTATTATTGTTCCTTCTGCAAAATTATTTATTAAATCAATTTTATATGGATCATTTTTAAATTTTTCTAAAGCTTCTTCTTTGGATATTTCTTCTCGATAAATTCTTTTACCATCTTTGGAAATTTTTTTCATTTCCTTTTCTATTTTAATTAAATCTTCTTCTTTAATAGCTTCATCGCCTAAATCAATATCATAGTAAAAGCCTTCTTCAATAACTGGTCCTACCCAAAACAAAGCATTTGGGTATAAATGTTTTACCGCTTGGGCCATAAGATGAGCACAACTATGATTCATCATTGATAATTTTTCATCTTCTAATATTTTTTTCATTTATTTCCTTCTCCTTTAAAATATTTTTTTATCTTCAACTAATCGCATAACAGTAGATATACTCTCATCAATATCTTGATTACCTTTGCCAAAGCGATTAACATCTCTTATCAGATTAAGTACAACCAAAGTTCGTTGCAATTGATATAATTCCGTAAGCATACTTGATTCCATATTTCACCATCCTAAAAATAAAAAAGATGATACCTAAGGAGCGAATTTTCGCGGTACCATCCTTCATTTCTTAATTAATATAACGACCATTATAGCCGGGATTTATTAATCCTCTCAAAAAGTAGTAATCATTAAATTTGCTAATTAACATTCCACCACTTGTTAATTCTCTATATAACGCCTTTAATAATCTTGTCTTTTCTCATTGATTTACAATATTATATTATCACTTTTTTATTGATTTGCCAACAATATTTATTGAATTGTTCCACATTGTAGCGATTTTTTAGCATAAGTATAACTATAATTAATCTTTTTATCATCAGGTATTTGATCAATCTTTATTAAATGTAATGCCAAGTGCTTCTTGCACCATCCACATTTATTATTTACTTTAAAAGTAATATTTATTACTTCATTAATTTCAATATTTTTAATTTCTTTCATTTTTGATTCACCGCATGGATCATATTCTTGAAAAGATACAACATAATAATTTTTCACAAAATTTTCGGCTGTTAAATCCTGGTTTATTTCATATTTTTTCACTAAAGACAAATAATCTTCATATGATTTTAATATATAATCTTCGTAACCGTTAAGAAAACTCTTTTCTCCTAAGTCGTAGGCCAAAGTATTCATACTTTTCCAAATAACAAAAATACTAAAAAGTACTATACAAACACTCAAAAAGATTACAATAATTGCAACCATCGTTCGGCGAACTACCGGATTATCAGCTCTTACTTTACTCATCTATCATCACATAATTATTGTATCATTAAGTAAGCAAAAAAAAAAGCCTTACAATAAGGCTTTAATATCATTATGGTGCCTTAAGGATTCAGCTTCCGAACCCCTAATAAAGAAACATTTCTTGTTTCAGTACAAGTTCCATTCTACACTATTTTTTATTTTTTGTAAACACTTTTTTAACAATTTCTTGTATTTTTT